>JBIIZR010000092.1:0-7350 GCA_044346185.1 Candidatus Planktophila sp.
ATCTGCTGCCATGGTGATGGCTCCTTCACTCTAAAAACGCATTTTGTGCGTGTACCTGCCTAAGGTATCCTTTCCCCTCGCACTATCCATAATTGCCGCACTACTTGTTCGACCTTGGCGGGTTGCCCGAGCGGCCAATGGGAGGGGACTGTAAATCCCCCGGCTCTGCCTTCGAAGGTTCAAATCCTTCACCCGCCACCAGCTTTCTTTTGCATTTAGTTTGCAAGTCGACAACTCGCATACCCACCAATAACATTTGCAGTGGTCACGAGTTCCAGCATTAAGCCCCGGCTAACTGGACGGCAACCCTCCACCGCGGCGGGGTGCTCCGGGTGAAGACCAGGCTGATAGCCACCATCATCGGCAAGCGTGGGTCTAACTAACTTTCCTGATCTTGTTAGTTTAGTTAGTGATGATCCCCTGACAAATTAGGAGATTACGTTGAACAAGCGTTTCGGTATTTTTTCAGCTGTTGTAATTGCAGCAGCATTAACACTTTCAGGTTGCTCATCTTCAGATTCTTCAACATCTGAAGCAGCATCATGTGCAAAAGAAGATCTTGCATTGGTAACTGAAGGCAAGCTAACAATCGCAACTGGCGAGCCTGCTTACTACCCATGGATCATTGACGATGCACCAGAGACCGGAAATGGTTTCGAGGGCGCAGTTGCATACGCAGTTGCAACACAACTCGGATTTGATGCAGCAGATGTCACATGGGTTCGTACAACATTTGATTCAGCTGTAACACCAGGTGAAAAGAACTTTGACTTCAACTTGCAGCAGTTCTCGATTACAGAAGAGCGCAAGAATGCAGTTGATTTCTCATCTCCTTACTACACAGCACCTCAAGCAATTGTTTCATTCAAGGGAAGCAAGATCGATGGAAAGACAACTCTTGCAGAACTTAAGGGAGCAAAGCTTGGCGCAGCTGTTGGAACAACATCACTAGATGCAATTGAAAACCAGATCGGTTCAACACCACAGGTATTCAATGACAACGCAGCTGGTGTTTCAGCACTAAAGAACAAGCAGATTGATGGTCTAGTAGTAGATCTACCAACTGCTTTCTATCTGTCAGGTGTTGAAGTTCCTAACGGAATTATCGTTGGTCAGTTGCCTTCAACAGGTTCAGGAGATCAATTTGGCCTCTTGCTAACTAAGGGCAGCAAGCTGACTTCATGTGTTTCTGGCGCAGTTGATGCAATCACTGCAGATGGAACATTGGCAGCAATTACAGATAAGTGGCTAGCAACTGATGCTGGCGCTCCTGTATTGAAGCCTGAATAAAGAAGAAGTAGAAGCGGTAGTTTGGCGGCCATGTCAGAGAAGCAAAGCTCTGCGTGGTCGCCAAGCTCACGCGAAATTCAACGCCGCAAATCCCGGCGCGCAATAAGCCGCAAGCAAGCAGGTATTGCTGCGGCTTCTTCTCTTTTTGTGCTTGGTACATTATTTGTAATTCTGGTGACCAGCCCAGGATGGGAAACAGTTAAGACAACTTTCTTCGACATTGAATACGGCAAGGAAGTTTTTCCAACTGTCATTAAAGGATTGTGGATTAATTTGCAGCTCACATTTATCGGGGGAGCAGCAATCGGAGTTATTGCTTTAGGTCTAGCACTAATGCGCACGACTAAATCTCCAGCCTTAACACCATTTAGATTTTTAGCTACCGCCTACGTTGATATCTTCCGTGGCGCACCACTTATCTTGATTATTTTGTTAGTTGGTTTCGGAGTTCCAGCTCTTGGACTTAAAGGTGTATCGAGCAACGTCATTTTCTTAGGAACAGTTGCAGTAGTACTTACATATTCTGCCTACGTTGCCGAAGTTATTCGAAGTGGAATTTTATCTATCCACCCTAGTCAGCGCGCAGCAGCTCGTTCTTTAGGTTTAACTTCGGGACAAACAATGCGCTTTGTTGTTTTACCTCAAGCAATCCGCCGAGTAGTCCCACCACTTCTTAATGACTTTGTCTCACTGTTAAAGGACACAGGCCTGGTTTCAATCTTGGGTGTGACAGATGCTGTACGAGCAGCGCAAATCAACGCCAGCCGTACCTTTAATTACACTCCCTATGTTGTAGCTGCAATCTTGTTTTTACTTATAACTATCCCAATGACTCGTTATACGGATCGCGCTATCAGGCAACGCACTAGTGCTCAGAATTCAGAAGGTGCGATCTAATGAGTAACGTCCTGGAGCTCGTAAACATTCGGAAATCCTTTGGTGCCGAACTTGTCCTAAAGGATTTATCCTTTACTGTGCCAGAGCACACAGCAACTGTTTTAATTGGTGCATCCGGATCTGGAAAATCAACATTGCTTCGTTGTATTAACTTGCTGGAATCCATTGATGATGGACAGATCTTTTTGGATGGACAAGAGATTTCTGATCCGCTAATTAATGTTGATGATGTACGTCGACGACTCGGCATGGTTTTTCAATCATTTAATCTATTCCCGCACAAGACGGTCTTAGAAAACATCACCTTGTCACCGATTAAAGTCCACGGCAAAAGCAAAGATGAAGCTAATGCTCACGCGATGCACCTATTAAAGCGATTTGATTTAGCTGATAAAGCCGATCAATACCCCGATCGTCTCAGTGGTGGTCAGCAGCAACGCGTAGCGATCATTAGATCACTGGCGGTCAGCCCTCGTTTGCTCCTGCTTGATGAAGTTACATCTGCCCTAGATCCGGTTTTAGTTAACGAAGTTCTTACTGCTGTTCGTGATTTGAAGAGTGATGGAATGACTATGGTTCTTGCAACCCACGAAATGGGCTTTGCTACACAGGTCGCAGACGAGGTTTGCTTCTTGGAATCAGGGAATATTGTTGAGCGCGGAACCGCCGAACAGGTATTGCACAATCCGCAGAATCCAAAGACTCAAGAGTTCTTAAAGCGCGTTCATCAAGCTGGGCGCCTGTAGCATCGGCCTATGAGCGTGTTTAATGAACGAATTCAGCCACTTCGCGATTTGATGAAGGCTAAAGGGCTCGATGCTTTTGTATTGCGCCGTAATCCAAACCTTGCTTGGGCGATCTCTGGCCGTGCTCATGTTCCTACGACTATCGACATGGCTTGCTTTGATTTAATCATTACCCAAGATTCTGCAACAGCAATAACCAATGTTGTCGAAGCTCCACGACTTATTGCTGAAGAATTGCCACCCGAAGTTAGCGTTCAAACAATTAAATGGTCCGAAGGACGAGACCCACTACTTCCAACTGGTTCAAAAGTTGGAAGCGATCAGCCTGGTGCAGACCGAATCGATTTCGGTGTTGAAGTTGAAATGATGCGAGCTTCATTAATTGAATCAGATCTTGCTCGTTTCCAAGATATTTGTATTGACGCGGCCGTTGCTCTAGGAAATGCTATGAAGCAAGTAGAAAGCACGGATCGTGAAATTGATGTTGCTGGTTTGATTACGCATTCTTTGTGGCAAGCAGACCTTGAAATTGCATTCTTAGGCGTTGCGGGCCAAGAGCGAGTTCACAAATTTAGACATCCACTTCCGACAGATTCAGTAGTAGGCAATCGGGTCTCTGCATCAATTTGTGCAAAGAGAAAAGGTTTAATCGCATCCATTACTCGAATTGTCACTTTTGGTGAAGTTACTGATCAGATGATTGCCGATTACACATCAATCTTCAAGGTAGAAGCAGCTTTACTGGATGCGACGATTGTTGGTAATTCATTTTCAGATCCAATAAATGCAGCTATAGCCGCATATCCAGCCAATGGTTTTGATGCCGATGAATGGACAAAGCATCACCAAGGTGGTCCAACTGGGTTCTTGCCCCGTGATTGGCCAGCTAACCAGACCAGTGCACACTTAATCCAATCCAACCAACCCATCGCTTGGAATCCAACTGGCAAGGGTTGGAAGGCTGAAGACACCATTGTTGCTACTAACTCAGGAGTAAAGCTGCTTTCTATTGACCCAGAATGGCCCGCTTTTGAAGTCAAAGGTAGAAGTAGGGCCTTTATTCTTCAGAAATAATCTTTTGCGCTAGAAAAGTGTAAATCTAGGCTGGCGAAACAACTTCACCTTTATATACAACTGAGACGACCTCGTTCTCATTGTTTACGATAACAAAATTTGCCAGTTTACCAACCTCGATACTTCCGACATTTTCAAGGTTATAAACTCTTGCTGGATTTGTTGAAAAATAGTTAACAGCTTTCACGGGGCTCACATCAAAGTTATCCATCAAGAACTTATATGCCTTATTCATGGTCAAAGTACTTCCTGCCAACAAATCACTTCCCTTTAACTTTGCCACCCCATCTTGAACTATCACGGAAAGCTTTCCAAGATTTATCTCACCATCGGGCATACCTGCCGCAGAAATTGCATCAGTAACAGCGATCAATCGATCTTGTGCGACATCAAGCAGAAGCTGTATCGCCTTGTTTTGAATATGGCTTCCATCTAGGATGAATTCAAGAAAAATACCTGGATTGTAAAGTGATTCTAAAGCAAGCGTAGAAGCACGATGACTTATTGGGCGCATACAACTATAAAAATGGGTAACGACTTTTGCACCCACTGCTATCGCCAAAACAGTTTCTTCTGCATTCGCATCTGTGTGCCCCAGTGCAACATTCACACCCAGCGAACGTAACAAAGAGATGGCCTCAATTGCATTTTCTAATTCTGGAGCAATGGTGACCGAAACTAGATTTCCATTAGAAACTTCAAACAGATCTCTAACTTCAGATAACTCGGGGGCTCGAAGAGATGAAACATCATGGGCACCATTAAACTTGCTAGACAACCATGGACCTTCTAAATGGATTCCAGCGATTGTAGATAAAGGCAGAATTGATCCCAACTGACCGACCTGTGATTTCAAACTCTCTTTATCTTCGGTAACTAATGATGCAAAAAGTGTAGTTGTGCCATTCATTAGATGAAAATTCGCAATAGATTCAATGTTTCTCACTTCACGATCTGAGAAGAAGAATCCCCCTCCGCCGTGGCAATGAGTATCTATGAATCCGGGTAGTCCCATTCCACCAAAAGAAATAGCGCCTTTAGGCTGCTCTACGCCAACCTTTATTTCTGCGATAACACCTGACTCGGCAGTGACCTGTACATCTTTATGAATCGCTCCGTCAAAAACTGCAGATGCAAACCAAAATTTATTTCCCATTGATTGCTTTCGAAGCACTTAATTCATCAGCGGTAAGCATCACATCACCATGATTTCTTAAAATTGAAACTGGATAGCTCACATCCACATCGCCATATTCAAATTGATAGATGGCCTCTTGCTGTCTTGTTCCGCCATCGCAGAACAAACGTATTCTCTTTGAACTAAGAATAAGTTCCATGCCAATCGTGACCGCCATTGTGGGAAAGTTTCTAAACTCTCCACCTTTTGCACGAAGAGCGTTGATCACAAATGTTTCAGGAGCTAAAACGACGACTCTACTTTTTGATTCAGAGAACTCTTCAAGTGAAACTTTTCCGTATCGACTTACCGGAGGTTCATTAAATGCAATGTGGCCATGTACTCCAACACCACCGTAGCAAACATCCACCCCGCCCTTTGATTCAAAGAATTTTTCAACGCGATCAATATCAAAGGGATCAGGAACGACCCACTGCGACCTGGAAGGACGTAACTCCTCATCAAGCAGATTTAAGAAGCCTTCGAAAACCGCCTGAAAGCT
Source organism: Candidatus Planktophila sp. (assembly GCA_044346185.1). Taxonomy (GTDB): domain Bacteria; phylum Actinomycetota; class Actinomycetes; order Nanopelagicales; family Nanopelagicaceae; genus Planktophila. The sequence goes on from JBIIZR010000092.1 coordinate 5,687, forward strand.
AAGAGGGTTTGAAAGAGGGATGGGCCTTCCTTGCCAATCTAAGTATTCATCCATCAAAGAAATGAACACGTTACGGAAAGAAATTCTGTCGCGGTTACAAATCTCTGCAAGAATTGGGTATTGGGCGATGGGGCCGATGGGCAAGATTAAAGTGAGAGCCTTGCCAGACTCGTTTGCACGCTGAATCTCACCCGCAAGATCCTCCGCAAAGGCCTTATAGACATCTGCAGGCTCTTTTAGGACCAATAATCGTGAACTCATAGCTTCCCCATTCCTGTGATCGTAGATTAAGGGCGGGAATCGACCATAACTCTGACTGTAACGCTTTGATAAACATATCCATATGGGATTGACTTGCGCAGGCACCAATGGCACCCTCTGCTCAGAGGTCTTACCACTGGAGGTTAAATGAGCACTGTCGCTCTTGTCGCACTAGCGCGTCCAACCTTTGATCTCGCTCACGCACAAGCAAATTTCGACAGCGCCCGGGAACTCATTATCGAGTTAGGTGCGACCGTGGTCGGACCAGCAGAACTAGTTATGACCGTCGAAGATGTTGCTGCTGTGACGCTTCCAGATGCAGACCTTCACATTTTGTTTATGGCTTCATTTTCCGATGCATCACCGGCTGTGGAGCTTCTAGGAAAGGTGAAAGGCCCAATTCTTGGTTGGTCAATGCGCGAACCTGGCGAAGTTGGCGAACGGCTAAAGCTTAATTCGATGTGCGGAGTTAATCTTGCCGCGCATGCGCTAATGAATGTTGGTCAATCAATTCGCCATATTCATGGAAATGCTGATGAACCACAAGTCCGAGCTGCAATTAAAGATGCGCTCGCAGGAAAGTTGCCAGAGGCAACAACTCCTAAAAATGTTACTGGTGAACTTGGAACAGAAGCGGATGCACAAAAAGCTTTTGATTGGCTGAAAGGAAAAAAGATTGGCGCAGTCGGCGATGCTCCGATTGGTTTTACTCCATGCGTTTACGATGCACAGCAAATCCGTTCGCTTTTTGGTTTAGATATCCGACAGATAACTATCGATGATGCTTTCGGAAAGATTTCAGAAATTAAAGAAGAAGTCCGCGAACTTGCATATGCCGGAGCACTTGCCGAGCAGCCTTCACTTGCATCAGTAAATATTGATGAAGCAAAAAAAGTTTATGGGGTAGAAGTTGCGTTAGATAAATGGCGTGAAGATGAGCTACTTGATGCAATTGCGATTCGCTGCTGGCCAGAGTTTCCTACAGAAATGGGAGCCTGCATTTGTTCATCACTTGGACGCCTTGCAGATCGCGGCACAGTAACAACATGTGAGCGCGATGTTCTAGGTGCTGTAACCATGATGATGTGTGAAGCACTTGGTTCTGATGAAAACTATTTAGTTGACATCGTTGACCTCGACGCTTCGCAAGGTTTAGTTCGTTTGTGGCACTGTGGATCTGCGGCAACAAAGCTTGCAGCTGATCCAAAGAATGCAACCCAATCAACACACTGCAATCGCAAACTTGGCGTTGCAGGTAATTTTCCGCTCAAGACCGGACCAGTAACGCTGTTCCGTATTGATCGGGATGTAGATCCGAGCAATCGCACGGGTTTACGCATGGTTGTGAGCCGAGGGGAATCAATCCCAGCTCCCAATCACTTCCAAGGCAATACAGCAACGGT
>JBIIZR010000038.1:0-7346 GCA_044346185.1 Candidatus Planktophila sp.
ATGTTCTCAGGATCTAGACCAAGCTCTGTCATTGTTGACTTACGGTAGTGAAGTCCCCATGGGTACCAAGATGTTGGAAGGAAGTATTGCTTTCCATCTGATCCTGTTGATGCAATCTTGTATGACTCAGCGAACTGATCACCGATTTCATCCCAAACACTTGAAACATCTTCTAGTAGACCTTGATCTGCGTAGAACTGCATACGGTATCCAGCCATCCAGTCAAAACCATCATCAGGTGTTCCCTGTAGATATTGTGAAAGGTTATTCTGGAACGCATTTGAATCGTTCATGTTGAGAGTTACTGTGTTACCAGTTGCTGTCTCGTAAGCAGTCTTAACCGCTTCGTGCCACTGAACTGAAGATTCTTCTAGTCCACGGCCGCCCCACTTCATTGGGCCGACATCTTTACTTCCGCAGCCTGCAAGTAGTGATCCACCTGCTGCGATTCCTAAACCACCAACTGCAGCACCCTTAAGTACTGAGCGGCGGGAAATGCCATTATTTTGATCTGACATCATCGTCCTTTTCTATTAATTGAGCCTTCGAAGGTCATTGGGCTTTGAGGGGTCAAATCCCTTGGACGTCATGAAATGTACGCCTGGGCAGGCTTAATTGATAGGAAGTTCAGGTAACAAAAGGGTTACAAATACGCTGAATATTGCGGAATTTGAAGCTTTTGACCGGCTTTTTGGGCTGATTGATGGGCTAAGACCCCAGGGATTGTGTACCTGGCCGCATCGATGACATTCATGGGAGCTTTTCGCTCACCTACGGCGTCCATCACAAAGTCATCGACCATAAATTGATGGGATCCCCCGTGTCCATTGGAAAGACCGACAAATTCTTTCGGCAATTGCGAGCGATCATGTACTCGCGCAAATCCACCATCCCAAAGATTTGGTGGAATGTAATCGGGTTTAAGTGAATATGGATTTTCTACATCTGAAAATGTTCCGATTTCATCAGTAATAATGTCAAAAGAATTTTTGGTTGCCCATGATGCGTAACCAACTTGCTGCTCAAAAGAACCTTCAGTACCAAAAATGCTCATCCGAACTGTTGATTCCAAGGGCGCAGTTCCGACACGTCGCAATTCGGCGATTCGCATTACCCCACCATCACTTGTTTCAAACAATGCAATTTGGTTGCTCTGATCGTTTTTCCACATACTGACATTTGAATCAAAGATTCCATCACCTGCGGTGTCATTTAGTCCTATGCACGTGACTGAAGTTGCTTGAGCGCCAGTTACCGAAAGGATTGTGCTAACAGAGTGCGTTGAATACAGCATCGGTGGAAAGCTTGCAGTTGATTTCCAATCATCGCCGCCATTAGCTGCGTATGCATCACTAAATCCATGAGACATGTCATGCAGGTACTCACCTTCACCGTAGACAAATTTACCCATCTGGCCTTCTGCAAACTTTTTACGTGAAAAAACTACAGCTGGATAATAGAAACTTGTTTCTGCCATAAAGTAAGTGAGCTTAGTTTTACTCGACGCTTCAACTAGTTGTGAAATTTCTTCCTGAGTAATACCCATTGGAACGGCGGTATAAACATGACGGCCATTTTGAATTGCCTCTAAGGCAATCTGCGCGTGAGTCCAACGGGGAGTGAAGATTGCTACCGCATCAAAATCACTCTTCCAAAGCTCTGAAAGGCTTGCAAATGTTTGCTTGATTGAAAATTTATCGGCAATGCTGGCCCGTCTTTCAGGGTTTAGCTCAACTAAGGCAACCTCTTCAACAAATGGGTGTGCTTGAAATAAATGGATAAAAGAGGATGAAAACTGTCCTCCACCTATTACCGCTAAACGTAACTTCTTCACCACTGGCTCCATATCTTCAAGTCAATGGTGAAGATCCTACCTATTTAGAGGCTGCAGGTGAATTAATCCAAGTCAGATAACCACCATCAAGATTTACCGGGTTGAAACCAAGTTCTTTCAAAAGCATTGAAGCTGTATGGCCACGCAAGCCAACTTGGCAATTAACCAACAGGTTCTTGTTTTTTAGCTCTGAATATCGATCACGAATTTCATCTACCGGAATGTTTATCGCCCCAGGAATAATTCCCCGACCACATTCGGCTTCAGAGCGAACATCAAGAAGTTCGTAACCCTTTTCACGATACTCATCAATCTCATTCCACTGTGCAACCTTAGAAACACCTGAAACAACATTTTCGGCGACATAGCCCAACATGTTGACGGCATCTTTTGCAGAACCAAATGGTGGTGCATATGCGAGTTCAAGATCAGCAAGTTCGGGTGCAGTAATTCCTCCGCGTATAGCAGTTGCAATAACATCTATTCGCTTATCAACACCTTCAACACCAATACCTTGTGCGCCAAGAATTTCGCCGCTCTTTGGATCAAAGATCAACTTTAAAGTCATCTGCTTCGCATCTGGATAGTAACCAGCGTGTGAGTTTGGATGAATATGAATTGCTTGGTGTGGACGATTTGCCGCCTTTAAGCGCTTTTCGTTCCAGCCTGTAGTTGCAATCATTAAATCAAAGACTTTAACAATTGCGGTACCAATTGTTTTAACCGGACGAACAGTTTTACCGCAGATGTGGTCTGCAACTACGCGACCATGACGATTCGCAAGGTTTGCTAGGGGAACCAGAGTTGCGTTTCCATCAAGTGCATCAGTTTTTTCTGTAGCATCACCAACAGCATAGATATCGTGATTGCTGGTGCGATTGAACTCATCAACTTTGATTCCGTTGCGGGTGCCGATCTCAAGCCCGGCCGCCTTTGCTAAGCCAATCTCGGGACGAACACCGATTGCCAAGATAACGATCTCGGCTGGCAAGATTTCTCCATTAGATAGTTCCACAGAATCGGGCGAAATCTTTACAACGCTAGATCCAAGACGTAGATCAACTTTGTGTGAACGCATTTCATTGGCAACCAAAGTTGCAAGCTCTGGATCTAAAGGCATTAGTACTTGATCTGTTGCTTCAACAAGTGCAGTTGGAATTTTGCGATGAACAAGGTTTTCAGCAATTTCAACGCCTATAAATCCGCCACCGATTACAACAGCACTAGCTGGCTTCTTGCCAACACTTGCAGCGATTTTTCCTACATCTTCAACGGTACGCAAGGTCATTCCACGTTCGATGCCTGGAATTGGTGGAACAACAGGTGATGCACCTGGACTAAGAATTAACTTGTCGTAATCCAATTCTGAAGTCTCACCAGTTATCAGATTCTTGATTGCAACAACTTTTTTACCTGGGTTAATCGCAAGAACTTCTGTGCTGACTCGAACATCTAAACGAAAACGCGCATGCAAACTTGCGGGAGTCTGTAAGAGAAGATCTTTCTCATTTTCAATCACACCGCCGACGTAATACGGCAAGCCGCAGTTGGCGTAAGAAACATGTCCGCTCTTTTCAAGAACAATGATCTCGGCGGATTCATCTAAACGACGCAAACGTGTTGCTGCGGACATTCCCCCAGCCACACCACCAATAATGATTACGCGCATTAGTTTCCAACCAATGGCAGACCTGCATTAGCCCAATCAATGACTCCACCGTTCATATTGAAGACATTGGTAAAGCCAGCTTCCTGCATGACTTTCACTGCTTGACCTGAACGATTGCCACTGCGGCAATAAACCGCATAAGTGGCATTCTTATCAAGTTTTGCAATCTCGTTCTCAAAGTTTCCGCTTTGGAAATCAATCAGGCGCGCACCTTCAATGTAGCCCTCTGCAAATTCAGCTGGTGTCCGTACATCTAGTGTGACAACACCTGATTCGGCAATCTTTGATGAAAACTCTGACACGCTTAAATCCATCGCGCTCGAAGATGATGAACATCCAGCAAGCAACAATGCAGCTGCAATTAAAGCAATTATTCTCTTCATGACTTTCTCCCTTATGCCAGACTTAAAAATAGTTTTTGAAGCTGCGCGGTAACCGCCTCAGAGTTGTTTTTGCCCTCGACAATGCATTCCTTAAGGCTTGCCGAAATCAAGGTAAAGGCAGCGGTGTTAACCGCCTTTGAAACAGCTGACATCTGTGTAACGATTTCTTCGCAGTTGCGGCCTTCTTCAAGCATGCGGGCTACAGCGCCAAGTTGGCCTTGAGCTCGCTTGATGCGCTTTGCAATTGCAATGATTTGTTCTTCATCTGAAAGAACATGAGTAATCTTCTTGGTAGCCATAATTAGCACTTACAGCGATCTGCTTCAGGAACTCCAGCTAACGCTTCTTCGATGTGCTGGCCACAACCCGACCAAGTGGCCTTCTTGCAAACATGGCATGTAACGGGTGAACACATAATTTAACTCCTTAGTAGTAGTTACTAAGGAGAACTTACCATACCCCCGGGGGTATATGTCAAAGACCCGTAATCTTGACCGCCGCGAGTGCTACCCCTGCCACAAGCACCCAGGCCAGCATTCCCATAGCCATTGGGCGTGGACCAATTGCGCGAATTGATTTCCAGCGAACGCCTGACCCCAGGGCAACTAACCCTGCTCCAAGCATTAACTTACTGAACAAAACAATGTTGTCATGCAGGCCATCGTTGATATCAACAAGGTTATTCAGAACTGCAACCGCGATGAAGCCAAGTACAAAGAATGGGATCAGTGGAACCTTTGCAGATTCAACTTCTTGCTTACCCTGCGAAGTTAACCAACGACGATGGCGAATTGAAAGAATCAAAACAATGGGTGCAAGTAAACAAACCCGCGAAAGCTTAATCACGATTGCATACTTGTCTGCATCATCTCCCCACACAGATGCTGTTGCCACGACTTGACCAACATCATGGACCGCAGCTCCTGCCCAGGCACCAAACTGGCGAGTATCAAGATTAAGTGCGTGGCCAATTAATGGCAGCATAAAAATAGAGAGAGTTCCGCACAGAGCAATCAAACCAATCGCATATGAAGTCTCTTCTTCTGTGGCACGAGTTTGCGGCTTAATTGCAGCAACTGCAGTTGCACCGCAAACACCAAAACCCACACCAATAAGTAATCCAAGTTCGCCAGACATCTTGAAAAGCTTTGATAACCCAAGGATTCCAAAAATTGTAAAGGTAACAACTATCACGACCGTGATTACGCCTTTAAGGCCGATCTCTTTTAGAGATATAACGCTTACTTGTGCACCCAATAAAGCAACACCAATGCGCATAATTGTTTTACTCGAAACCTTGGTTGCAGGTGCGGCAAATGATGGCCACTGGGCAAAGTTTGCAACCAAAAATCCAAAGGCCACACACAAGGCGAGTGGGCTAATCGCCGACTGCATATTGTTAATTTGAAATGCAATAGCAACCAGTACACCAATCAAACCGAAGCCTGGTGCGTAGGTCTTAACCATTTAGAAACCTAATTGTGAAAAGACTTGATCGGTAATGGTTATTTCATCTTCGAGGTTGAGTTTTTCAGGGTTCACGCGGTTGGCACCTGGAAGGCGTCCGCCTGCTGCACCAACCTCGGAAACAAACTCATTGGTGCGGTTATTAGCACCATCAACAGATAATTTAGCTGCATCAATTGCAATTACAAAGTGAGAAATTTGCTGAGGTTGTGCATCTTGGCTAGCAGCGAACATATCTGGAATGTTCTTTGCAAGAGTTGGGCCAATCAACATTCCGGTTAAAGATTCAACAAGAACTGCAACTGCATAACCTTTGACGCCACCTAATGGTGCGAGCATTCCTGCAAGTGCTTCCTTTGCATCTGTTGTTGGTGCACCATCTTTGGTAAACGCCCAACCAGGTTCTAATTCAGCACCTGCTTGTGCCTTTGCTTGAATCTTTCCTCGTGCAACTGCGCTGGTTGCAAGGTCAACAACTGTCGGAGGATTTGTTGGAATTCCAGCGGCAATCGGCGATGTAGAAAGCAATGCTTTGTTTCCACCCCATGGCGGCATAACAGCTGGCCCTGTACTAAATGCGATTCCAACTAATCCACGATTAATCATTGGCCAAACATAAATTCCTAGCGCGCCACAGTGATTAGAGCGGCCAACACCAACAGCTGCGACTCCATTAACCAATGCACGTTCTGCTGCAATTTCTGCAGCTTTCTGCAACTGCCAATGACCTAATCCATCATCGCCATCAAAAACAACAAGGCTTGGCAGATCTGTAACTGTTTTCAATTGAGCAGCTGGCTTAATTCCGCCAGCCTGCAAACGAGCAAGGTAAAAAGGCAGACGCATTAATCCGTGACTACCGATCCCCCAACGATCACTTGCAACGATGCAGCGAGCAGTTGTTGCAGCTTGTTCTGAAGGAACACCTGCCGCTTCGAGCAACTCTTGTGCTTTTGCGATTGCTGTTCCGACAGTTAACTGTGGCATTTAGTTACTGCTTTCCTTTAATGCACCAACTGCATGTGTGGCGGGCTTGGAGTTCAATACTAATTCTATGTTTGCCGTCAGAATCTGATTAATGCGTAGTTGACTCTCTTTGGTTATTCCTGCGACGTGCGGGGTAAGGATGAGATTAGAGATCGTTTCCATTTCACCTTTTGTCGGAGGCTCTTGTGCGCGTACATCGAGAGCTGCCCCAGCAATAGTTTTCGCCTTTAGCGCTGCCATTAGGTCAGCCTCGTTAATGACTTCTCCACGACCAACATTGACGATAATCGCATCTGGCTTCATCAGGCTAAGAGTCTGAGCATTAATGGTTCCATTTGTTTCTGGCGTTGATGGCATATGAATACTAATGACATTGCTGCGCTTCAAAACATCTTCAAAAGTTGTTAATTCAATTCCTGACAGATTCTTTGCATATGGGTCATACCCCAGCACGGAACAGTTAAAACCTTGAATCAATTTAGCTGTTGCAACACCGGTTGCTCCACAGCCCAAGAGACCCCACGTTAATCCAGATAACTCGCGTCCAGGGGTACGCACCCAACCACCATCACGAGTAGCTACATCATGGCCTGGAACATTACGAAGTAGCGACAGTGCAAGACCAAGAGTTAATTCACCAACGCTAACCGCGTTTGCTCCAAGTCCTGCAACAACTACAACACCTGCGGCATCTGCAGCCTTTAAATCAATATTGTCTAAACCAACACCTGCGCGAGCAATCACTTTGAGATTAGGTGCTGCTGCGATGACATCGGCGGTTACTTTAGTTCTATTGCGAACAACAAGTGCCTTTACATCCTTCAGAGCAGCTTTAAGTTCTTCAGGGTTATTCCATAAATCATCATTACGAGTAATGGGAAAACTCCCTTCCAGTACTTGGAAGGGAGTTCCCCATACATCTTCAGAAATCAGAATCATTATGCAGAGATGTACAACTTCGTGAATGTGAATTCGCGGTGACCCATAACTTCAGCCTTACATAGAC
>JBIIZR010000039.1:0-7180 GCA_044346185.1 Candidatus Planktophila sp.
CGCAAAGAAATTAGTGAAGGAGGTCGCCCATGGGTCGCGGCCGCGCAAAAGCAAAGCAAACCAAAGTTGCTCGTGATTTGAAGTACAACGCGCAAGATATGGATTTAGATCGTCTAGCCAAAGAACTTCATGGCGAGATCGATACAACCTCACGCAAAGATGATGATGATCCCTTTGCCGAGGGCAACTACATTCCACGTGCGTGAGACCAACACCGTACGTAGCTTCACTTCGTATCTACGAACCACTGTCGGCATTTGAACCCGCCGACCGTTTACGCTGGCAAAGTTTAGAGGTCGATCCATTCTCTTTTAACAAAGAAGAAGAGTTAGCGCTACATCGCGTTGTTCAACCTGAACCTCCTGCTGGTCGAGCAGATGGTGTCCACATTTTTGATCGTGATGGAATCCGTTACGTAGCACCCTGGGCAACTGCGATGCGTTGCTGGGGAGCGCTGGATAATTTCAAAGAATCTCTTCCAAGCACTGTTGTTCCATATTTTATTTCTCCTGCGATGGAAGATTTAATCACTGCAGGTGTTGATCTGCTTGAAGATAAAGTTCCACATATCCTCAATGAGACGTGGATAATTCCTCCACGTTGGTTTATTTTGTTTTCACCAGAAGAGCGAACTCGTGGAAAAAATGCTGATGGTTTTTACTGCCGCGCATTAACAAGTATTGCCAATGCAAAGCAGCGTTGCCGCGGTGCTCATGACGCCGTACTCAATGCATTTGGTGAAGGCCCTGTCGAACAAGAGTTAGAAAATCTCCTTGCTTGGCTTGAAATGTTTCACCCAGAATCATTAGTTGAACTTGATTACGGCGGTTTAGCTAATTACATGGATCGCGCACTTCGTGATTCAGGTGAAGATGGACTCGAATCAGATGCATCGATTGAAGATGTCACCCATTCTGTTGCTGGCCTAGCTGCCGCAGATGGAATGATGGCTGGCGTTGGATATCAACGATTAATGTCCCGTTGGCGCTTAGTTCAGGCATATGAGCAAGCCTCGTAGGTATTGCTTCATGCTGATTTAATCGCAATACTTCACCCCAATACGGTCTAAAACGGACAGCCCGCACCAGATAGAACTAGATTGAAGGAGTCACCATGAACCGCATCCCCGATGCCGAAGTTCTTTTGACCCCAAAAGAGGTTGCACAACGTTTTCATGTGAATCCAAAAACAGTTACACGCTGGGCGAAAGCAGGAAAGTTAACTGCCATCCGCACACTAGGCGGGCATCGCCGCTATCGCGAATCAGAAGTTCTTGAGCGTTTGCGCGAATACAAGGAATCAAGCTCCTAGCAGTAGGATTAACGCATGGCCGATAAGAATGATGACATGAAAGCAAGAATGCTTGCTGCCCTTGAAGCTAAGAAAAATAAACCAAGCGCACCGGGAACTCAAAACCATTCTGAAAGCGGATCAAAGATTCGCGGCGGACAACGCAGTGGCGGCGCACCGCAGGTGCAACGCAAAGCTGGTCCATCAGGTTCAGGTTCTGCCGGCTAATAACCCAGCTGATTTACTGGGTAATTACGAGGGTTGTACGACCCTTAACCGTTATTGAAGCCCCAGTAAATTTTCGAATTACAACAGTTCCGGCTCTTTCACCTTCAACTAAAACAGACCAAGTTCCTGTTTTTGGCAGAGCAAAGGTCTGATCACTTGTTGTTGCATTATGCATCACAACAATTGTTGCAGCCTTATCTTTAACCGCTGCACCATTGAGTGAATATGCGATGGTACCTTCTGCAGATTCCAAGAATTTTAGGTTGGATTTGACCTGTGCAGTCGTTGTCATTCGGAAAGCAGGATGGGCTTTTCTTAGAGCAATCAATCCCTTGTAGTAATCAACCGTGGCGATGTTGGATTTTTTAGTCCCCCATTTTATCGAGTTGACCTCATCGCTGGACTTGTAGCTGTTCGGATCACCATTTTTTGATCGAAGAAACTCTTGACCCGCCTGCATAAATGGAAGACCTTGAGATAGGAATGCAATCGAAGCCGAGAATTGTGAAAGTTGCGCCACATCTGATGGCTTTGCATCCTTAACGCTGGCGTTGATTTTGTCTACCAATGTCATGTTGTCATGTGATTCAACATAGTTAACAGATTGACCAGGATATGAGGTAGTCCACTTTGAGTTTACAGTGGTTGAGTAATCAACATTGCCAACTATTCCCGACATGACGTCATTCTTTGCCCCAAATTTTCCTGTTGCAAATCCTGTGTCAGCTGAATCAAACACCGATCCCTTAATTCCATCTCGAATCTGATCATTGAAATGTGAAACACCATTCAACTTTTGAATATTTAATTGGTTAGCCCTTTGATTTGCGGGCAAGGTACCCATATTCCAGCCTTCACCGATAACTAATATTGTTGGGTCTATTTTCTTGAGAGCTGCTGTAATCTCATTAATGGTCCTAATATCCATTAAACCCATTAGATCGAATCTAAATCCATCCAAGTTATATTCAGTCGCCCAGTATTTGACTGAATCAACGATGAATTTACGAACCATGGGGCGTTCAGATGCAACATCATTTCCACAACCACTTCCGCTGGTCAAATTGCCATTGTCATCTCGGCGGAAAAAGTAGTTTGGAACAATTAAATTCTGGCTAAATGTACTGGCATTGGAAACATGGTTATAAACCGCATCCATGTTGATTCGCAGTCCCTGTTTGTGAAGAGACAAAACTGCGCTCTTTAGTTCCTTGATTCGCAGCTTTGGATTTGTTGGGTCAGCACTATAGGAACCTTCGGGAACATTATAATTTTGTGGGTCATATCCCCAATTAAATGTTGGGCTGTTCTCATCGACTGTAGCAAAGTCAAAAATTGGCAGCAGCTCAACGTGGGTTACCCCTAGATCTTTAATCGCCGAGATGCCTGTTTTTTGACCAGCAAAAGCTGTGTTCGTATTGGTGAAGGCAGCATATTTACCCTTTTGTGCTGCTGGGAATCCACTTGAAGCATCCATAGATAAATCTCGGACGTGAAGTTCATAGATAAAGGCATCTGTTGGCTTTCCGCTAAACCGTGGCTTAGATTTGTTCCAACCAACTGGATTAGTAGAGCTTAAATCAACGATTACGCCGCGCAATCCATTAACTGTTGTGGCCCTTACATAAGGATCTACAGCTTCATTATTTGCACCATTTACCTGAACTCGATAATTAAATATTGTCCCATCTTGATCACCATTTAATTTTGCGACCCAAGTTCCCTTAACGTCGTAATTCATTGGAATCAATTTTCCGGATGAGTCGGGTGACTTGCTGTCTTTGTAGGTGACAACACTTACCGCTTTTGCAGTTGGGGCCCACACACGTAAAGTTGTAGCTGCTTTTGTATAAGTTACTCCGAGATCGTTACCCGTATAAGTAAATTTCGAGATAAATTCTGGTGAATCGTAAAGTGCAATTTGCTCCAAAACCGGATTCTTGGCTACAGGGGTAGTTGGAATCGAATAATGAATTACTGGGTCCCCCTGGCGCAGCCAAATCTCAACGTTTCCGCTGACAGGAAACTCTTTTATAAATCGATCCTCGTCAATATCCTTGGCGTCCCAGCTACCTTTTCGAACAATAATTCCGATACTTTCAAACTTGTCCATGCCGTCAATCTGTACTTGGGCTATTTTTCCAAACGCATCCTCTGAGGTAAATGCAACACCTTTGCTGTCAACATCAACATCTCCTGGACCAGCAAGGTTTTTCCAAAGCCAAAGATTCCAATTTTGGTAGTCCCCACCTGGCCGCTGATAGTGCACCGTGAGATTTACTGTTGCGGGCGCACCCGTTGCGATAGCAGGAAAACTAAAGACAAGAGCAGCAACTAGAGCGAGAGCTACCTGAAACTTTTTAGCATGGACACTGATTTTCATAAGTCAAAGGTACTGCCTCAGAAAACAGATTAATAGTTAAATCAAGCCTCGGCGTTTCAAAAGAGGCTCAATTTTTGAATCTCGCCCCCGGAAGTTGCGGAACATCTGCATTGAATCAATAGACCCGCCGCGGCCAAGAAGTGTGTTCTTGAAGTGTTCGCCGTTTTCACGCTTTAAGCCACCATTTTCCTTGAACCAATCAACGGTGTCTGCATCCAAAACTTCAGACCAGATGTATCCGTAATAACCTGATGAGTAACCACCAGCAAAGATGTGACTGAAGTAGGTAGAGCGGTAACGAGTTGGAACTGGTGTGAAATCCAATCCGTAATCTTTAATTGCTTGTGCTTCAAATTCAACAACATCAGTAACTTTTGCTGCCTGCTCGACATTGAGCGAATGCCAGGCTAGATCAAGGGTCGCAGCTGCTAAATAACTAGTAGTCGCATGACCTTCATTAAATGTACTTGCAGCCTTAAGGCTATCTATCCATTCTTGTGGCAACTTCTCACCAGTTTCATGGTGGCGTGCATAGTTTTCAACTACCTCAGGCCACAAGATCCACATCTCATTTACCTGAGATGGGAATTCCACAAAGTCCCGCTGAACACTTGTACCTGAAACACGTGGGTACTTCACCTGGGATAGGAAGCCGTGAATTGCATGTCCAAATTCGTGGAACAAGGTTGTTGTCTCATCGTAAGTAAGAAGCGTTGGCTTGCCTGCTGGTGGTTTTGGAATATTTAAGTTGTTTACAACAACAGGAAGTTGATTGAACAAAAAGTTCTGATCAACAAGGTTGTTCATCCAAGCTCCACCACGCTTTGAATCACGAGTATAGAAGTCACCAATAAACAACCCGACCTTGGTTCCATCTTCATTGTTAATTTCAAATGCACGAGCCTCTGGATGATAGGTAACAAGATCTGGACGCTCTTTGAAGGTGACTCCAAACAATTTGTTTGCGGCAAAGAAAACCCCATCATGTAGAACTCGTTCTAGTTCGAAGTATGGTCGCATCTTTGATGTATCAATGTTGTACTTTTCCAAGCGAACTTTTTCTGTGTAAAAACCCCAGTCCCAGCTTTCAATATCTGAACCAGCAGACTTCTTAAGATCAGCTGCTTCGGCTTGAGCATTACGAACCGCTGCCGGTGCAATTTTGCGCAACATGGTATGAACATTGTCTGGGTGTTCAGCGGTTTGAACAGCAATCACATGTTCTGCATGCGTTTCCTTGCCAAACAACCTGGCACGCTCTGCGCGTAGTTTTACCATCTTAAGCAGAACCGGCTTGTTGTCGTTGTCATTGGCACGGTTTGCCTTGAGCATTGACGCCTGCATGATCTTCTTGCGGAGCTCACGATTTGTAAGTGAATCCAGAACAGGGTTACCGGTGAAGTTCACCATTCCAATAAGCCATTTGCCATCATGTCCACGATCCTTTGCAGCTGCTGCTGCGGCTGCGATTTCATTTTCGCTCAAGCCATCTAGCTCTTCTACAGAGTCGACCAATACAGCCAAATCATTGGTATCTGCCAAAACATTCTTTGAAAAGAGAGTTTCAAGGGATGAAAGTTCTTCATTAAGTTCTTTCAGACGAGCGCGCTGGGTCTCAGTAAGGTGTGCACCTGCATGGATTAAATCTTTGTAGTAACGCTCGAGTAACCAAGAATCTTCGGTGTTCAAACCCAAAGACTCGCGAGCATCATAAAGGTCCTTGATTCTCTTAAAGAGTGCAGGATTTAAGTTAATTGAATCTTGGTGTGCAGCTAACTTTGGTGCGATCTCTTCTTCAATTGCATCTAGTGCATCATTGGTATCACTTGATGACTTGTTGTAAAAGACCAACAACATGCGCATTAAGTATTGCCCACTCTTTTCAAGTGCAACAATTGTGTTCTCAAAAGTTGCAGCACCCGGAGTTTCAAGAATTGCCTTAACTTCCGCTAACTGCTCGGCGCAGCCTTCATAAAATGCGGGCAGGTAGTGCTCCTCTTTAATCTGAGCAAATGGAGGCAGCTCGTATTCAAGAGTGCTTCTTTGGGCAAATGGATTCGCATTAGTCATAACGCGAAACCTATCAATTAAAAGATGCTTTAACGAGGGCGACGGCGACGTTGGCTTGAATTAGGACGTGGACGTTTTCCGCCGCTACGTACTGACTTTTCAACAATCGGAACGATGTAAGGAATACCTGATGGCTCCTGCGCACCTGTAATCTTCATTAACTCTGTGCTGAGCGGTGTAACCCCAACAAACTTAGGGGTGACACCTGCACGCTGTGTAAGTCCACCGATGGACTTTTGCTGACGTGTAGTTGCAAGAGTTACAACAGTTCCGGCCTCACCCGCGCGTGCAGTACGACCTGCACGGTGTAAGTAATCCTTGTGATCTGTTGGTGCATCAACATGCACAACAAGTGAAATTCCATCAACGTGGATACCGCGAGCAGCAACATCTGTTGCAACTAGTGCAGCATTTGCAGTCTCCTTGAACAACGCCAAGGTACGTGTACGTACCGCTTGTGACTTTCCACCGTGCAAAGCACCAACTGGAACACCAGCGTGAGCAAGCTTGTCAGCCAAACGATCTGCACCGCGCTGAGTTTTTACGAACAAGATTGTCTTACCGTTACGAGCCGCAACCTGATTTGTGATGTCATCTTTATCAGTTGGGTTCATAACTAATACGTAGTGCTCCATAGTTGAAACAGATGCACGGTCGTTTTGTAGTGAGTGAGTCTTAGGGTTCTTCAGGTACTGACGAACCAGTGAATCAACACCACGATCTAGCGTTGCAGAGAAAAGTAAACGCTGACCATCAAGCTTTGCCTGATCAAGAATTTCCTTAACAACAGGCAGGAAGCCCATGTCAGCCATCTGATCTGCTTCATCAAGAACAGTAATCTGTAGTTGATCTAATTGAACTTCACCCTTGTTAAGCAGATCGATCAAACGACCAGGTGTAGCAACCAAAATTGCTGTTCCGCGACGCATTGCAGTGATCTGCTTTGAATACGACATTCCACCAGCAACAACAACTGATTCGTGACCAATTGAACGTGCAAGAGGCATCAGAACTTCATCAATCTGCTGTGCAAGTTCACGGGTTGGTGTCAAAACAAGTGCCAATGGCTTATGTGGCTTGGCAACCTTGCCATTGAGATTGTTAAGCAGAGCTAAACCAAATGCAAGCGTCTTTCCTGAACCAGTTTGTCCGCGACCCAAGATGTCATGTCCTGCAAGAGCATCTGGAAGTGTTGCAATCTGAATTGGG
>JBIIZR010000040.1:0-7119 GCA_044346185.1 Candidatus Planktophila sp.
AGGGCACAAAGTCCAACGTCGAGTTCTTGATGCAGATTCAGAAGACAACTTCGGGTCCAGACGACTCAAAGTAAGCGTAAATTTCTCAATTGTGGGCTTATCGCCTACCCTTGGGGTCTGTTAACCGACCGTTTGGTTCACCTGATACCTATTAATAGGAGCAGGACCCAAACACGAAAAAAGGAATAACCATGAAGCCAGATATCCACCCAGAGTACAAAGACACCCAAGTAACTTGTGGTTGTGGCGAGAAGTTTGTCACTCGTTCAACAGTTGCTAGCGGATCTATCTATGTTGAAGTTTGCTCAGTCTGCCACCCGTTCTACACAGGTAAGCAGCGCATCCTTGATACTGGTGGTCGCGTGGCTAAGTTCGAAGAGCGCTTCGGAAAAAAAGAAGCTAAGTAGCTTTCTTAAGAAACCGCATCGCATCCCTTGTCGGGTTGCGGTCGCGGTTTTTTTATTTCCCAATCCACAATCTAAATTGACCAGGTACCGAATAGAAAGGAGCAGTCGATGAGCAATGATCGCTTTGCATCAGCACATGAAATGGTGCGTGAGTATGCAGAACTAGAAGCGAAGATGGCTGATCCATCTATTCACGAAGATCAAGCCAATGCCAGAAAGCTCGGGCGACGATACGCCCAGTTGGGTCCTGTTGTTGCAGGTTTCAAAGCGTGGAAATCATCTGAAGATGATTTGTTGGCAGCAGCTGAACTTGCCGATGTTGACCCAGATTTTGCCGCTGAAATTCCTGCACTAGAAGCAGCGCGCGATGCAGCAGCTGAAAAGCTTGAAGAGTTGTTGTTGCCACGTGATCCCAACGATGATCGCGATGTAATTTTGGAGGTTAAAGCAGGAGCGGGCGGAGACGAATCTGCGTTATTTGCCGGAGATCTTTTACGCATGTACATGCGTTATGCAGAAAAGCACAACTGGAAAGTTGAAATCATTGATGCCACCGAAAGTGAAATGGGCGGATATAAAGATATTTCGGTAGCGGTTAAATCAAAGGGAACGGCAGCACCTGGGGAATCTCCATATGCGCGCCTGAAGTTTGAAGGTGGCGTTCACCGCGTACAGCGCGTGCCTGAAACTGAAAGCCAGGGACGTATTCACACATCTGCAGCTGGTGTTTTGATCCTTCCTGAAGCTGAAGAAGTCGATGTCGAGCTGAACATGAACGATGTACGCGTAGATGTGTACCGCTCATCAGGTCCTGGCGGACAATCAGTTAATACAACTGACTCGGCTGTGCGTTTAACCCACGTGCCAACTGGAATTGTTGTTTCTTGTCAGAATGAAAAGAGCCAGTTACAGAATAAGGAATCTGCGCTGCGTATTTTGCGTGCACGCTTGCTGGCTGATGCTCAGGAAAAGGCCGAAGCTATTGCATCTGCAGAACGCAAGAGCCAGGTTCGTACAGTGGATCGTTCAGAGCGAATCCGAACATATAACTTTCCGGAAAACCGAATTAGCGATCACCGCGTTAACTACAAGGCCAATAACTTGGATGCGGTGTTAAATGGCGACTTGGATGACATGATCCAAACTTTGCTGGATGCTGACAAAGCGGCACGTTTGGCTAACGCAAACTAAAATGCTCAGCAGCTCAATGAACGTTAGGGAGATTCTGCGCGATGCAAAATCGCAGTTAGCTGAATCTGGTATTTCCGAAGTAGACGCAGAACATTTGCTGGCTCATGTTCTAGGTCTTTCGCGTATGGATCTTCACAACCCAGTTTTTGTTGAGTCAACCTTGCTGGCATTTCAGGACAAGGATGTTTTAGAAGAACAGTTTTATGATTTATTGGATCGTCGGCTTAACTTTGAACCATTGCAGTACTTAACGGGTGTGGCTGGGTTTAGATACTTAAACATTGAAGTTGGCCCAGGCGTTTTGGTTCCACGTCCAGAATCGGAATTATTGGTCGAAGCGGTGTTGCAACATATTGAAAATCTTCCTGCACCAGTCAGCGTTATTGATCTAGGTGCAGGTTCAGGCGCGTTATCACTGGCAATTGCGACAGAGGCACCTACTACCCGAGTAATCGCAGTTGAAAAAAGCCCAGAAGCACTTGTCTGGTTAAAGAAAAATGTCTCAGTAATCGCTGAAAACGTGCGGGTTGTAGAAGGTGATGTGGCAGATGTTTTGCCTGGCATTAAATGTGATGTTGTTATCGCAAACCCACCTTATGTTCCTGACTCACAAGAGTTGCCGAGAGATGTTGCAGGGTTTGAACCTCACATTGCTTTGTTTGGTGGCCCAACCGGGATGGAGATTCCGAAACAATTCATCACTGCTGCGGCTCGCCTCTTAAAATCTGGGGGAGTTCTAGTAATTGAACATACTGAAGAACAGGGCTCAGCGATCGCCGCTGCGTTGTCAGTAGATTTTTCAGAGGTTGCCCTGCATGATGACCTAGTAGGAAGACCACGTTGGACTAGTGCGGTGAGGAGGTAGCCATGGCTAAGGAAATTGATCTTAAGAAAGGCGAACTTTCTCGTCATGTGAACAAGGCTGCCAAAGCTATCGCCGAAGGTTTCATCATTGTTATCCCTATGGAGCATAGCTACGCATATGTGTGTGATGCCTTTAGACAAGATGCAGTCCGTGCGATGCATGTTTTGCGCGGAGATCCATTGTTTACTGCAGCCCAAGTTATTGTTGGAAGCATCAAGACAACTGATGGAATTATTCGCGAGACAACTCCAGAAATTAAAGCTTTGATGAAAAAGTTTTGGCCCGGAATGTTGTCCTTAAATCTTCGCCCACAACTTGGTCTTAGCTGGGATCTTGGTGACAACAATCAACTGGATCGTGTCAGTGTGCGAATTCCAAAAGCAAAGTTTGCAAAAGCTCTAGTTACTCAAACTGGTCCACTTGCTGTTGCAAGTGCAGCACGCAAAGGAATGACAGCACCAAAATCACTGGGTGATGTCTGGGTTCTTGAATCAGATGTTGCGCTGAAGTTTGATAATGGCAATCTTCGCAAGGGACCAATTTCTACCGTCATCGAGGCTGATGAAACCGGTGTGCGGTACCTGCGCGAGGGGGCGATCACACTTGCAGAGATTCAAGCCATCGTGCCCGGAGCAACAGGCATTTGATCTAATTGCCGTATAGGGTTTAGCCATGTCCGAAACCTTCTATGGCCCAGATTTCAACCTTTTAACCTCGCAGGATCCCGAGATCGCGGCGGTTCTTTTATCTGAACTTAAGCGTCAACAGACCAATCTGCAGTTAATCGCATCTGAAAACTTCACTTCACGTGCAGTTCTTGCCGCTTTAGGTTCGACTCTTTCAAATAAGTATGCCGAAGGTTATCCAGGCAAGCGCTACTACGGTGGCTGCGAAGAGGTCGATAAGGCTGAATACCTAGCAATCGATCGCGCAAAATCATTGTTTGGCGCAGAGCATGCGAATGTTCAGCCACATTCAGGTGCATCTGCAAATGTTGCGGTGTATCAGGCATTTACAAAGCCAGGAGACACAGTTCTTGCAATGGACTTGGCACACGGTGGTCACTTAACTCATGGCTCGCCAGTTAACTTTTCAGGTAAGTGGTTTAACGTTGAGTCTTACGGTGTTCGCCAAGATAATGAATTGATTGATTACGACCAACTACGTGATCAAGCTATTCGCACTAAGCCAAAGATGATTTGCTCTGGTGCTACTGCCTATCCATCACTTGTTGATTTTGCAAAGATTCGCGAAATTTGCGACGAAGTTGGTGCAATCATGTGGGTAGATGCTGCGCACTTCATTGGTCTTGTTGCTGGAAAGGCGATCCCATCACCTGTTCCATATGCAGATGTTGTTTCATTTACAACTCACAAAGTTTTGCGTGGACCACGCGGTGGAATGATTTTAGCTAAGGCACAACACGCTGCAGCAATTGATAAGGCGGTTTTCCCGGGAATGCAGGGCGGACCGATTATGTCTGCTGTTGCTGGCAAAGCGATTGCTTTGGCTGAATGTGCAACTGCTAGTTACCAAAAGTATGCAGCCGATGTCATCGTCAACGCAAAAGCCCTTGCAGCAGCTCTAGAAGCCGAAGGCATGCGAGCAGTATCTGGTGGCACTGAAACCCACTTAGCGTTAATGGATATTCGCAGCACTGGCGTTACTGGCAAGGTTGCAGATGAGCGTTGCGGAGCTGCTGGAATTGTTATGAACAAGAATTCAATTCCTTATGATCCAGAAAAGCCCGGAATCACAAGCGGCATTCGTGTTGGTTCACCAGCAACGACCACACAGGGAATGGGTGTCGAAGAGATGAAGCAGATCGCGTCATTGATTTCACGTGCAATCAAAACTGATGATTCAGCCGCACACGCTGCGATTAAATCTGAAGTCCATGCACTAACTGCCCGTTTTCCTATTTACCAGGCGTAATCCCCTTCAATGCGCGAGTACTTAATCACCTTGCTGATTTCGGCAGCGTTGTGTTACTTAATTACTCCGCTAGTTCGCACCCAAGCGATTCGTTTTGGGGCAGTTGCTGCGATTCGTGACCGTGATATTCATAGCGTTCCCACTGCCCGCTGGGGCGGCGTTGCGATGTGGGCATCGATGGCGCTTACCTTTGCAATTGTTAATCACTTGCCACTTGTTGGTAAATCCTTTGGGCATGAAACTCAAGGAATTTTCCTGGCAGCTACGGCAATTGTTTTGCTGGGCATGGCAGATGATCGCTTTCAATTAGATGCGCTAACAAAACTTGCTGGACAAGTTTTCGTCGCCGGTATCTTGCTTATTTACGGAATCCAGATCTTGTGGCTACCAATTAACGGAGTCATTACTTTGCCACCAAGTATCGGTCAGCTCGTAACCGTTCTGATCGTGCTAGTTATCATTAACGCGGTCAACTTTATTGATGGCATGGATGGTTTGGCCGCGGGAATTGTGGCTATTTCAGGTATCGCATTCTTTGCCTTTGCGTATCTATTAGCGGTCGAATATGGCTTTAGCCGTGCGGGTGCACCATCGCTCACAACCGCAGTTTTAGTGGGTATTTGCCTCGGCTTCTTGCCTCACAACATCAACCCAGCCAAGATTTTTATGGGCGATAGCGGTTCAATGTTGTTGGGTCTTTTGCTTTCAGCTGCAGCGATTACCTTGACTGGCCAAGTAGATCCCAATGCAATTTCCGCCGAATCACTTGGACCTACTTTGCTTCCGTTATTGCTTCCATTTGCAGTGCTTGCAATCCCATTTTTGGATTTATTGCTTGCAGTTGGTCGACGTGTCAAAGCCGGACGTTCTCCATTTGCACCTGACAACCAACACCTTCATCACCGTCTGCTCAGTGCAGGTAATTCAACTAAGAAGGCCGCGGTAATTTTGTATCTGTGGACAGCAACGATTGCTTTTCCTGTAACTGTTCTTGCATTTGCACCATGGTGGGTTGCTTTGATTACGGTGGTCGTTTTAGTTGGTTTAAGTCTTGCAGTAATGAAAAGTAAGAAGAAGGTGGATGCATGAGCGCAAAAAATGAGCCAAGTAGCGAAGCACAGTTGCTAAAGGGCGCAGTTAAGCCAACAGCAATCACCGGTTTGATCTCGGTTATTGTTTCGGCAATCTTTGCTGGATTGCCTGGTTTTTATGGCGCTCTACTTGCACAGTTCATCGTTGTAATATTTTTTGCTGTCACTTTAGGTGTTTCCAAGATTTCAAAAGATCTTGATCCACTTTCAACAATGGGACTGGCGTTGTTTTCCTACACAACCAAGCTTTTATTTGTTGGCCTTTTCTTATGGGCAATCACCAATTTCACTGAGCGTGAAACCATCAACCGAACCAGCTTTGGAATCGCAGCAATCGTGCTTACCCTGAGCTGGTTAGGCGGAGAGATTGCCAGTTACATGAAGCTGCGCATACATTTACCCCTGCCCGACAATTCCCCCGATTCGAGCAAGGAGTAACAATGAGCCGTACTAATGAAGGCGCAGCCTGGACCATTTTGGGGTACCTACTTTCGGGGCCTTTGTTCTGGGGTGGAGTCGGCTACGGACTGGATGCATGGCTTGGCACCGGCTACTTCCTAGCCTCTGGGCTTTTGCTGGGAATGGGTGCGGCTTTGTACCTGGTGTGGCTACGTTTCGGGCGCTAAAAGAGTCCTAATCCACAGAATTTCGATTTCGCCGAAAGGCTCATTTACGCATAGGGTATGCCCGAAGAACAAGCCATTAATCTCATGAGGAGTACGCGTGCGCTCGATGTATAGCTTTCTTGCAGAAGGCGACGAGTTCGTTCCCCCAAGTAGTAAAGACTTCGTTTTACCTCCTATTTTTGGCGAAAACCCTTACACAACAAAACCAATTTTCTTAGTTTTTCTCTCAGTAATTCTGCTATCAGTGTTCTTCTTAATGGCTTCTCGTAAGGCCGCAATTGTTCCTTCAAAGCTTCAATACGCCGGCGAATCAGTTTATGCATATGTGCGCAATGACCTTGGTAAAGAGATCATCGGTCATGAATTTATGCGCTTCGTGCCATATCTATTCACACTCTTTACATTCATTTTGGTAAACAACTGGTTCGGAATTATTCCGATGTTGCAATTCCCAACCATGTCTCGAATCAGCTTTGCCTATGTTCTCGGAATCATTACCTTTGTTGTTTTCCACTACGTGGGTATCCGTCACCACGGAATCATCAAGTACATGAAGGACATTCTCTTCATGCCAGGTGTTCCGAAGCCGGTTTACATTCTTTTAACACCAATTGAAGTTGCGACTTACTTGATCGTTCGTCCTTTGACTATCTCACTTCGTTTGTTTGCAAACATGTTTGCCGGTCACCTACTTCTCATGATCTTTATCCTTGGCGGAGAACATCTCCTAGAAGGTGCTATTGGCATGAAGCTAGTAAGCCCATTTGCTTTCGCATTTGGAATCGCATTGACCTTCTTCGAGTTCCTTGTTCAATGTCTACAGGCGTACATCTTTACCCTGTTGACCGCCCTATACATCGGCGGCGCTATTGCCGATGAGCACTAACTAGAGTTCCACAGCAGTAAAAACACGTACCACCTACTAGAAATACCAACGGAAAGGTAAGAAAAATGACAGGCACACTCAACCTCGTCGGTTACGGTCTTGCAGCAATTGGACCAGG
>JBIIZR010000073.1:0-7067 GCA_044346185.1 Candidatus Planktophila sp.
CCAAACCTGAAGGCAACGACATTCCACCGATACCAGCCATGTTTACCGGGATGGTTGCAATGTCATTGAGGTACATAGCTAATGGATCATTTGCTTTCTCGCCGATTTTAAATGCGGTAGTTGGACAAGTTGGAGAAACCAATACATCAGCCTTTTCAAAAGCTTTAGTGAAATCTTGAGTAATTAGTGTGCGAACCTTTTGGGCACTGCCGTAATACGCATCGTAGTAACCAGATGAAAGTGCGTAAGTGCCCAGAATGATGCGGCGCTTTACCTCTTTACCGAAACCAACTTCGCGGGTCAGATTCATTACAGATTCAGCAGATGCGCCATCTACATCACCAACACGCAAGCCATAACGCATCGCATCAAAGCGGGCCAAGTTAGATGAACATTCAGATGGTGCAATTAAGTAATACGCAGCAAGGGCGTATTCAAAGTTTGGTGCAGAAACTTCAACAATTTCAGCTCCAGCTCTTGCCAGAAGTTCTAGAGATTCTTCAAAGCGGGCGCGAACTCCTGGCTGATATCCATCGCCATTGAGTTCCTTAACAACTCCGATTTTCATTCCCTTTACATCGCCAGATTTTGCAGCGGCAACTACTTGAGGAACTGGTGCGTTGATGCTTGTTGCATCCCTTGGATCATGTCCAGCAATAGCTTCATGAAGCAGCGCAGTGTCTAAAACTGTACGAGCACATGGTCCTGCTTGATCAAGTGAAGATGAAAAAGCCACTAAACCGAAACGTGAAACTCCGCCATACGTTGGCTTTACTCCGACAGTTCCGGTAACAGCTGCAGGTTGGCGAATAGATCCGCCAGTATCTGTACCAATTGCTAGCGGTGCTTCAAATGCTGCAAGGGCTGCCGATGAGCCGCCGCCAGAACCACCAGGGATACGAGTTAAATCCCAAGGATTATGCGTTGGACCGTATGCAGAGTTTTCAGTTGAAGAACCCATTGCAAACTCATCCATATTGGTCTTACCCAAAATAACAATGTCATTCTTTTTTAAGTTCGCTACAACTGTTGAGTCATACGGCGGACGCCAACCCTCGAGAATCTTTGAACCACAAGTAGTTGGAACGCCCTTTTGTGCCATGACATCTTTAAGTGCAAGTGGAACACCCGCAAGTGGAGTCAGTTTTTCACCCTTTGCACGCTTTGCATCAACTGCAGCGGCTTGAGCTAATGCACCTTCGGTATCTACATACAAAAATGCATGTACATCGGTGTCGACTGCAGCAATGCGATCTAAGTGCGCTTGAGTTAGAGCAACAGATGTTGTCTCACCGGCAACAAGTTTTGCTGCCATTTCAGTTGCTGAGTTACGAATCATTCTTCACCCAGAATCTGAGGTACACGGAAACGCTGTTCCTCTTGAGCTGGAGCACCAGAGAGCGCTTCTTCGGGAGTAAGACTTGGCACAACTACATCTGCACGGAAAACATTGCGAAGTGGCAACGGGTGTGAAGTTGGTTCAACATCTGCGCCGGCAACTTCCTGCACACGAGCAACGGCATCCAAAATTACGGTGAATTCGTTGGAGAGATTGACTAACTCTTCTTCGCTCATTTCAATGCGGGCTAGGCCTGCAAGCTTGGCGACATCATCGCGTGAAAGGCTGCTCATGGGGTTAAGTCTAATTAAATTGCAGCCTAACTGCGAATTTGCCCATTTCCCGTAACAATCCAAGTGGTTGTCGTCATTGCCTCAAGCCCCATTGGACCTCGGGCATGCAATTTTTGATTTGAGATACCAATTTCAGCGCCAAATCCCATTTGTTCGCCATCGGTAAAACGTGTGGATGTATTGACCATGACAGCTGCACAATCAGCGAGTGCAATAAATCTCTTCACATTCACTTTGTTCTCAGAAAGTATCGCTTCGGTGTGCTGAGTGCCGTATTTAGCAATGTGTGCACTTGCTGCATCGACAGAATCAACGATTGCAACATTCATCTCTAGTGTGCCGTATTCGGTACAGAAGTTTTCATCCGTTGCCAAAGTTGCTGGGATATTTGCATTCTTGGCAATTGCCAAAGAAGCTTGGTCACAATGAACAATTACGCCAGCTTCGTGCAGCGCTTTCAGCGCAGTTGGCATAAAATCTTCTGCAACGGCTGAGTGAACTAATAATGTTTCGGCAGCGTTACAAACACTTGGACGTTGAACTTTTGAGTTGATAATGATTGGAATCGCTTTACTCAAATCTGCAAACTCATCAACATACACGTGGCACACGCCAGCGCCTGTTTCGATTGTTGGCACTGATGATTCATCAACCACCATGCGAATCAACGCTGCGCTACCACGGGGAATCACTAGATCTACTTTTCCACGTGCATTTAGAAGTGCCTTAACGGTTTCACGATCGTCAGAAGGAACAAGTTGAATCACATCTGGGGAAATTGCAGTTGTGGCAAGTGCATCTCGCATGACCCGAACCAAGATTTCATTGCTATGTGCCGCACTTGATGATCCGCGAAGCAAAGCAGCATTTCCTGACATCAACAGAATAACTGCCGCATCTACGGTGACGTTGGGGCGTGCTTCGTACACCATTCCAATAACCCCGAATGGAACTGAGATTTGTTCTAATTCAATTCCGTTAGGCAAAGTGGATTTGCGCAGAGTTTTGCCGAGCGGATCTTCAAGTTCGCTTACTTGGCGTGCTCCCCCTGCAATTCCTTTGATGCGTTCTGGAGTTAATGAAAGTCGATCTAGTAGCGATGAGTTCAAACCTGATGCGCGGCCCGCCTGCATGTCTTTTTCATTGGCTGCAAGAATTTCGGCACTTCGCGCCTCAATTGCAGCTGCAATTACCTTCAGCGCATCTTTGCGTTGAGCTCCAGTGGAAACACTCAAGGTTCTTCCGGCAAGGCGCGCAGAATCTGCAAGCTGCGAAATTAATCCCTTGGCATCCATGGGTTCAAGCCTATCGGGAGTTACCCTGATGCCGTGTTCAAATTAATCAGCAGAGTCGCAATCATTCTTGTCATCGTCTACGCCGCATTGTTCGGCCTTACGAAAATCATTCATTACCCAGAGCCGATTGCTGCAATTCGACTTGGTCTAGCACCCGCATCCAAAACTCCGGATTTAATGCCGTCCCACATAATCAAGGCCACACCAGGATCGCCATGGATTCAAGGCGCTGCCGAAGAGATTGCAACGGTGACGTGGAACGGAAAGTCGGTCCCCTTTGAACAATTTCTTGAAGAAACAGATACCAATGCATTTTTAGTAATTCGTAAAGGTGAAATTACCTACGAAAAATATTTGAACGGAAAGAAGCAATCCACGGTTCTACCTTCATACTCTGTCGCAAAAACAATGACATCCCTAGTTGTTGGCCAATTAATCGATGAAGGAAAGATGAAGGAAAGCGATACCTTTGTTAACATCTTGCCGGAGTTCAAGGCAGATTCCTCTTTCGACAAGGTAACTGTTAAAGACTTATTAGATATGAATTCCGGCATCGGAGTATCAGATAACTATCCATCTGGTCCCTCAGGTTGGGGAGTTGCTATTGCACAAATGTACGCATCTACTGACATTAACTGGTTCTTGAAGAACAATAAAAAAATGAGAGAAGAGCCAGGAACTTTCCCAGAATATCGATCAGTAAACACTCAAATGTTGGGTTTAATTATCCAAAAGATCACAGGTCAAAAGTTAGCCGATGCATTTAGCGAACGTGTCTGGCAAAAGGTTGGTGCCGATTTCAATGCAACCTGGAATGTGGACAAGGTTGGCGGACATGAAAAAGCATTTTGTTGTTTCAATGCAACTGCGCGTGATTACGCTCGCGTAGGTCAAGCCTTGATGAGCGGTGATCCAAAGATTGCAAGCACTTCTTGGAAAGCTCGACTTTCAACTTCAGCCGTAAAGCTTGATTACGGTTGGGGTTATGGCGCACAAATGTGGCATCCATCCCCAGGAATCAACTTAATGATGGGCTTGCATGGCCAGTACATCTATATGGATGCACTCAATGACACCGTGATAGTAAAACTCTCTGATATTCCGACAAGTTCAGATGGAATTAGTGCAAAAATCGCACCAGTTCTACGGGAGATCTCAGAGAAGAACTAGGTCGTCGCGATGAACAAGTTCGCGCTCGTACTCTGCGCCCAATGATGCAGCCAGTTCCTTAGTGGAACGGCCCAGCATCTGTGGCAGATCTTCGGAATCAAATGCGACTAATCCGCGTGCAATTACTGTGCCATCAGGACCAACAAGTTCAACTGCATCGCCTGCAATGAAATCACCTTCAACCGCAGTTACCCCGGCTGGCAGTAATGAAACACCTCTTTCTAGAATTGCTGTAACTGCGCCTGCATCAAGAATTAACTTACCCTGTGACTTTGTTGCATGTGCGAGCCATAACAATCGTGAAGTTGTTTTGCTCGCGTGTGCATGAAAATGAGTTCCGAGTTTTTCCCCAGCAAGAGTCTTATCAGAGTCTTCTAGCGATGTGAGAAGCATTGGAATACCTGCAGATGTCGCAATTCGTGCTGCTTCAACCTTGGTAACCATTCCCCCGCTGCCAACACCGGCTGATCCTGCTCCACCCAGAGTTACCGCTTCGATATCAGCGACAGATGGAACTTCAAGAATTCTTTGTGCGCCAGCTTGGGTTGGAGGTGCGTCATACAGTGCATCGATATCAGAAACCAACACCAATAAATCTGCACCGATCAACAGGGCAACTAAGGCTGCCAAGCGATCGTTATCACCAAAGCGAATCTCTTGAGTTCCGACCGTGTCATTTTCATTAATGATTGGCACAACACCAAGTTGTAGCAGTTTGTATAGGGTGCGCTGTGCATTTTGGTAATGCGAACGACGAACAACATCCTCTGTTGTGAGTAAAACCTGTGATGCAGTAATTGCATAGCGAGCAAAGCTTTGTGTGTATTGCGCAACCAATAAGCCTTGGCCGACAGATGCTGCCGCTTGCTGTGTTGCAAGATCTTTTGGACGAGTTCTTAAACCAAGGGGTGCTAAACCAGCTGCAATCGCGCCCGATGAAACCACAACAACTTCTGCGCCACGCTTTTTGCAGGCAGCAACAACATCTACAAGTTTGTTTACAGCATTGGCATCAAGTGCCGATCCAGCTTTACCAGTTAGTGAGGATGAGCCAATCTTGATGACGATGCGTTTTGCAGAGGTAATCTGCTCTCGGCTCACTTGTCATCTCCATCCTCAAGATCTTTTTCGGTAACTATCGGTGCTGAAAGTTTAGGCGTATGGGGGTCAACAACGTTGTATTCCCACTGCTTAGCGATTTCATCTTCACTCAAAACATCTTCAACGCGCTCAGGCATATTCCAAGTTGATTCAAGACGTGAATCCTCGCCGCGACGATGTAGATGACCTGCAAGTTGTTCCGCGCCAGCTTCGATTGTTGGCTCCCAGTCAAAGATAACTTCTGTCTCGCCATCGCCAATTCGAACTTCACTTCCGGCAACTGCGCCCTTCTTGTACAACTCTTTTTCAACTCCCAGTTGTGCAAGTCGATCTGCGAGGTAACCAATGGCTTCGGCATTTTTAAAGTTAGTTTGGCGAACCCAACGCTCTACTTTCTTGCCGCGAATTGTGAATGAGCCATCTGCGTTTGCATGAACCAAGAAGCCAGAATCATCAACGGCAACTGGGCGCAAAATAATGCGAGTACGCTCTTGAACCCCAGCATCGGCGCGATTTTTCTGCACCAAGCGTCCCATTGCATAAATCAGATCTTGTAACCCTGCTCGTGAAGCCGCCGACACTGGGTACACGTCATAGCCTTTATCGCGGAGCTCTTGTTCGACCATATCTGACATAGCTTGTCCGTCAGGTAAATCAATTTTGTTGAGCGCCACAATGCGTACACGATCTTCAAGTCCGCCATATAAAGCCAATTCATTTTCAATAGCTTCAAGATCTGCAACAGGATTTCGATCGGTTTCTAAGGTTCCGCAATCAAGAACATGCACTAGCGCTACACAGCGTTCTACGTGACGAAGGAATTCAAGACCTAATCCCTTGCCTTGCGATGCACCTGGAATAAGTCCTGGAACATCTGCAACGGTAAATCGTGTTTCACCTGCTTGGACAACACCCAAGTTTGGAACCAAAGTTGTAAATGGATAGTCAGCGATCTTCGGGCGAGCTGCAGAAACAGCTGCAATCAACGATGATTTTCCAGCGCTTGGAAAGCCAACCAATGCAATATCTGCAACACTTTTTAGCTCAAGAATTAATGTACGTTCTTCGCCTGGTTCGCCTAGCAATGCAAAACCAGGTGCGCGACGCTTTGATGAAGACAGCGCCATATTTCCCAGTCCACCAAAGCCACCAGCGGCGGCGCTAAACGTTGTTCCGGTGCCGATTAAATCTGCAATTTGTTCGCCATTAACATCATAAACAACTGTTCCGTTTGGAACTCCAAGAATTAAATCTTCACCTTGGTGGCCATCTTTGCGATCGCCATACCCTTGATGTCCAGAAGTTGCTCTGCGGTGCGGCGAATGATGAAAGTCCAACAAAGTAGTAACGCTTGGATCGACAACTAAAATTACATCTCCGCCGCGTCCACCGTTACCGCCATCTGGGCCACCCAGTGGCTTAAATTTTTCGCGCTTAACTGAAACGCAACCATCGCCACCTTTTCCGGCAATGGCATAGAGAGTTACGCGATCAACAAATGTTGTCACTTATGAACTCCCTTCACTTCTTACAATGTTGTTGAATGAAAAAAGCGAGCCGCATGATTACGGCTCGCTCTTTTACAAGAAACCTAAAATTAAGCTACCGGAGCCACATTCACTACACGGCGTCCGCGAGCGCGACCGAATTCAACAACGCCTGCAGCTAGTGCAAACAAAGTGTCATCCTTACCGCGACCTACGTTCTTGCCTGGGTGAAAATGTGTTCCGCGCTGGCGAACGAGAATTTCGCCTGCATTAACTTCTTGTCCGCCGAAACGCTTGATGCCAAGGTACTGTGGATTGGAATCGCGACCGTTTCGTGTCGAGGAGACACCCTTCTTACTTGCCATTTACTTCGTCTCCCTTA
>JBIIZR010000006.1:0-21903 GCA_044346185.1 Candidatus Planktophila sp.
GTAAACCGCTGATTCAAAACCAACTGCGATACCAGCCAAAATTACTGTTGCTGCACCTGTTTCAGATGAAGCTGCAACATCATTTACTGGACGCTTTCCGGTCTCAGTAAAGAAGCCTGTAAGTACCTGAATTGCTGCCGCTAATGCGATACCGATCAATACTGCGCCAAGTGCAAGGACACGTGGGTTTGTATCTCCGGCTGCTGCAACTGCTTCTGGTGAAAGACCTGTCATCAACTTGAAGTCAGATGGCAAGTAAGTAAATGTTGCGAGCGCAGTTAGCCCTGCAGAAATAATCGCTGATAAGAAGAATGAGCGGTTAATCGCTGTCATTGCTGACTTATCTGTGCTGCGCAACTTGGTTAGGAAAATTCCGATAACGGCGGTAACTGTTCCGATTGCTGGAACGATCAATGGATAAATCAGACCTGCATCACCAAATGCAGCCTTACCAAGAATGAGCGCCGCAACAAGTGTTACTGCGTATGACTCAAATAGATCTGCAGCCATACCAGCGCAGTCACCAACGTTGTCTCCTACGTTGTCTGCAATTGTTGCTGCGTTGCGTGGGTCATCTTCTGGAATGTGCTTTTCAACTTTACCTACAAGGTCAGCTCCGACATCTGCTGCCTTGGTAAAGATTCCGCCACCGACGCGCATAAACATTGCAAGCATCGCTGCACCGAAACCAAAGCCTTCAAGAACTGCTGGTGCATTTTCGCGGTAGATGATTACAACCAGGGATGCACCAATTAGTCCAAGACCAACAGTTGTCATACCAACAACGCCACCTGTACGGAATGCGATCTGTACAGCCTTCTGGCCATCCTTGTTACGTGCTGCATCTGCAACGCGAACATTTGCGCGCACTGCAAGCCACATACCGTTGTATCCAACCAGAGCAGAAAATGCTGCGCCTAGTAGGAAGAAGATTGAACGGCCTACGCGGATTTCAGTGTCGCCTGGAAGTGCGAACAAAAGGAAAAATACGATTACAACAAAGAATGACAAGGTGCGAAACTGGCGAGCAAGGAATGCTGCTGCACCTTCCTGAATCGCTTCTGCGATTTCGCGCATCTTTGGCGTGCCATCGCTAGCTGCCAAAACTTGGGCGCGTAGTCCGTAGGCGATTGCAAGAGCGGCTAGGGAAATTCCTAGAACGATGTATGCATATGTCAGGTTGGATCCGGTTACTTGGACCAGTGATACGGTGCTTGAAGCACGCATAGGTTCTCCTCCGTTGGAGTTCGTGGCGCCCTAATCGAAGGGTCAGGCGCGAGACTGACGAAGTGTAAGCGCAGATACCCCGAATCGGGCAAATTCATACATATCTATTGCAGGCCCATGCGTGGGATAGCCTGACCATATGAACCTTTTGGACGCTAACTCCGTTGTCTCAACCTTGGGGCTTATCGGCGTACTTGGGATCATCTTCATGGAAACTGGACTATTAATTGGTCTAGTTTTCCCGGGCGGGGAAGTTGTCTTCTTAGCAGGTATCGCAGCATCTGGGTCAGGTGCAGCGGCGCTGGGGGATGCCAAGCTTTCAACTCCACTTTTGTTTACCTTGGCACCAATTGCAGCAATCGTTGGTGGCGAAGTTGGTTATTGGTTTGGTAAAAAATATGGCCGAGCGTTTTTTGATCGCCCAGACAGTAGATTCTTTAATCAAAAGATGGTCGCGAAAATTGAAAAATGGTTAGGTAAGTACGGTCCGCGCAAAGCCTTGGTCTTTGGTCGCTTTATTCCTTTTGCGCGAACATTGATTAATCCGGTGTGCGGAGTTGCTAATTTAGATCGCAAACTTTTTTCAACCTGGAATGCCATCGGTGCAATCATTTGGACACAGGTTGCCATGGGAATTGGTTACTTCTTAGGCGACTTGTTTGAAGAGAATGGCAATTACTTTATTGTCGGAATAGTTGCCCTGATAGTTATCGGAACTTCAATTCCGTTGGCGCTAGAAATCTTTAAAGAGCGCCAATCGAAGCGTTACAGACCTAAATCAGATAACTGATAAGCGGCGCGGTATTCATACCCTGCCTCTTTAATCTTTGGCTCTGCTCCGCGTTCCACAATTACTGCAACGCCAACAACAATTGCACCTGCTTCAACTAACGCTTCTACTGCGGTTAACACTGAACCACCTGTAGTTGATGTGTCCTCAACTGCTAAAACTCGCTTGCCTTTTACATCTGGACCTTCGATGCGACGTTGCAAGCCATGTGCTTTTTCTGCTTTGCGAACAACAAATGAATCAATCTTCTTTCCTTGACTAGCTGCAACATGCATCATCGCTGTTGCAACTGGGTCTGCGCCAAGAGTTAATCCACCAACGGCTTCGTAATCAAGATCTTTTGTTAGATCCAGCATTACTTGGCCAACAAGAGGAGCTGCTACTGAATCCAGCGTCACGCGGCGCAGATCGACGTAGTAATCAGCCTCTTTCCCGCTTGAGAGAATGACTTTGCCGTGTACAACCGCTTTGGTAAGGATCTGTTCTCTGAGTGTTTCACGTGAATTCATAGGGGAACTGTACCGCGAGGTAAATACGGGTTTACTCTCATCGCATGAACGCACAGAGGTTAGAGACCTCCCGCTTATTGCATCGTTTTGGCTTTGGTCCACGTCCAGGCGAATATGCAAAAGCCTTGGCAGATGGAGTTGCAGTAACCCGCACAAAGTTGTTAACGGTCCCAGCGGTTGATGCAGGAGCCTTAAAGGTTGCCGAACCAGAGATTACTGATTTAGGAGCTCGGCCTAAGCAAAATACAAAAGAGATTGTTCCCTTTGCAATTGCGATGCGTTACCAGTCGCAGCAATTGGTTGTGTGGTGGCTAGATCGCATGGCGCAATCAGATCATGGTTTAACAGAGCGCATGACCTGGTTCTGGCATGGACATTGGGCAACTTCGCTTCAGAAACTTAATTATCCATTGCCGATGTTTAAGCAGAATAAAACTTTACGTACATACTGTCTTGGAAACTTTGCAGATATGACTAAGGCCATGATCGATGATGGTGCTTTGCAGTTTTGGTTGGATGGTCAGGACAACACAGTAAAGGCACCTAATGAAAACTTAGGGCGCGAATTAATGGAGCTTTTTACTTTAGGAGTTGGGCGATACACAGAAGATGATGTTAAGGCAATTTCTCGAGTTTTAACTGGCTACCAAGTTGTCCGGAGTAATGGAAATGTCACTGTAAATCAAAACCGTCGTGACAAGAATGCAGTTACATTGCTCGGAACAACCGCGGTCTTCACTGGTGATTCATTAGCTGATTTCTTGGTAGCACGTGATGACAGTGCAAAATTTATCACTGAGCGTTTGTGGTATCGATTTATATCAAGTACTGAAGATATGCCGGCAAACTTTGTTGCAAAGAACGCCTTTAACAATCGTGACATTTCTGCAGCGGTTACTGCGATGGCTAGTGATTCTGTAATGCGCGATGCAAAGTATGCAATGGTCAAATCTCCTGTTGAATGGTTTATCTCTGCTTGCCGAGCTTTAGAGCTAACTCCATCTGCTTTAAAGACGCCAGCACAGTTGATTAACTATTTGGAAAAGCTTGGCCAGGTACCGTTTTCACCGCCAAATGTGGGTGGATGGCCAGCAGGTGAAGCCTGGTTATCCTCCGCAACAGCCCAGTATCGACTCTCTTTTGCAACATGGTTAATCAAGCAAAGCGAGTTAAGAGTTTTGAAATCTTTATCACCTGCACAACGCATGCTGCAAAGTGCTGATTGGCTTGGTGTTGCCGAATGGAGCCCACGCACAAAGAACGCTTTGCGTGATTCTCAATCAGATCCAGCACAGTTTGCATTACTTGCATTATGTAGCCCCGAATACTTAGTGAGTGCATAGGAGACGACGATGGATACAGTAACCAGAAGAAAGTTTCTTAAGCTAACCTCGGGTGCAGTTGCAGTTGGTGCGGCAGCTCCATTGCTCAGTATCGATCAGATTGCACAAGCGGCAATTGATCGACCATTGCCGGCAAATACCCCAATCTTGGTTGTCGTTACTTTGTATGGTGGTAACGACGGTTTGAACACTGTTGTTCCTTACACAGATCCGATTTATTACTCATCTCGTCCCGACATTTCATATAAAGCTGATCAAGTCTTACCGCTTGATGCTGAGCTTGCTTTAAACCCTGCAATGAAGGGTCTTAAGGGTTTATGGGATCAGAAGAAAGTTGCGATTGTTCGCGGCGTTGGTTATCCAAATCCAGATCATTCACACTTTTCATCTATGGCAAAGTGGCAGACCGGATCTCCTGCAAAACACATTAATACCGGATGGTTAGGTCGTTGGATTGATACTCAAAGCTCTGATCCCATGCTTGCGATCTCATTAGGTTCTGTCTTGCCACCAATGCTGGCAGGTGCCAAGCGTTCGGGTTCTGCTTTGCCTTTGGGTGGGTTAGTGATTCCTAAGGGGACACTGGCAAACCAGTGCATGCAATTATCAAAAGTTTCTAACAAGGATTCCAAGTTAATGGCTGCTGCTGCAACTTCAATGCGTAATTTGTTTAGTGTTTCTGACAATGTCCAGCCGGTGTTAAAAGCCCCTGCACCTGTTGATCCAGATCTACCAACAACTAATGGCGGAAACGCTGGCGGAGATAGCAATTTGGCGCAGCAGTTAGATGTAGTTGCAAAACTAATTGCAGCTGGATCGCCAACAAAGGTGTGGTCAGTTTCGCTAGGTGGTTTTGATACACACGCTAATGAGGCAAATGCTCAAGCTGCTTTGTTGGGTGTTGTTTCTGATTCACTTACTCGTTTTATGGGTCAATTGAAATCAACTACTCGAAGCAACGATGTAACTGTGATGGTTTATAGCGAATTCGGACGTCGCGTCGTTGGTAATGGATCACAAGGAACAGACCACGGAACCTCTGGTCCGATGTTTCTGATCGGCAATGCAGTCAAAGGTGGTTTCTACGGAGAACAACCATCGCTGAAGAATTTGTACAAAAATGATTTAGCGGTCACAACGGATTTCCGTGATGTCTATGCAACAGTTATTGAAAAGATTTTGAAATCTCCCGTAGAGCCAACACTTGGCAAATGGTCCGGTCGAATTAACTTTGTGTAACTACTTATCTTCTCGGTAAACAATAACTTCGCCTTTGCGGCGGGTTACTAAACCTTTTGGTGGATTTTGCTCTAGCAATGCATTTACTTCGATCCGCAACTGTGCGACTTCAACTGCCATATTTGCCATAGCAGATTCCAGTTCGATGATTCGCTTGATACCGACATGATTGATTCCTTCACCAACAAGTTTTTGTACTGTGCGCAGCAAAGCGATGTCTCGCAGTGAATATCTGCGGTTACGACCTTCGGTACGTGAAGGTGAAACTAAACCTAATTTGTCGTAATGCCGAAGTGTCTGTGGATGCATTCCTGAAATTTCAGCGGCAACTGAAATAACATAAACACCAGCATCATCATCTGGCTGTTGGTTTTTTTCTACATCACTCATATTTTTGCCTTATTCACAAAGTCGACCCGAACATCTTCGGTCACTGTTTCTTCTGCAAACTTCTTCAGCGCATCAAGTGCTTTACCGTCAATGCGTTGCGGTACCTGTACTTCGACGGTGACCAATAAGTCGCCTGTAGTACTGCCTTTAGTGACCCCTCGGCCCTTTACGCGCAAGGTGCGACCAGTAGGAGTTCCGGGTGCAATACGAACAGTTACATAATCATCTGACAAAGTTGGAACTTTAATGTCGGCACCTAATGCAGCTTCAGTAAATGTAATGGGCAAAGTTAATGTCAGATTTTCACCTTTACGACCAAAGATTGGGTGCGGCTTTACATGCAGCTGAATAAATAGATCACCAGGACCTGCTTCACCAGGTGATCCTTTACCTTTCATGCGAACCTTTGCGCCATCGTTCACTCCGGCCGGAACACGTGCCGAAATGTTTTGTGACTGTCCGCGGTCCATTCCTAATCGAAGATCAAGTGTTGTTCCAAAAACTGATTCGCGAAAAGAAATCGTTGCCTCGGTTTGCAAGTCTTGTCCTTTGCGTGG
This sequence comes from Candidatus Planktophila sp., assembly GCA_044346185.1. Lineage (GTDB taxonomy): Bacteria > Actinomycetota > Actinomycetes > Nanopelagicales > Nanopelagicaceae > Planktophila. Next base: position 6,056 of record JBIIZR010000006.1, read on the forward strand.
CCCACGACGACCAGCGGCAGCACCAAACAAATTCGCAAAAATGTCTTGTGGGTTTCCGCCTCCGAAGATGTCTCCGAAATCACCGCCGCCTTGTGGAGCGCGAAATCCACCTCGTGCAAATAAAGAACGTGCTTCATCATATTCGGCGCGCTTTTTTGGATCAGACAAGATTTCGTAGGCTTCAGATACAGCTTTGAATTCTTCCTCTTTAACTACATCACCCTTTGTTTTATCTGGGTGTAGATCACGTGCTAAAGCGCGATATCTTTTTTTAATCTCATCGGCAGCAGCCTTCTTATCTACGCCCAGGACTTTGTAAAAATCCTTTTCGTATAGATCTTTGGCTGCCATTTTTAAATTATTCTCCTGCTGCTGGATCTGTTACAGCCACACGAGCTGGGCGCAAGATGCGCTCTTTGTACTTGTAACCTGATTGCAAAATCTTTGAAGCTGTCGCTACAGCTACATCTGCAGATTCATCGTGCATTAATGCCTCATGAATCTGTGGATCAAAAGCTTCACCGGCGGTGCCGTACTTTTCAAGGCCAATGCGTGAAGTTATTGAATTTAGCTGGTCTGCCACTGCTTTAAAGCCACCAGTTAGCTCACCATGTTGTTCTGCGCGATCAACATCATCAAGTAGCGCTAATAGCTCGGTAAGAACTGCACCTATCGCGCTTTCATGTGCAACTGCGCGATCACGTTCTACACGCTTTCGGTAATTTGCATACTCTGCTTGTAGTCGTTGTAAGTCCGCAGTAAGTGTTGCAACCGGGTCAGTTTCCTGACCCGGTTCAACAACATCTTCTACAACTTCTTCAGTTGTATTTTCGGTCATTACTTTTGATCTTCTTCAATGACTTCAGCGTCTTCAACACCATCTTCTGCAGGTGTTGCTTCTCCTTCAGCTGCACCAGCTGCGTACAACGCTGCACCAAGTGCTTGGCTAACGGTTGCAACCTTTTCAGTTGCAGACTTGATCATCTCGTAGTTTGAACCACCAAGTGCGGTCTTTAATTCTGCAAGAGCTGCCTCGGTTTCTGTCTTCTTCTCAAGTGCTTCACCTTGTGACAATTTTTCTTCGTTGTCTTTGATGAACTTTTCAGTTGAGTACAGAAGTGAATCTCCCGCGTTGCGGATTTCTGCTTCTTCCTTGCGCTGACGATCTTCTTCAGCGTGTGATTCAGCATCGGCCATCATGCGCTCGATTTCTTCCTTAGACAGTGCAGATCCACCAGTGATGGTCATGCTCTGCTCTTTACCTGTTCCAAGATCCTTTGCAGATACATGAACGATTCCGTTTGCATCGATATCAAAGGTAACTTCGATTTGTGGAACTCCACGTGGTGCAGGTGGAAGACCTGTTAGTTCAAACATTCCAAGCTTCTTGTTGTAAGCAGCCATTTCGCGCTCACCTTGGTATGCCTGAATCTGAACAGCTGGCTGATTGTCATCGGCAGTTGTAAATACTTCGCTGCGCTTTGTAGGAATAGTTGTGTTTCGCTCGATCAACTTTGTCATTACGCCACCCTTGGTTTCGATACCAAGTGAGAGCGGAGTAACGTCTAGGAGCAATACATCCTTAACTTCTCCCTTTAGAACACCTGCTTGTAGTGATGCTCCGACCGCAACAACCTCGTCAGGGTTAACACCCTTGTTTGGCTCCTTGCCGCCTGTAAGTTCCTTAACTAATTCAACAACTGCTGGCATACGTGTTGATCCACCAACAAGTACAACTGAATGAATGTTTGCAATTGGAATTCCGGCATCCTTAAGCACCGCCTGGAAAGGCTTCTTGCAACGCTCTAGCAATGCAGCTGTTAGTTGTTGGAACTGTGCGCGTGTAATTGTTTCATCCATGAACAGTGGATTCTTTTCAGCATCTACTGTGATGTATGGCAAGTTAACTGAAGCAGATTGTGATGATGAAAGTTCGATCTTTGCTTTTTCAGCAGCTTCACGAACACGTTGCATCGCCATCTTGTCTTTAGTTAAATCAATTCCATTTGCAGCACCAAAGGTTTGTACTAGGTGATCAACAAGTGCTTGATCCCAGTCATCTCCACCAAGGTTGTTATCGCCGTTAGTTGCTTTTACTTCAACAACACCGTCGCCGATTTCTAGAAGTGAAACGTCAAATGTTCCACCACCAAGGTCGAATACAAGAATTGTTTGTTCCTTGTCGGCCTTATCCAAACCGTATGCGAGCGCTGCTGCAGTTGGTTCGTTGATGATACGAAGAACGTTAAGACCTGCAATTTCGCCGGCTTCTTTTGTTGCTTGACGTTGTGCATCATTGAAGTAAGCAGGAACGGTAATAACTGCATCCGTAACTGTTTCTCCAAGGTATGCCTCTGCATCGCGCTTTAACTTTTGTAGAACGCGTGCTGAAATTTCTTGTGAGGTGTACTTCTTGCCATCGATATCGATAGTCCAGTTAGTACCCATGTGACGCTTTACGGAACGGATTGTGCGTTCAACGTTGGTCACTGATTGACGCTTTGCGACTTCACCGACCAGGACCTCGCCGTTTTTAGCGAATGCCACGATCGATGGGGTTGTGCGTGCACCTTCCGCGTTGGCGATAACTGTTGGCTCGCCACCTTCGAGAACGGATACGCAGCTGTTAGTTGTACCGAGGTCGATTCCGACTGCTCTAGCCATTATGTGTGCTCCTTTTGTCCCTCTCGAGCCTGATTTAGGGTCGAGGCCTGCTGAACCTGAGTCGATCATACCCAAAAGGTTGAGCCGCCGCGACTCAGGTTTCTATCTGGTTGAACACACAACCTCGCCTCTTTATTCCTCAACCCCTGCCCTAGCCTTACCCCATGAACCTCGCACTCGCAGGCCTGTCCTACGGCATCACCGTTGTTGCTCTTGTCCTTTTGGTTGCTCGCACCAAGAAGCTCATTGGTATCTACAAAAAGGGTCAACCGGATTCAACGCGTGGCAATGATAAAAAGCAACGCTTCGCAATGGCCTTTAGTGAAATCTTTGGACATACAAAGATGCTTAACTTTTCAGTTGTTGGTTTAGCTCACTGGTTTGTAATGATTGGCTTCTTTGCTTTGTTTGGAACACTGGTCACCGCTTACGGACAATTGATTGATCCATACTTTGCTTTGCCATACATCGGACACTTTTGGGTCTACGAATACATCACTGAATTAGTTGCATGGGCAACCGGTATTTCAATCGTTGCCTTGATCGGAATTCGTCAAGTAACACTTCGCACCAATAAGCGTTCACGTTTTGCTGGTTCTGGAAACGGTAAGGCGTACTACGTCGAAGCCACAATTTTGCTTATTGTCTTTTGTGTCATTGCATTGCGAGGTCTTGAAGGTGCGTTATCTGATGAAACCGCATGGAATCGTCACTTCATTACAACCTGGTTTATCGCTGCGATGTTTAAGTCAATGAGTTTGACACAGTTGGAAAATTGGATTCAAATAGTTGCAACAATCAAAATTGTTGGTTCGATGGCGTGGTTTATCGTCATTGCAAGCAATCTCACCATGGGAATTGCTTGGCACCGCTTCTTGGCACCATTCAACATCTTCTTCCGCCGCAATGCTGATGGAAAATCTTCACTAGGTGCACTGCCAGTAATGATGTCGCACGGACAAGAGATTAACTTTGAAGATCCAAAGGAAGATGATGTCTTTGGTCTTGGAACACGCGCAGACATTTCTTGGAAGGGTCTGCTCGATATGTCCACCTGTACCGAATGTGGACGTTGCCAATCACAGTGCCCTGCTTGGCACACCGAAAAACCATTGTCGCCAAAGCTTTTAATCATGGCCATGCGTGATCACGCTTTTGCTAAAACTGTTGAAAATGAAGCCTTGGTTGGTGAAAACTCACCGATTAGTTTGGATGTTTTGTGGTCATGTACAACCTGCGGCGCGTGTGTGAACGAGTGCCCAGTAGATATTGAACACGTAGATCACATTGTCAACATGCGTCGTTTTCAGGTTCTTGTTGAATCAGAGTTTCCATCAGAGCTTGGTGGAACATTTAGAAATCTTGAAAAGGCCGGTAACCCTTGGGGTGCTAACCGCGCAGATCGAGAAGCGTGGATTGCTGAATGTGATTTCCCGGTAAATGTTGTCGAAGGTGAACTGCCTGAAGAAGTCGAGTATTTGTTCTGGGTTGGTTGTGCTGGTGCTTACGAAGAGCGTGCAAAGAAAACAACCAAGGCCGTTGCAGAACTTTTGTACATGGCCGGAGTTAACTTTGCAGTCCTTGGCAAAAAAGAAACATGTACCGGAGATCCTGCACGTCGTGCCGGAAATGAATTCTTGTATCAAATTCTTGCTCGCGAAAACATTGAAACCTTTAAAGAAACTTTTGGTGATCGTCCCAAGGGCAAGAAAAAAGTCGTTGTTACTTGTCCACATTGCTTTACAACAATCGGTCGCGATTATGGTCAACAAGGGTATGAACTAGAAATGGTTCACCACACGCAGTTGCTCAATCAGTTGTTGCGTGAAAAGCGTTTGTTGCCAATCAAGATGTCTCACACCGCAATGACTTTCCATGATCCGTGCTATTTGGGTCGTCACAATGAGATCTACCAACCACCACGTGAAATTCTTGAAGCAACTGGTGTTGAGCTCACTGAAATGCCACGCAACAAGGAACGTTCATTTTGTTGTGGCGCAGGTGGTGGACGTATGTGGATGGAAGAAAAGATTGGTACCCGTATCAACATCAACCGTGTTGAAGAAGCGATCGCAACGGGTGCAACAGAATTGGCCGTTGCCTGTCCTTTCTGCCGCGTTATGACTAGCGATGGAATGAACGCCAAAGAATCCAGCGTCGAAGTCTTAGATGTTGCGCAGGTTTTGCTGCGCTCAGTCAAAGAGGGCTAGGCTCAAAAACTAGGTGTAAATACCACTGGTTCTCAGCAAAGACACAGGCTGTGAGAGCATTCTCTAGTCATGACTACAACCATAGAAAAGAACAGCCAGCGCATTCTCGTCGTTGATGACGAAGCAAGCATCAGCGAACTGATTTCTACAAGCCTTCGCTTTGTGGGTTTTGATGTCCGCACTGCGGCCAATGGTGCAGAAGCACTACGTGTAGCTGAAGATTTTAAACCACATGCAATGGTTCTTGATGTCATGTTGCCTGATCTTGATGGTTTTGAAGTGTGCAAGAAGATTCGTAATGAAGGCGTTGATACAGGAGTTTTATTTCTGACCGCTAAAGATGGCATGGAAGACAAAGTTAAGGGTTTAACTCTTGGCGGCGATGATTACATGACTAAACCATTTTCATTAGAAGAACTTGTTGCACGTTTGCGCGCACTTCTCCGTCGCACAGGTGTGGATCACATTGATATTGATGATGAAAAGATGCGCTTTGCCGATTTGGAACTCGATGAGGCAACTCACGAAGTTCGTCGTGCGGGCGAGCTATTGGATCTTTCACCAACTGAATTTGCATTGCTACGTTACTTGATTATTAATGCAGATCGCGTTGTATCAAAGGCACAAATCCTTGATCACGTATGGCAGTACGACTTCCGTGGCGACATGGGAATTGTCGAAACATATATTTCATATCTGCGCAAGAAGGTTGATGCCTTTGAGCCACCACTAATTCACACAGTCCGTGGAGTTGGTTATCGATTGCGGATGCCACCTAAGTAGTCAATGAGATCCAGAACCTTACGAGTAGATTGGGCGAATTCAAGTCTTCGAAATCGTTTAACGATCGGAGTACTCGTTCTATCTGCCATTGGGTTCGTGGGGGCTGGTGTTGGTTCTCAAGCATTACTTCGTGACTATCTAATCAATCAGGTTGATGATCAGTTACTCAGTGTTGTTGCTGGTACTGAAGAGCGTCTTGATCGCGCTGGTATCGAAAGAGATAGCGATGATGATAATGATGCGGATCCGTCAGCGGCTCGCGCTGCTACGCCCCTTAACCGTGTTCCAACCTCTATCTCTGTAACGGTTTTAGATCCATTTGGAAACCTTGTCGGAGGTATTGGTGGTGACTTTAACTCTAATCAAATCACTGATTATGTGAAGGGTTTACTGCCTGGACAGGTCGCTGCTTATGGAAATAAACCTTTTACCATCGAAGCACCTGGTTCAGATTTTCGCGTAGCAACAACGGTTTTGCCATCTTCTCTTGGTTCGGTAATTGTTGCGCAATCTCTAGCTGATTTTGACAAGACAACTCGACAAATTGGCTCTGTATTTTTAATTATTGGTAGCTTGGTTCTGCTCTTTATCGCTTTTGCATCCAGACAGGTAATCAAAGTTGGTATGCGTCCCTTGCAAAAGATTGAAGAAACTGCGGAAAAGATTGCAGCAGGAGATTTATCGGCACGTCTAGATAACTTTGAACCTGGTACCGAAGTTGGCCGCTTAAGTACTTCTCTTAACACGATGCTTTCGCGTATTGAAGAAGCTTTTGATGCACGTATGCGAAGCGAGGATAAACTGCGTCGCTTTGTTGCAGATGCAAGTCATGAGCTTCGCACACCATTAACTGCGATTCGTGGTTTTGCAGAGCTACACCGACAAGGTGCAGTACCAGATGGTGAAAAAACAAATGAACTAATCGCCCGCATTGAAAAAGAATCTATGCGTATGGGTTATTTAGTCGAAGATCTTTTGATGCTTGCACGCATGGATCAATCCCGTGAACTTGTTATCGCAGATGTGAATTTGAGCGAGTTAGTACAGGAAGCGGTTACATCCGCCCAAGCCGCAGGACCTGATCACACAATTACAACAAGTATTGCCTCCGGAATTGCGACTAAAGGTGATGCAGACAAGATTTATCAGGTAGTTACAAATCTATTGGCTAACGCCCGTGCACACACACCTGCGGGCACAGCTATAAATGTTTCAGTTATGAAAGATGGTGTTGACTCCCTTGTGACTATTGCAGATAACGGCCCTGGTTTGTCTACGCAAGATCAGGCTCGAATCTTTGAACGTTTTTATCGCGTGGATGCTTCACGTCAACGAAATAGTAAAGATGGCAGCGGTTTAGGGCTTTCAATCGTTGATGCGGTCATGCGCGCTCATGGCGGCGAGGTAACTGTTGCTTCAGATCTTGGAAAAGGTGCAACATTTACCCTGCATTTCAAGGGTTAATTTAGCCTAGAGATTCCATAGATTTTAGAACGGCAATGCGTTCTTGAATCGGTGGATGTGTAGAAAACATCTTTGACACTGATTTTGCATCTAGTGGAGATTCAATCCAGATATGTGCAACTGCGGTAGATCTTTGTTGAACAACAGTTGAATCTGCAGCAAGAACTTCTAGTGCTGAACGAAGACCGGCTGGGTTACGTGTAAATGAAACTGCGGTTGCATCAGCTAATGATTCGCGCTTGCGTGAGATCGCAGATTTCAACATAACAGCTGCAAGTGGCGCCAAAATCAAAATTACTAGCGATACCAGTAACGCAATTGGGTTTGCATTGTTGTTGTTATCGCGACGACCACCAAAGAACATCATGCGCGCCAAGACATCGGAAACAATTGCTATTGCACCGGCTGTAGTTGCGGCTACCGCACTAACTAGGGTGTCTCGGTTAGCAACGTGAGCTAGCTCGTGTGCAATCACACCTTGCAGCTGATCGCGATCCATTACATCCAAAATTCCTGTTGTAAATGCAATCAGTGCATGCTCAGGGTTGCGCCCCGTTGCAAAAGCATTGGGCGCGTCATCAATAACAACTGCAACTTTTGGCATCGGTAAACCAGATGCGATAGTTATTTCTTGAATCAAATCAAACAACTTCGGATTATCAGATTCTTGAATTAACTTTGCGCCAGTCATTGTTAAAACTAATTTGTCAGAACCGTAGTAGGCACCCCACACTGAAACTAAAGAGATACCAACTGCAATAGGAACAATGCCCGCACCTGTTCCACCAAAGTAGGTAAGTGCTGCATAGACAACAACCCACATCAATGCGCCCATGCCCATGAGCAGGCCAATCGTTTTGCGGCGGTTAGCCGCTTGCATGGTTCTAAAGTTCATTGTTAGTTGAAAGAAACGTTTGGAACGTTACGATCTTGTGGATCTTCAACCTCGTAAAACTCGCGCTCTGAAACCTTTGCAAACCCTGCAAAGAAGCTGCTTGGGATGGTTTTTACAGCGGTATTAAGCGAGCGCACATTGTCATTGTAGAACTGACGTGAGAATGCAACCTTGTTTTCAGTTGTTGCAAGCTCTTCTTGTAAGGACATGAAGTTTGCAGATGCTTTTAGATCTGGATACGCCTCGGCAACTGCAAGTAAGCCACGCAGTGCTTGTGTCAACATCCCATCCGCTGCTGCAGTATCTGCAACTGTCGATGCTGTTGTTGCCTTTGCGCGTGCTGTTACCACTGCATCAAAAGTAGATTGTTCATGCTTTGCATATCCCTTAACGGTTTCAACCAAGTTAGGAATCAAGTCAGCGCGACGCTTGAGTTGTACCTCGATCTGCGCCCATGCTTCATCAACTGTGATGTTCAGACGAATCAGACGGTTGTATTGAGAGATAAAAAAGACAGCGATAAGAGCAACTGCTGCTAAACCAATGATGAGTTCCATACCTAATTAAACCGCGCTTTCTGTCGGTTTATTCCGACGACTTAATCGACCAACCCTTTAATTAATTGGTGATCTGTGGAAGTTTAGGAATGAACGGCTTGGAGTTGGGCCGCGCTGTCCTTGATAACGTGAACCGTACTTCTCGCTACCGTAAGGATGCTCAGCAGGAGATGAGAGTTTGATGAGACACAATTGGCCGATCTTCATTCCGGCAAACAACTTGACCGGCAAGTTGGCAACATTTGAAAGCTCAAGAGTGATGTGCCCGCTAAAGCCTGGGTCAATAAAGCCTGCGGTGCTGTGTGTAAGCAAGCCAAGGCGACCAAGTGATGACTTACCTTCAAGGCGACCTGCAATGTCATCAGGCAAAGTGATGACCTCGTATGTGCTTGCTAAAACAAATTCACCTGGGTGCAAAATAAATGGTTCATCGCCATCGGCAACAACTTCGCGGGTTAGCTCTGGTTGTTCGATCGATGGATCGATCACGCTGTACTTGTGGTTTTCAAAAACGCGGAAGTACTTGTCCAGGCGCACATCTACTGATGATGGCTGGATCATCGCCTCGTGGAATGGTTCGCAGCCGACTCGGCCAGCTGCTATTTCTGCGCGAATATCGCGATCGCTAAGTAACACGGCGTGAGCCTATACGAGCCAGGCCCCAAAACTCACGCTCAAATGGGGTTGCGTAAGTTACTGGCGGGTAGGACGATTACGCCATGAGCCACTACAAAGCAAACCTGCGTGACATTGAATTCTGCCTCTTCGACCTATTGGGTCGCGACAAAGTTATGGGCATCGCTCCATACGGTGAAGTTGATCGCGATACATCAATGGGAATGCTTGAAGAGATGAAACGTTTGTGCGAAAACGATTTGGCAGCATCTTTTGTTGAAGGTGATCGCGTTGGTGCGATCCTGAATAAAGAAACTGGCAATGTCACTTTGCCTGAAAGTTTTAAGAAGTCATACAAGGCATACGTTGATGGTGAATGGTGGCGTCTTGATGCTCCAGTTGAACTTGGTGGAATGAAGGTTCCTCCATCAGTTCGTTGGGCGATGGCTGAAATGGTTTTGGGTTCAAACCCTGCAATTCACATTTATGCATCTGGTTACGCCTTCGCTCAGGTTGCACATGTTCTTGGAACAGAAGAACAAAAGAAGATTGCAAAGCACATGGTTGAAAAGCACTGGGGTGCAACGATGCAGCTAACTGAACCTGATGCAGGTTCAGATGTTGGTGCGGGTCGTACTAAGGCTGTTCAGCAAGCAGATGGAACGTGGCACATCACCGGAACAAAGCGTTACATCACTTCAGGTGATGCTGATTTCTATGACAACGTTGTTCACTTCGTACTAGCTCGTCGCGAAGGTGGCGGACCAGGTACAAAGGGTCTTTCACTATTCCTTATCCCTAAGTTCATGTTTGATTTTGAAACTGGCGAAATGGGTAAGCGCAATGGTGTATTTGTAACTCAACTTGAAGACAAGATGGGCCTTAATGTTTCGGCAACCTGCGAAGTTAACTTGGGAGAAAAAGAGCCTGCAGTTGGTTACTTACTTGGTGATGTGCATGAAGGCATTAAGCAAATGTTTAAGGTCATTGAATTTGCTCGCATGATGGTGGGAACAAAGGCGATTGCAACACTTTCTGCGGGTTACATGCAGGCGTTGTCATATGCCAAAGAGCGTGTGCAGGGTGGCGATATGAAGGTAATGAATGACAAGGCATCGCCTCGCGTCACCATTATTAAGCACCCAGATGTGCGTCGTTCGCTGATGGTTCAGAAGTCTTACAGCGAAGGTATGCGTGCACTTGTTCTGTACACCGCAACAATTCAAGATGAAATTGAACTTGCAATCCAAGCTGGCGATAAGGATCGCGCAGAAGATATGGAAAGACTCAATGATCTTTTGCTTCCTGTTGTTAAGGGTTACGGATCAGAAAAGTCTTGGACACTTCTTGGAACAGAATCACTACAAACATTTGGTGGCGCAGGATTTACTCGCGATTGGCCACTAGAACAATATGTACGCGATGCAAAGATTGATACTTTGTATGAAGGTACAACTGCGATTCAAGGTCTGGATTTCTTCTTCCGTAAAGTTGTTAAAGATGGTGGACGTGCACTTGGTCTACTAGGTAAAGAGATTCAAAAGTTTGCCGAAAGTGGCGGAGCACATGCAGATGAAAAGAAGATGCTGCTCAAGGCACTTGATGACCTGAATGGAATCGTTGCGGTTCTTGTTGGTCATGCAATGGAGTCACAAACAGATCCAGTGAACATCTACAAGGTAGGTCTGAACACTTCTCGTTGCTTAATGGCTGTTGGCGACATCATCACATCATGGTTGTTGCTACGTCAGGCCGACATTGCAGTTGAAAAACTGCCAAACGCTGGAAAAGATACAGATTTCTACACAGGAAAGATTGCAGCAGCGAAGTTCTTCGTTCGTAACAATCTTCCACACATCACCGCAGATCGTAAGATCGTAGAAGCAACCGATGGTTCAATCATGGAGCTGCCTGAATCTGCTTTCTAACTTTGTGATGTAGCCTTCCCTAATGCTTACAAAGCACCGCGGTGAGTTTTACCTCATTATGGGAGGCCTAATCTTCTCCTTCAATGGGGTTATTTCGACCGTTGTTTTAGACCACATATCGCCATTTCGTTTGGCGCAGGTGCGTGCTATCGGTGCATTCTTCATTCTCTTAGCGATTGCATTATTTATCGATCGCGATTCTTTAAAGGCTCCCAAGAAGCTGATCCCAAAGCTGGCTGCTTACGGAATCGTGGGTTTTGCTGCGGTTCAGGCGGGGTATTTCCTAGGGATCCAGCGAGGAGTTCCGCTCAGTCTTGTCTTAATCATTGAATTCACCGCACCGATTTGGATCGCCTTGTGGATCAAATATGTTCGCAAAACATTTGTCCCTACATCGATGTGGGGCGCGATCGCGTTGTCATTGCTCGGATTGATTCTGCTTGCTCAGGTCTGGAATGGGTTGAGCTTTGATCTCATTGGGCTGCTAGGTGCGCTCTTTAGCGCCTTTGCGTTAACAGCCTACTTTTTAATTGGTAAGAGCTTTGGAACAAGTAGATCTGCTCTCTCCTTAACTGTATGGGGACTAGGTATGGCATCTCTTACCTGGATCACGTCGATGCCGATCTGGCAGTTTCCATTTGAGGTTTTTTCAATTGATATGGATCTTAAAGGTGTATTTGCTGGAAGCACATTGCCGGGATGGGTGCTGCTTCTATGGATCGTAACTGTAGGAACAATTGTTCCCTACCTCTTTGTTATTAGTGGACTGCGATTGTTATCTGCATCAACATCTAGTGTTATTGGAATGCTAGAACCGGTTTTTGCAGGAATCTTTGCATGGTTGTGGTTGCAACAAAGTTGGAATGGTATTCAACTTGTTGGTGCAGCGGTTGTGCTAGTTGGAATTTACATCGCAGATCGCGCTCGATCTGCCGCTATTTAAGCTCCGAAATTATCTTCTGGTGCGTTGGTGTTTGCTTCGCGCTGTTGCGTCCAGTCTTGTCCGCCACCTGGATTTTGTGGCATATCCACAAATCGCGCGTAGTGCAGTTGAGCCGAAACAGTAATCTTTGCAGTTGGCCCGTTACGGTGCTTAGCTACGATTAAATCTGCTTCGCCTGTTCGATTCTGATTGTCATACATATCGTCGCGGTGCAACAAAATTACAACGTCAGCATCTTGTTCGATGGAACCTGATTCACGAAGATCAGAAAGCATTGGCTTTTTATCGGTGCGTTGTTCAGGTCCGCGGTTGAGCTGGGAGATAGCAATAACAGGGATATTGAGCTCTTTTGCCATCAACTTTAGGTGACGAGAAAACTCAGAAACTTCCTGTTGACGGTTTTCAACACGCTTACCTGATGTCATCAACTGTAAGTAGTCAATAACAATGAGTTTCAGGTTATGACGCTGTTTAAGGCGACGTGCCTTTGCACGGATTTCCATCATTGAAAGGTTGGGGGAGTCATCGATAAACAATGGTGCCTCTGAAATTTCACCCATACGACGTGCAAGACGAGACCATTCATCATCAGATAAAGAACCAGAACGAATGTTGTTCAAACCAACTCGTGCTTCAGCAGACAACATACGCATTGTGATTTCACTCTTGGACATTTCAAGAGAGAAGATGACAGAGGTTTGTCCGTTATGAATCGATGCATTACGTGCGATATCTAAACCAAGTGTTGACTTACCCATCGCAGGACGTGCAGCCAAAATAATCATATTTCCTGGATGTAATCCATGTGTTAATTGATCAAGATCTTTAAATCCAGTCATTACACCTTCAACACCGATTCCCTTAGAGATCGCTTCGATCTCATCAAGTGCTTGTGGCAAAAGAGTTGCTAGTTGAACATAATCTTCAGATGAGCGACGTTCGGTAACTGCATACACTTCGGCTTGTGCAAGGTCGACCATCTCGTCGACTTCACCTTCAGTTGTATAACCGTATTGAACAATTTTTGTTCCAGCTTCAACTAAGCGTCGCATGATTGCATGTTCACGAACAATCTTTGCGTAGTAACCAGCGTTAGCTGCAGTTGGTACTGATGAAATTAATGTGTGTAAGTAAGGTGCGCCACCTGCGCGTGAAATATCTCCGCGCTTTGAGAGTTCAGCTGAAACAGTTACCGCATCAGCGGGTTCGCCGCGGCCGTACAAATCAATAATTGCATCGTAAATTAACTCATGTGCTGGGCGATAGAAATCGCGATCACGAATAATTTCAATGACATCTGCGATTGCATCTTTAGATAGAAGCATCCCGCCAAGAACAGATTGCTCTGCGATTAAATCCTGTGGTGGTGTTCGCTCGAACTCGGCTCCAACAGAGTTGATGTTGGGATCACGAGGGCGGTTATTAGGAAGTTCTGCGATGCTCACGCGTAAAACCTCCCATATGGCACTGACAAGCCTGTGCTTGTAGGTGTGTAACTTAGGTGTAAACCCCTATCGCAAGCGAGAAGAGCTCGGGCTGGCTGTGCATGAAGCTGTGCATAAGTCGGTGGATAACCCCGTTTTCCTGTGTACATCGCGGTGGATGCAATGTGTATAACTGTGGGTGCTCACTCTCCTTGGCTTCAAAGGTGCAGGTCAGAGGCGATTTCTATACACACAGGCCTGTGGATCAAAGTAATTCTGTGAATACCACATCGTGAGATCAACCTACTTTTTCAACCTTAAGGAGCATTCCTGCTACACCTTCTTCAAGAGCTGAAATTCTCCACCCGTCTAAGGTCAGGGACTTACCCTCTCGCAACAATTCACTTTGGGCGGTGATTGGTCCATCGCCATGATTAATTCTCGAGTCGATTTTGTAGACCAAAACACCTCTATAAAGTGTGCTGAAGTGCTCTCGAAATTCAATAGCAATCGTTACACCCTCTTGCAGGTTAATGAGTAAAAGTTTTGGCTCCTTATTTAATGCTTCAAGAGTTTCCAAATAATGAACTGTCTCGACTTGATTATTTAAGCAACGTACTTGTTCACCATCTAGCCAACCATTTAAAAATTTACTCCAGCCGAAAAATTCTGATTCAGAACTACTCATCATGTCCCAAAATCCAGCTGGGTTAGGACCACTAGGTACAAAAGGCCGTTGGTCATTTAAAAATACATAAAGATCTTCCAAGCCAAATAAGGTGTGGCCTAATTCATGAGCTAATGTTTGAAAACTTCCTGCTGCCATCGCTGTTTCAAGAGAAACACCCTTGGCAACACCATTTCGGGTTGGAAAGCTCTGCCCTGGAAACGCTTGTCCCACGCCTCTTCCGGGGTAACGGGCAGTTTCAATAGTGACTCCATCATAAAGATCAAAGTTCACCGAAGGGTCAACTTTATCAAGAATCTCTTTCAGCGCTTCAGTGTTGTTTTGTTGAGGACGTGGGTTAGTTAATCCATATGATTCAGCGGTTCTATCAATTACTAACCATTTGGATTTTTCTAAAATTTCATATTTGATATTTACTAATCCATATGATGTTTTTTTGTAAAAATCTTGTACTTGATTAACGGTTCCCTGAACCCGACTTAAATCAGAGTCCGAGAATGCTGGGGTATCGGAAAAACTTAAGGGAATAAATAGAATCTTTGGGTTTACAGCCCCTATGAGGGTTCCTTGCGGGCGGGGAAAACCATTGTTTCCGCTGCTTCTGGTAGTTAGATCTTTTGTCTTGCATATACTCAGGTTAGTCAAGTTTGCATATGGAGTAATACTGCTGTTTGAACTTAGATTGTTTGCTTTTGTTGGTGTTGGTGTTGGTGTTGGTGTTGGTGTTGGTGTTGGTGTCGGCTCAACGGTGGGAGTTGGAGTTGCAACAGGTTTTGGCTTAATAATCGCAACACCTTTATTCCAAACAAGCTTGCTTCCACTCTTAACACATTTGTACTTCTTACCTGCGACCGTCGAAGTTTGTCCTGCTTTTTTGCAGCTTGCTCCCGCTTTGATGGCCGCTGTTGCATTCAAAGGCACAATAAGGGCGAGCACCAGGGTTAGTGCAAGCAAGGTTTTCTTCATGGGGCAAGTTTCAAGGGTAATTCAGGTGATTGCAACAACACGACCATACAAACATCAGAGGCAATAAAAAACCCGCCACATAGGTGACGGGTTTTTTAATTTTGAGGATTACTTGTCAGCAACAACGTTTACTGAAACCTTTGCAACAACGTTGTGACCTAGAGAGATCTTTACATCGTGGCTACCAAGCTTCTTGATGTGGCCCTTAGAAGTGATCGTGTGGCGATCGATATCTAGACCGGTTGCTACCTTGATTGCAGCTGCAACATCTTTGTCAGTTACTGAACCAAAGAGTGCGCCCTTAGCGCCAACCTTTGCCTTAGCAACAACTGTTGCACCTTCAAGCTTTGCCTTGATCTCTTTAGCGTGATCGATATCGCGAACTTCGCGTGCTGAACGTGCGCGACGAATGCTTTCTATCTGCTTTTCTCCGCCTTGTGACCAAGCGATTGCGTTTCCGCGTGGCAACAAGAAGTTGCGAGCGAATCCATCTTTAACAGTTACAACATCTCCTGCAGTACCTAGGCCTGCAACTTCACGAGTAAGGATTAGTTTCATATCTCTAGTCCCCTTATCGCGCTGAAGATGTGTAAGGAAGTAGTGCTACTTCACGGCTGTTCTTTACCGCGGTTGCGATTGAACGCTGGTGCTGTGTGCATGCACCTGTAACGCGGCGAGCGCGGATCTTGCCGCGATCTGAAATGTACTTGC
>JBIIZR010000041.1:0-6959 GCA_044346185.1 Candidatus Planktophila sp.
AGTTGCACTTGTTGTCTCCCTGATTATCAAGAGTTTTCTAGTGCAGTTTTTCTATATTCCATCGGGATCAATGGAAAACACGCTTCAGATCAAGGATCGAGTTGCGGTAAACAAAGTCCCATTTATTTCAAACAACATTAAACGCGGTGATGTAGTTGTTTTTCGTGATCCCAATAATTGGCTTCCAGAGCCGTATGAAAATTCAACCAATCAATTTGTTGCAAAGGCAAAGAGCGCACTTGTAACTGTTGGCGTTCTGCCAAATCCAGCAAAGCAGTACTTGGTTAAACGTGTTGTTGGTATTGGCGGCGACCGCGTTGTGTGTTGCACCAAGGATGGCAAACTAACAATTAACGGAGTTGAAGTCACTGAGCCTTATATCTTCGCTGGCAACAAGCCATCAGAGATGAACTTTGATGTCACGGTTCCAAAGGGCAAGTTGTGGGTAATGGGAGATCATCGCGGAGCAAGTGCTGATTCGCGCTATCACCAAGATGACATTAACAAGGGCTTTGTTCCTGAATCTAAAGTCAGTGGCCGAGTAGTTGGTGTGATTTGGCCCTTTAAGAACATCACATATGTTCCAAGAGTTGATGTATTAAACAAGTAACCTTATGAAGGTTATCGAAGCACTTTTGGTAAATGCCGGAATCTCACCGATTGCAGGTGTAGATGAAGCTGGTCGCGGTGCATGTGCGGGCCCATTAGTAATCGCATCAGTTGTGCTCAATGATCCCTTTGCACCCGAATTAGCAGTGGTGCGTGATTCTAAAGAAATTGTCGAAGCTAAACGTGATGCGGTCTTTGATTTAATTCATCAAGTCGCTGCATCTGTGAGCGTTGTAATTGTTCCTGCTAGCGAAGTTGATTCACGGGGAGTCCACGCAGCAAATCTTGATGGGATGCGCAGAGCAGTTCAGGGTTTATCAGTAGAGCCTGCCTATGTTCTTACAGATGGATATGCAATCGAAGGTCTAGGTGTTCCAAACCTTGCAGTGTGGAAAGGCGATCAAGTCGTTGTTTCAATCAGTGCGGCATCGGTGATTGCAAAGGTCACTCGTGATCGCATTATGCGTGAAATGGATGTTGAGTTTCCTCTGTATGGATTTGCTGGGCACAAGGGATATATCACTGCAGCTCACACCAAAGCGCTCAATGAACATGGACCATGTGAACAACACCGTCGCTCTTTTGCAAATGTTGCAGCGCTAATCCACAAGTAAAACAAGGTTTTCACTTTCAAGTGATCGGGGTATTTATCCTCTCTGATCATGAAGACAAAGAGCAATCAAATAACTGGCGCGCAAGGCGAAGAAGCAGTTGCGCAATTTCTCATCAATCGAAATATCGAAATCATCGAACGCAATTGGCGGGTTCGAGAAGGTGAAATCGACATTGTCGCCCTGCACCCAACCGGAATTTTCTCTTTTGTAGAGGTAAAGACTCGAAGTTCAGTTGCCTTTGGGCATCCATTTGAAGCAATCAATCGAGAAAAGGCATATCGCATGCAGCGGTTGGCTCTTGCTTGGTTGGCAACGCATGGATGTTTGGGCTGTGAGTATCAAATAGATGTTGCGGCTGTGCTGGTTCAAACAAATGGGTCGCATGAAATTGAATATCGCGAGAAGTTGCTATGACTCTGGCCTTAACTCACTCTGTTGCACTTTTGGGTCTAGAGGGTCATCTAGTAACTGTAGAAGTAGATATCGCCGATGGACTTCCGGGATATTCATTGCTGGGACTGCCAGATGCGGCTTTGACCGAATCACGTGAACGTGTGCGTAGTGCAATCGTTAATTGCGGGGAAGTATGGCCCAATCGAAAAGTCACCGTTTCACTGTCACCTGCCTGGTTGCCTAAAAGCGGTTCAAGTTTTGATTTAGCAATATGCATCGCATTGCTATCAGCCCATGAAAGCATTGCAAAAGAAAAGATTGAAGAACTGTTGTTCCTAGGTGAGCTTTCGTTAGATGGCCGAATACGTTCGGTCCGTGGCGTACTGCCTGCGTTAATGGCGGCGTATAAAGCAGGGATTCGCACTGCGGTGGTGCCAGAGGCTAACTTTGAAGAAGCCCAGCTAATGCAAGCAATGACAATCATTCCGATGGAACATTTGAAACAAGTTCTACGATGGCTGCGCACAGGTGAACGTGAAATAGTTCAGGAAATCGAGTTGCAATGGGAACAAACCGATACTCGTTTGGATTTTGCTGATGTGGCAGGACAATCTTCCGCACGTTTGGCTGCAGAAATTGCTGCAATTGGCGGGCATCACATTTTGTTGATCGGTCCACCTGGTGCAGGAAAAACAATGATTGCTGAAAGAATTCCAACGATCATGCCAGCATTAACCATTGATCAAGCGTTAGAAGTCACTGCGGTACATTCAATAGCTGGCACTTTGACGCAACGCTCACCCTTGTCGCTGCTTGCACCAATGGTTTCTCCACACCATACAACGACACGCATTGCGATGGTTGGCGGTGGTTCTCATGCGATAAAACCTGGTGCATGTTCACTTGCGCATTACGGTGTTTTATTCGTTGATGAAGCTCCTGAATGCGGTCCAGGAGTCTTAGATGCTCTGCGGCAACCTTTGGAATCCGGAACCATAACGATCGCTCGTAGTGTTGGAAACTTAACTTTTCCCGCACAATTTCTTTTGGTTTTAGCAGCAAATCCATGTCCATGCGGAAAGTTCACGGGTCGTGGCCACAACTGCACATGCACATCACAGCAAGTACGCCGATATCTTGGAAAATTATCAGGCCCACTAATGGATCGAATTGATTTGCGCGTCCAGGTAGATCCAGTTGGACGTGTCGATATGGCGCGTGATGAATTAGGTGAAAGCAGCACAGTTATTCGAACCCGAGTTATCGCAGCTCGCGAAGTTGCTAAAAAGCGTTTTGCTGGGATGGGTTGGATTTTGAATTCACAGATACCTGCACGCGCCTTGCGTTCCACTTTTCAACCTGAAAGAAGTGCGATGAATTTTCTGCATGATGAACTAGATCGTGAACACATTACTGCCCGGGGTTTACACAAGATCATTCGCACCGCGTGGAGCTTTGCCGACCTGCACGGTAACCCAACACCAACCCTTGAAAATGTCATGTCTGCCCACACTATGAGAGGCAAGATAGAAGCATGAATGAAATATTTGCGCGAGCGATTCTTTTTAGCGTCATAGAGGGCGGACAATCTTTTTGGTCCTCTGAAATCTCAACTAAGGGAGCACTTGCTGTTTATGAAAAACTGCTGGGTGGTGGGTATGACTCAATAAAGTATGAAAAGTTGATCAGTTCATTGCGGGGTATCAATGGCGATCAAGTGTTATCTGAAATAGATAAACATCAGGCTCGGTTAATCACTCCAATCGATGATGATTGGCCAGTTCAAGTCAATGATCTTGCCGCCCCTCCCATTGGTTTGATCGTCAAAGGAAACATCAACGCGTTGCACCAACGTTCACTTGCGATTGTCGGAACCAGGAATCCAACATCTTATGGCGCACGAATCGCGGGGGATTTTGCTGCAGGATTTGCCGACCGAGAATGGGCAATCGTGAGCGGGGGAGCATACGGAATTGATTCCTATGCACATAAAGGAGCACTCATTGCAGAAGGTGTGACAGTTGCAGTGATTGCATCCGGAATCGATATCAACTATCCAGCAGGCAACACACGATTGTTTGCCGAAATTTGTGAGTCAGGATTAATGGTTACTGAATCCATGCCAGGCCAAAGAGCGCTTCCACATCGATTTCTAACTCGCAATCGATTGATTGCATCGATATCCAAGGCAACTCTTGTTGTAGAGGCTGCATTTCGCAGTGGCTCATTAAGAACCGCTCGAGATGCCGCTGAGATGTTTCGGCCTGTTATGGCTATTCCGGGACCAATTAATTCACCGACTAGCGAAGGTTGTCATCGCTTAATTGGCGAAAGAGCTGCAGAGATAGTTACATCTGTGGCAGATGCGGTGGAGTTTGTGGGTGCTAATTGATGAGAGAATAAGCCTATGAGTGATTTCCGTTCGGGCTTTGTGGCCATTGTTGGCCGCCCAAACGTAGGAAAATCAACGTTGATTAACGCTCTCGTAGGTAGCAAGATTGCAATAACTTCTCACCATCCAAACACAACGCGCACTGCGATTCGCGGAATTGTTCATCGTCCCGAATTTCAGGCAGTCCTTGTAGATACACCCGGCGTTCACAAGCCAAAGACTTTGCTGGGTCAGCGCTTAAACCAAGTTGTAGATCAAAGCATGGATTCAGTCGACATTGTTATCATGTGTATTCCAGCCGATGAGACATCTGGCGCAGGTGACACATTTATTGCTGCAGAAATTGCTAAGCACCCAAAAGCTAAGAAGTTTGCGGTTATCACCAAAACAGATTTGATTTCAAAGGAAAAACTTGCGGTCCGTTTGCTAGGGATCATGAAAATTGCCGAAGGATTTGTATGGGATGAAATCATTCCGGTATCTGCGGCAATTCATGATCAAGTGGATCTGCTTAATGAACTTATCGGCAATAACCTTCCGGCGGGTCCACAGTATTACCCTGAAGGAACAACTAGTGATCAAGCGATCGAACAGTTAATTTGTGAATTTATCCGAGAAGCTGCGCTGCAAGATGTCCGTGAAGAGCTTCCACACTCGATTGTTGTAACTATTGATGAATTCGGAGAACGCGAAGAAAAAGGCTCGCGCCCATTTTTTGATGTCCACGCAACTATTCACGTAGAACGAGATACACAACGAGCAATTTTGTTAGGCCATCAAGGCGCACGTTTAAAGGAGATCGGTATACGAGCTCGCGCAGATATCGAACGCGCCCTGGCTGCCAAGATTTTCCTTGGACTTCACATCAAGGTTTCAAAGGAATGGCAGAAGGATCCAAAACTGCTTGCAAAACTTGGGTTTGGGGAAAAAGCTTAATTAACGATTTTCTCTTGGCTTTTCTTGCTTGCTAGATAAGAACCGATCAATACCAAAGGCAAACCAATTACGATTCCTATTGTTAACGGTTCCTTCAGGATGATTACACCTAGAACAACCGCCACTGCAGTATTGACATAAGTGACTAATGATCCTCGCGCAGGGCCAATCTCCTCAATTAACTTAAAGAACAAAATGAATGCGAATGCCGTGCTGAAAATACCAAGAGCAATAAGAGAAAGCGCAGAGTTCATGGAAATATTTGATGGCCACTGCGCAATTGCAACTGGACCCCAAAAAACAGTTGAAATCGCCATCGCTAAACCGTTTATTGCAATTCCATCAACTAGCGGCAAGTTTGCAAGAATCATGATTACAGCGTAGGCATAACTGACTGAAGCAATCAGAACCATTGCGATAGACATTAGGTCTGCACTTCCTGTCAGACTTTCAATTCCGACAACTAAAATCAATCCTAGAAAACCAACAACAATTCCAATAATTCGTCTGAACTGCCACACAGAGTGATCGCCACGCAAAGAGATAATGATGGTCGCGAATATGGGAACTGTCGAAACCAATAATCCAGCAAGACCGGAGTTGATTTTTTGTTGCGCCGTCGAGATAAGGATCCAAGGTCCAATCATTTCTAACAACGCATAGAAGGCAACAAACTTAAACCCAAGGACTGCACCCTTAAACTTTTTGCGATAAATCGCAATCGGAATCAAAATTGAAGCTCCGATTAATGTACGTCCAGCTACTACGGCAGCGGGAGGAAAATCTTCAACGGCAACCTTCATAAGAAGATAAGGAATGCCCCATAAAATTCCAACTAAAGCAAAGTGAAACAGCGATTTACGACTCATCTATCCAATCACCTTGCGGTATAGATCCACAGTCAACGCTGCAACGGTATCCCATCCAAATAGTTTTTGAGCACGTGCACGACCTGCAGCACCGTATTTTTTCAGAAGTTCGGGTTGAGACATCAAACGAGTTATGGATTCAGTCAGTGCTTTTTCAAATGGTGCTGCCTCGCCATCGTAATCAACTAACTCGCCAGTTTCTTTATCAGCAACAACTTCTGGAATCCCGCCTACACGAGAACCAAGAACTGCAGTTTCGCAGCCCATAGCTTCAAGATTAACAATTCCCAATGGCTCGTAAATTGAAGGACAGATGAACAAATCAGCTGTGGTTAGCATGGCAGTTAACTGGTCGTGGGGGAGCATTTCTTTAATCCACCACACATTGCTGCGAGTTGATTGAAGTTCGGCGATCAAAGCAGCTACTTCATTACCGATTCCTTCTTCATCAGGACTTCCGGCAGCTAGAACCAAACCGTATTCAGCGGGTACATCTTTCCAAGCACGCAGTAAATGGGCTAAACCCTTTTGCCGAGTAATACGTCCAACAAAGATTGCATATGGACCATTAATTCCATAACTTTCAGGGACTGTCTCATCGTAATTAGGTGCAAATTTATTAGTGTCGACACCATTTCGAATGGTGACAACCTTGGCCGGATCAATTGCCGGGTATGCCTTGAGAACATCACTGCGCATGCCATCGCTAACGGCGATGATCGCGCTTGCACCTTCATAAGCGGTTTTTTCTGCCCACGAAGATAAGCGATATCCGCCGCCTAATTGTTCTGTTTTCCAGGGACGCATTGGTTCAAGTGAGTGTGCGCTAACAATGTGTGGGACGCCATGTTGTAGCGCCGCAATGTGACCAGCCATATTTGCATACCAAGTATGCGAATGAACAACGTCAACATGACCAAGATGCGTTGCTATTTCAAGATCTATCGCCAAAGCTTGGACGGCAGGATTCGCATCTGCAAAGCCGCTGGGCAATGTATAACCAAAAGCATCATCACGAGGTCCACCAAAGCAGTGAACATCGACATGAACATCTTTGATTGTGCGAAGGGCTTGCGTTAACTGGAGGACATGCACCCCAGCGCCACCATAAATGGCCGGTGGCCACTCTTTGGTAACGATTCCAAC
>JBIIZR010000007.1:0-21880 GCA_044346185.1 Candidatus Planktophila sp.
CAATTTCACATGGTGCGACACATGTGCGCGTAGGCTCATCAATCCTCGGTTCTCGCTCACCCCACGAGTAACCTTGAGCCATGTCTAATGCAATGCGCCGTGTCGCTAATTACCTTGGCTTAATGGATGATCCTGAATTCGATACTCCACAAGCAACAACCACAAATACTCCAGCCGTCGCCCCAACAGGTGATGTTCGCGTCAAAACTCGCGAACCCCGTTCAGTTGGTTCATTACGACATTCATCAGTTGTCGAGGTAGCACCACAGCTTGATCTTCCTACGATGGATCGCATCATTACCTTGCATCCACGCTATTACAACGAGGCACGTACGATTGGTGAGCATTTCCGTCAGGGAAATCCAGTAATCATCAACCTCACTGAGATGGATGAATCTGAGCACAAGCGTTTGGTTGATTTTGCGAGCGGTCTTGCATTTGGTTTGCACGGAACTATCGAGCGCGTGACAAAGAAGGTATTCCTTCTCTCACCTGCAAATGTTTCAGTCAGCTCTGAAGATAAGTCAGCAGCAGCTCAAGCAAGTTTCTTCAACCAGAGCTGAACATGTTGAACGTAGGCTCACTGCTAGCCAGTGTTCTTAACATCTTTCTCTTTGCTTTATTAGGTCGATTAATCTTTGATTATGTGCAAATGTTTTCCAGATCATGGCGTCCCAAAGGAATCATTCTTTACTTTGTAGAGGCCATCTACACAATTACTGATCCACCGATGAAGTTCGTTGGCCGCTTTGTGCCACCCCTTCGATTGGGTGCAATCAGTCTGGATATGAGTTTTATTGTGCTCTTTTTTGGAACACAATTACTAATACGCCTGTTAAGCGGTCTGTAATTACTGTTTAACCAGTACGACCTCAACTCCAATCTCAGAGTCTTTAATTACTAGTCCCATGTCACGTGTCATTGACAACGCAAGAACCTCATTGGAAATATGCCCAAGGTCAGAATCGATCGCAGCTGCCATCTCATCCGTTGCATTCCAAGTGAGGTTGATGCGATCTGAAATATCTAGCCCATCGCTCTTGCGGCGCTCTTGGATAAATCTGATTACCTCGCGCACATTTCCAGCCGCAATCAGCGCGGGATTTAGCTCTAAATCAAGTGCAACGCTTTCACCATCATGAGAAGAAACGCTCCAACCACTCTTTGGAACTTCGGTGATCACAAGGTCATCTAGTGAAATCTGCCAAGTACCAACAGTTGTTGTTCCGACCGAACGCAAGGTCTTCACCAACGCAGTTGCATCCGTTGACGCAATTGCTTTAGCGATCTCCTGAACCGCTCCACCAAATTTAGCTCCCAGCGATTTGAAGTTGGCTTTAACGCTGATATCGACCAAATCACCATCGGCGGTTGCAATGTCTTGCAATGTTTGGACATTGAGCTCATCGGCAATTTGCTCACGCATAGCTTCAGGCAAAGTTGCCCAGCCGCTAGCTGCAATCAGTGCTCGACCCAAAGGTTGGCGAATTTTGATTCCAGATTCAGCACGGGTTGCACGACCTAATTCGACGATTCGCCTGGTCAATGCAACCTGTGATGCTAGATCTGTATCGATCGCACTAGCAATGACCACAGGCCAATTTGAAAGGTGAACTGAGGCAGGTTGCTTTGAATCTGCCGGAATCACTAGCTCTTGCCATACCTGTTCAGTGATAAATGGAACTAGGGGAGCCAGTAGTTGCGTCAGCGTTACTAAGCATTCGTGCAAACTCCCTAGCGCTGCAGGGTCGCCATCCCAGAAACGTCGGCGAGATCGTCGCACGTACCAGTTAGATAAATCATCGATGAAACGTGCAAGTGCGCGACCTGCAATTTGCGAATCAAAATCTTCTAGCGCTGCATCAACCTCTTTAACCAATAGGTTTAATTCAGAAATGATCCAACGATCCATAAGTGGACGCTCAGATAGCGCTGGAGTTTGCGAGAGTTCAAAGTTTGATGCATTTGCATACAGAGCATGAAAAGAAACGGTGTTCCAGTACGTTAACAAAGTCTTGCGAACAACCTCATTGATGCTGTCATGGCCAACGCGACGAGCAGCCCACGGAGAACCTGCTGCCAACATGTACCAACGGACAGCATCTGCGCCATGTTGATCCATAAGTGCCATTGGCTCTAGAACATTTCCAAGATGCTTACTCATTTTGCGACCATCTTTATCCAAAATATGGCCGAGGCATAGAACGGTCTTATACGAAGATTTATCAAAGACCAAAGTTCCGATAGTCATCAAGGTGTAGAACCACCCACGTGTTTGATCAATCGCTTCACAAATGAAGTCGGCAGGGTAGGAAGCCTTGAACTTTTCTACAGATCCTTCCTTATGCGGATATCCCCACTGTGCAAAAGGCATTGCGCCAGAGTCATACCAGCAGTCAATTACTTCAGGTACACGTGTCATCATCTGTGAACATTCGGCACACGCAAAGGTGATGTCATCAACAAATGGTCGGTGCGGATCCAAATTAGAAAGCTCTTGTCCGGCTAAGGATCCAAGTTCCTTTAAGGAATCAACACAAATTTCATGCTTGTTTTCACAACGCCAGATCGGAAGCGGAGTACCCCAGTAACGATTACGTGAAAGGGCCCAGTCAATATTGTTGTTGAGCCAATCGCCGTAGCGACCTTCCTTAATGGTTTCTGGGTGCCAATCAGTTGCTGCATTTTCGCGAAGCAGCGCATCCTTGATTGATGTAGTGCGGATGTACCACGATGGTTGTGCGTAATACATCAGCGCTGTGTGACAGCGCCAGCAATGTGGGTATGTGTGCTCGTACTGCTGATGTTTGTACAAAGCACCGCTTGCTTTGAGCTCTTTAACTAAAGCCTTGTCAGCATCTTTGAAGAAAACTCCACCAACAACTGGTACATCAGCTAAGAAGTGACCATCTGGGGAAATTGGATTTACAACTGGCAAGCCATAACTACGGCACACCGCTAAGTCATCTGCACCAAAAGCAGGGGATTGATGAACCAATCCCGTTCCATCTTCGGTAGTTACATATGTTGCAAGTACAACATAGTGAGCATCAGGAATTTCAATGTAATCAAATGGACGCTTATATGTGGTGCGTTCTAAATCTTTGCCCAGCACTGTCTTAAGGATTTTCTTCTCGCCCTTAACTGCTTCCATCAAATTCTTGGCAACTACTAGAACTTCTATGTTTTCTTCCTCAGTAACTTCGATCGCCACGTATTCGACATCTGGATGCACGGCAATTGCGGTGTTTGAAACCAAAGTCCAGGGAGTTGTCGTCCACACCAACAGAGATGCCTTTAGTGCAGCAAGTTCTCCCGATGTAATCGGAAAGCGAACAAAGACCGATGGATCGGTAACGGTTTCATACCCTTGAGCTAATTCGTGATCTGATAAGCCGGTTCCGCAGCGAGGGCAATACGGCGCCACGCGATGATCTTGGACCAGCAATCCCTTTTTCCAGATCTCCTTAAGCGACCACCACACAGATTCAACGTATTCAGGTGACATCGTCCAATACGCTTCATCAAAATCTACCCAGAAACCCATGCGATCTGTCATGTCGGTGAATGCACTGACGTGACGCTGAACAGATTCACGGCACTTGTC
Organism: Candidatus Planktophila sp.; assembly: GCA_044346185.1. GTDB lineage: Bacteria > Actinomycetota > Actinomycetes > Nanopelagicales > Nanopelagicaceae > Planktophila. Next base: position 3,608 of record JBIIZR010000007.1, read on the forward strand.
ATTAAATGGAGCAATTCCAAATTTTTCGATGTCACCTTTACCGGTGAAACCAAGTTCTTTTTCTACGGCGATTTCAACTGGTAAACCATGGCAATCCCAACCCGCTTTACGAGTTACCTGCTTGCCTTTCATTGTGTGAAATCGTGGAAACAAATCCTTAAATACTCGGGCTTCAATGTGGTGCGTTCCGGGCATTCCGTTGGCAGTTGGTGGACCTTCATAGAAAGTCCACGCAGGTGCACCTTCACGTGCAGCAACAGTTTTTTCAAAGATGGAATTATCGCGCCAGAACTTCAAGATTGAATGTTCGACGGCAGGCAGATCAACTGCTGCTGGAATGGCGCGAAATGACATTAAAAATCCTCCAGAAAACAAACTCTGGAGGGACGATTGCTGCGTTCACAGCTTTCGCGGTACCACCCGCCTTGCACACCGTGGTGTGCCACTTGTATTCCCGTGTGCCGGTTCTACATGGACCTGGGCCCATTTCTTCCAGCCAGCTCGTGAGGTGATAGCCCCGTCAACGCCCTTTACGCGAGGTTCTTAGTGTAGATGATTGAATGCTTAAAAATTGACCGTGGCGAACTTGGTAAGGGTGGGTGTGAAGGCATAAGGTTCGCGACATGCCTAAGAAGCCAGTTAAAAAAGCGGCGGTGAAGAAAACTGCCAAAAAAGCCGTGGTGAAAAAGGCTGTAAAGAAGGTAATCAAAAAAGCAGCACCTGCCAAAAAAGCCGCCAAAAAAGCCGTGCCTGCAAAAAAAGCGATAGCAAAGAAAGCTGTCAAGAAGGCGGCACCTGCTAAGAAGTCATCGGTGAAGAGCATTCCCGTAAAGAAAGCTCCAGGAAAGCCATTTCCTTCTAAGACCACTTTGACGGTCGATGAAAAATCCCAAACAGTTTCAGTCTCAACTATTACAGCACCTGTCGTTGCACCAGTTGTTGAAGAACGTCGCCTAGTCATGCCGCCTCCACCACGTCCGGTGAAAAGTGGCAAGAAGATCGCGCCTCTCAAACCAATAAAGGTTGCACCTACTCCTGTAGTTGTTAGCGAAAACGAATCTCCATGGACCGCAGCGGAAATCAAAGCCATTAAGGGTGAAATTTCAAAAGAGCTCGATCGACTGCGTAAAGAACTTGCAGTTGTGGAGCAGGAAATGGATGCTTTGATTCAGGAATCTGGCGAAGGTGCCGGTGATGATCAGGCAGATGCGGGCACTAAGACTTTTGAACGCGAACATGAAATGTCACTTGTCATTAACGCTCGCGACATGGTTTTACAGACCGAACGCGCACTTGAGCGAATTGAAAACAAAACTTACGGAAATTGCGAAGAGTGCGGCTCTCCAATTGGTAAAGCTCGCCTGCAAGTATTTCCTCGCGCAACCCTCTGCATGCTGTGCAAGCAGAAGGAAGAACGGCGCTAACTGTGCGCACTTGGCGCACACTCTTTAGTGTTGCCTGGGCAGTTTGGGTCATTGATTTAGCTACCAAAATCTGGGCAGTTAACAATCTTTCATATAGATCGAATGTCAAAGTAATCGGTGAATTCTTCCAACTGACCTTTGTTCGAAATCCCGGCGCAGCATTTTCTTTTGCTGCGGGTGCAACCATTTTCTTATCACTTTTTAGTTTGGTAGTAATGATCGTAGTTTTGTATTACTCACCAAAAATTACTTCACGAGGTTGGGCCGTGGTTTTGGGATTGGTTCTAGGTGGAATCCTTGGAAACATGGTTGATCGCATCTTCCGCGAGCCCGGTGCATTAAGGGGTCATGTAATCGATTGGTTGCAACTTCCCAATTGGCCGGTATTTAACATCGCTGACATGGCAATAGTTAGCGCAGCCATCATTTCTATGGTTTTAACCGCTAGAAATATTCCACCTATAACAAAGGTAGGCTCACAGCCATGAGTACCCGCGAATTACGCACCTTGTCGGTGCCAGAAGGTGTCGCGGGAGAGCGCATTGATAGCGCCCTCACACGAGTTCTGGGTTTATCCCGAACCGCAGTTGTAAAGTTATTAGAAGATGGAGACATCACAACTGGCGGTAAGGCGATGCCTAAATCTGATCGCGTTACAGCAGGCCAAATCATTGAAGTGTTGATGCCTGCACCGGTTAATACAGATCCAATTCCGCTGACACCTTTAGAGGGATTGACGATCATTTACGATGATCAAGATATTGTCGTAATTGATAAGCCGATTGGATGCGCAGCTCATCCAAGTCCAGGTTGGACTGGCCCAACAGTTGTTGGAGCTTTGATGGCCGCTGGATATTCGGTATCGACCTCTGGTCCGGCAGAACGCCAGGGGATTGTTCATAGATTAGATGTGGGCACAAGTGGATTAATGATCGTTGCAAAGAGTGACACCGCCTTTCATGTTCTAAAAGATGCGTTTCGAAATCGCACCGTGGAAAAGATTTACCACGCAATGGTGCAAGGACATCTGGATCCAACAACTGGAACTATTGATGCACCCATAGATCGACATCCAAAAGAGGATCATCGCTTTGCCGTCGTTGCAACCGGAAAAGAATCCATTACGCATTATGAAGTAATCGAATTTTATCGAGGTGTTTCAATGGCAAAAATTGAACTCGAAACCGGTCGCACGCACCAAATTCGTGTTCACTTCTCGGCGTTGCACCACCCACTCGTTGGTGACACAACTTATGGGGCCGATCCTGTTCTAGCTAAAAGTTTGCAGATGTCTAGACCGTGGCTTCACGCTGCGCAACTACGCTTTGCCCACCCTGTTACGGGCCAAGCTCTGGACTTCCAGGCCCCATACCCAACCGATCTCACACGCTCGCTGGCGTTGCTTTCCGACGCTGTTCTGCCATAACCACTAATCTCGCCAATCATGTCTAAAGAAAATTTCGTCCATCTGCACGTCCATACTGAGTATTCAATGCTCGATGGTGCGGCTCGTGTAGGCGATTTGATGTCTGAAGTCAAAGCCCAGGGCATGCCTGCAATTGCAATGACAGATCACGGAAATGTTTTTGGTGCTTTTGAATTTTACAAAGCGGCAAAAAAAGCTGAAGTAAAGCCAATCATTGGTATTGAAGCTTACGTTGCCCCAGAATCCAGATTTGATAAGAAGCGCGTGCAGTGGGCAGCCGGTGGCGAAGATGATGTTTCAGGCGGTGGCGCTTATACCCACATGACAATTTTGGCTGAAAACAACGAAGGTCTTGGAAATCTTTTTAGATTATCTTCACTTGCATCCCTTGAAGGTTATTACTACAAGCCGCGCATGGATCGTGAATTATTGGCAAAGCATTCAAAGGGTTTGATTGCAACGACCGGATGCCCAGGTGGCGAAATCCAAACTCGATTACGTATGGGTGCATACAAAGAGGCGATTAAGGCGGCAAGTGCTTACCGCGATATTTTTGGAAAAGATAACTTCTTTCTAGAAGTTATGGATCATGGAATCGAAATTGAATCCCGGGTCAAGGCTGATTTGTTGAAGCTAGGCAAAGAACTTGGTTTGCCACTTCTTGCAACTAATGATCTGCACTACACACGACAAGAAGATGCCGGAGCGCACGAGGCCCTTCTTTGCGTTCAGTCTGGTTCTACTTTGGCAGATCCAAAAAGATTCAAATTTGATAATGACTCGTTCTATGTAAAGACAGCGGCGCAGATGCGCGAACTCTTTAAGGATATTCCTGAAAGCTGCGACAACACCTTGTTAATTGCCGAACGTTGCAACATCACTTTGCGCGAAGGCGAGAATCTGCTACCTCAATTTGAAGTTCCAGCTGGCGAGACTGAAGATTCTTGGTTAAAGAAAGAGGCCGAACGCGGCCTCAAGGAACGACTAGGTTCACGTATCACGCCCGCACACGAGGATCGCCTGAAGTACGAACTTGGAGTTATGGAAAAAATGGGCTTTCCCGGGTACTTCTTAGTTGTTGCTGACCTTGTTGGTCACGCAAAGAAGGTTGGTATTCGCGTCGGCCCAGGTCGCGGATCTGCAGCAGGATCCCTGGTTGCTTATTCATTAGGAATTACAGGTTTAGATCCGCTAGAACACGGTTTGCTGTTTGAGCGTTTTCTAAATCCAGAACGTATTTCGATGCCTGATATCGACTTGGACTTTGATGAACGTCGACGCAGCGAAATGATTCGATACGCCACCAATAAATATGGTGAAGACCGAGTCGCTCAGATCATTACCTACGGAACTATTAAGTCTAAGCAAGCGATTAAGGATTCGACTCGAGTTCTTGGTTATCCATATGTCATTGGTGAAAAGCTGACTAAAGCTCTTCCACCATCGGTTATGGGTAAGGATATTTCCCTCAGTGGTGTCTTTGATCCAAAGGATGATCGTTATGGCGAAGCGGGTGAATTCCGCGCTTTGTATAACGCAGACCCAGATTCAAAGCGCGTAGTTGATACCGCCCGGGGTCTTGAAGGTCTGAAGCGTCAGTGGGGCGTGCATGCAGCAGGTGTGATTCTTTCGCGCGAACCTTTGCTGGATGTAATTCCGATTCATCGTCGTGAAGCCGATGGTGCGATCATTACTCAATTTGATATGGGTGCATGCGAAGCAACTGGTTTGCTGAAGATGGACTTTTTGGGATTAAGAAACCTTTCTGTGCTGGATGACTGCCTGCTCAATATCAAAGCAAATCAGGGTAAAGATGTTGTACTTGAAGATCTAACTTTGGATGATCCAAAGACCTATGAACTCCTAAGCCGTGGTGACACTTTGGGCGTGTTCCAGCTCGACGGTGGACCAATGCGCGCCTTGCTTAAGAGCATGTCACCAGATTCATTTGAGGATATTTCAGCGGTTATTGCTTTGTATCGACCGGGTCCGATGGGCGAGAACGCACACAATAACTATGCCGATCGCAAAAATGGTCGAAAGCCGGTAGAACCAATTCATCCAGAGCTATCTGCTCCTCTGCAGGAAATCTTGGGGGATACATATGGATTGATTGTTTATCAAGAGCAGGTAATGGCGATTGCTCAAAAGGTTGCTGGGTTTACTTTGGGACGTGCAGATCTTTTACGTAAGGCGATGGGCAAGAAGAACAAGGACATCCTGGATAAAGAGTATGTTCCTTTCGAAGCGGGAATGAAAGAAAATGGTTTCTCGACCGCAGCGATCAAGCGTTTATGGGAAGTTCTGATTCCTTTCTCTGACTATGCATTTAACCGGGCGCACTCTGCTGGTTACGGTGTTGTTTCATATTGGACCGCTTACCTCAAGGCTAATTACCCAACCGAATACATGGCTGCTTTGCTTACTTCGGTTCGCGATGACAAAGATAAATCTGCGCTCTACCTTTCTGAATGCCGCCGTATGGGAATCAAAGTTTTGCCACCAGATGTCAACGAATCAGATGCGGAATACACCCCACGTGGAATCGATATCCGTTTTGGTTTAGCTGCAATTCGAAATGTCGGAGAAGGCGTGGTTGCTTCTATCAAGAACTCACGTGATTCAAAGGGTCGTTACACATCCTTTGGAGATTTCCTGGCAAAGGTTGATGCTCAAGTGTGCAATAAGAAAACAATTGAATCTCTTATTAAGGCTGGAGCTTTTGGTTCTCTCGGCTCAACACGTAAGGGTTTAATCGCAGTTCACCTTGAAGCGATTGATTCGGTGATTGAATCAAAGCGCGCCGAAGCAATTGGTCAATTTGATCTCTTTGGGGGAGAGGCGGTCACCGCTGTATCTGGATTAGATATTGAAGTACCAACTGGCGAGTGGGATAAAGCGATGCTCTTGTCCTATGAACGCGAGATGTTAGGTCTTTATGTTTCAGACCACCCATTACTTGGTGTTGAACATGTTTTGCGAGCCAATACGGATATGTCAATTAGTGAACTTGCAGATGATGGCGCTCACCACGAATCCATCGTGACAATTGGTGGATTAATAACAAGTGTTACCAGAAAAGTCTCGCGACAAGGTGCATCGTGGGCGGTCGTAACTGTTGAAGATCTCGAAGGTGCGTTAGAAGTTTTATTCTTTGCAAACACATATAACCAATATTCGATGTCTTTGACCGAGGACCGAATCGTCACAATTAGAGGTCGAGTTGATCGTCGAGAAGATGCTCTGCGCTTTACTGCCCTAGAAATGTCCATGCCAGATATCAGTGCTGGGCCAACTGGACCGCTGATTATTTCTCTGCCGATTCAGCAGTGCACACCACCGGTTGTAGATCGGATTAAAGAGATCTTGCGATCACATCCTGGAAAACGTGAAGTTCATCTGCAGCTTGTAGATAATGGAAACAGCACCGTTATGAAGGTCGATGCACTGATCACTTCGTCGCCAAGCCTGAGCGCTGATTTGAAATCAATCTTGGGACCTAACTGCCTGGTTTAAATCAATAGGCATGTCACACCGCCTAGCCGTTACAATTGCCAAATGATTCGAACCGTTGACCTGCGCGGACGATCGCTGTCTAAAGCCCAATACAACGCTGAACTACCGCGAGCTACCCTCAATGTCGCCGAAGCCATGCTGCTCATCGAGCCTATTCTTGAAAGAGTTAAGAATGGAACAGAAGCAGATCTAATCGCGCTGGCCCAAGAGTTTGATGGTGTGACGCCACCAAGTATTCGAGTCCCACAAAGCGCACTAGATGCAGCGTTATCTCAATTGGATCCTGCAATTAAAGCCGCCTTAGAACTATCTATTTCACGGATTACCAAAGTGCACAACGACCAGTTACGGAATGAAAAAACAACCACTGTTGTAGATGGTGGCACTGTTACTGAAAAATGGATTCCAGTGGATCGCGTAGGTCTCTATGTGCCTGGTGGTCGCGCTGTTTACCCAAGTAGCGTGATGATGAATGTTATTCCTGCACAGATTGCAAAGGTGAAATCAATTGCGGTTGCATCACCACCACAAAAAGATTTTGGCGGTTTGCCACACCCAACAATTCTTGCAACCTGTGCGTTGCTTGGAATCACCGAGGTCTACGCCGTTGGGGGAGCCCAAGCGATTGCACTCTTTGCTTTCGGTATGGAAAGCGTCTGCGAAAAGGCTGACCTTGTTACGGGTCCGGGAAACATTTACGTTGCTGCAGCTAAGCGCGCACTACGCGGAATTATCGGAATTGATTCAGAAGCGGGTCCCACAGAGATTGCTGTTTTAGCTGATTCATCTGCAATTGCCGCAGATGTTGCCGCGGACTTAATCAGCCAAGCCGAACATGATGTTATCGCTGCCGCAGTCTTAGTTACCGATTCATCCGAACTAGCTGTGGCAGTTGAGGCCGAACTTAAGGTTCGTGTTGCTACTACCAAGCATGCTGATCGAATCAAGAGCGCACTTTCTGGCGTTCAATCGGCAATCGTCTTAGTTGATGACATGCATCAAGGCTTGGATGTGGTTAACGCATATGCCGCAGAACACCTAGAGATTCAAACCCGTAACTCACGTAGCGATGCTGACAAGATTCGCAACGCTGGCGCAGTATTTATCGGACGCTTTTCACCGGTTTCATTGGGTGATTACTCTGCGGGCTCCAATCACGTATTACCGACAGGTGGATGTGCATGTCACTCAAGTGGGCTTTCTGTACAAACTTTTTTACGCGGGTTGCACTTCATCGAATACGACCAAAAGGCATTTACTGAAATTGTTGACACCGTTGTGACGCTGGCAAATTCTGAGGACTTGCCCGCTCACGGTGAGGCCATGACTGTGCGTTTGGAGAATCTGTAATGAGTTGGCCTAGTTGGTTGCCTTTGCGTGAAACTCTGCGCCCAATGTCACCATATGGTGCCCCGCAAGTTCCGGCAGTGGCGGCGCTCAATACAAATGAGAATCCGTATTCACCATCATCTGCTTTACAAAAAGCAATTACTGATGCCATAGCAAAGGTTGCTGCAGACTTAAACCGATACCCAGATCGTGATGCAACAAAGTTGCGAGAAAAACTTGCTCAGTACATCAACGAACAAAGTGCGGCTAAATTTTCTGCTGAAAATATTTGGGCGGCCAATGGATCCAATGAAATTATTCAATCGATTTTCTTAGCTTTTGCACAAGGACCAGTTTTGGGATTTACCCCGTCGTATTCAATGCACCCGTTGATTGCAAAGACGACAGGATCACAGTGGATTGATGGAAAGCGTAACGCCGACTTTTCGCTCAACACCGCCGATGCAGTGGCTGAAATAATCAAGAACAAGCCAACTCTGACATTTATCACAACGCCCAATAATCCAACGGGTGGCGCAGTAACGATTGACTCCATTCAAAAGCTCGCAGATGCAGCGAAAGAGGTAGGCGGATTACTCGTTGTTGACGAGGCTTACGCAGAATTTTCACAAGAAGTATCGGCAGTTACTTTGATTGCTAACAACCCGCAAGTAATTGTCATTCGTACCATGAGCAAGGCTTTTGCATTTGCGGGTGCGCGACTCGGATATTTAGTAAGCGATGTTGCGGTCAAAGATGCAATGATGATTGTGCGCTTGCCGTATCACCTCAGCGCACTGACACAAGCAGCAGCTCAGGTTGCGATCGATTACCGCGCAGAATTGTTAAGCGGAGTTTCAACATTGATCAAAGCCAGAAGCGAGGTTGTTCAGACGCTGCACAATATGGGACTGACCACCATCACTAGTAGTGCCAACTTTGTTCTCTTCACAGGATTCAAACAAGATGCGCCACAACTGTGGGCAGCTTTGCTAGAAAAGGGTGTTCTGATTAGAGATGTGGGATTATCAGGGTACTTAAGAGTCACTATTGGCAATGAAGCCGAGAACCAATTGTTTATTTCTGCCCTCAAAGAGCTCATTTAAAGGAGATACCCATGAGAACAGCACGCGTCGAAAGAAAGACCAAGGAGTCACACGTTCTGGTTGAGATCAATCTAGATGGCCAAGGTGTTATCAATGTAGACACTGGCGTTCCATTCTTTGATCACATGATGTCTCAATTGGGTAAGCACTCAGGCTTTGATTTAACAGTTAAGACAACTGGTGATGTTGATGTTGATTCACACCACACAGTCGAAGACACATCCCTTGCTTTTGGCCAAGCTTTGCGTGAAGCGTTAGGTGACAAAGCAGGTATACGTCGCTTCGGAGATTCAATGGTTCCACTTGATGAGGTCCTCGTGCAGGCTGCAGTAGATCTTTCAGGTCGTCCATACCTCGTGCACCGTCAACCAGAAATCGTCGAACTGATTGGCACATTTGATACAACCCTTGGAAAGCACATATGGGAATCCATCGTTGCTGAAGCGCGTATCGCTTTGCACATCCGTGTTCTAGAAGGTCGTAACGCCCACCACGTTTTTGAGGCACAATTTAAAGCAGTAGCTCGCGCACTTCGTGATGCGGTATCGCTAGATGGCAGAGTCGCCGGAATCCCATCGACAAAAGGTTCTCTTTGATAGCAATTCTTGATTACGGCTCTGGAAATCTTCGATCTGCAGAGCGGGCCTTTGCAACTTCTGGAAAAGATGTAGTTGTAACCTCAGATCGACGAGTTGCCTTAGAGGCCGAAGGTTTAGTTGTCCCAGGTGTCGGAGCATTTGCTGCGTGCATGAATGGCTTGAACGCGGTTGATGGCAGCGACATTGTTCGTGAACGTTTAGCAAATGGGCGCCCAACGCTAGGAATCTGCATCGGAATGCAAATCCTTTTTAGTCAAGGTACAGAACATTCAGAAAACGCAGCCCATGCGGGTGTTGGCATCTGGGATGGAACAGTTTCCAAGTTAGATGCGCCAATACTGCCGCACATGGGTTGGAACACTGTCGAAACAAGCTCTGACTCAGTTTTGTTTAAAGGTATTGAAACTGAATCCTTTTACTTTGTGCACTCTTACGCAGCAAAGGTTGCGGTTGGAAAAACACAGGCATGGACCACGCACGGAGAAAAATTTCTTGCAGCCGTTGAAGATGGCTATATCAGCGCTACGCAATTTCACCCAGAAAAATCTGGTGCTGCCGGATTAGCCCTTATTAAGAATTGGGTGGGATCGCTATGAGTTATTTAGAACTATTGCCAGCTGTAGATGTGAAAGATGGTCGCGCAGTTCGTTTGGTTCAAGGCGAACTAGACAAGGAGAGCATTTACGGAGCACCGTTAGATGTTGCCCTTGAATTTCAAGCAGCGGGTGCCGAATGGTTACACCTAGTAGATCTTGATGCAGCTTTTGGTCGCGGCGAAAACTCAGCGTTGCTAGCCGAAGTTGTCGGAAAGTTGGATATCAAAGTGGAACTTTCAGGTGGCATTCGTGATGATGAATCTTTACGTCGCGCTCTTGCCACAGGTTGCCGCCGAGTGAATTTAGGAACAGCAGCTCTAGAAGATCCCGAATGGACCGCGCGGGTGATTGCAGAGCATGGCGATCGAATTGCAGTTGGTCTAGATGTGCGTGGACATACTTTGGCTGCACGCGGCTGGACTAAAGAGGGTGGAGATTTATTCGAAACTCTAGAACGTTTAGATCGCGATGGATGCGCTCGATATGTTGTAACAGATGTGGCAAAGGATGGAACCTTAGCCGGACCAAACCTAGAACTGTTGAAATCTGTCTGTGCAGCGACCACAAAGCCTGTGATTGCAAGTGGTGGAATTTCTTCCCTTGATGACATTGCAGCTCTGACCGCACTTGTTGGCACCGGCGTTGAAGGTGCGATTGTTGGTAAAGCTTTATATGCAGGAAAGTTCACATTACAAGAAGCGCTTAAGGCCAGCGGTAAATGACGCTTTCAGTTCGAATCATCCCGTGCCTTGATGTAACTGACGGTCGAGTGGTTAAGGGCGTTAATTTCACAGATTTAGTGGATGCAGGTGATCCAGTTGAAATGGCTTCTCTGTACAACATCGAAGGTGCTGATGAGTTAACTTTTTTAGATATATCAGCCAGTGTTGCAGGAAGAGAAACAACCCTTGATGTTGTTCGACGCACCGCAGAGCAGGTATTCATTCCACTAACTGTTGGTGGAGGAATTCGAACTGTTGAAGATGTGGATCGCTTATTGCGTGCAGGGGCTGACAAAATTTCGATCAATACATCCGCGCTTGCTCGCCCTCAGTTGATTGCAGAGATTGCAGATCGCTTTGGTTCACAGGTGCTAGTTCTTTCAGTTGACGCACGACGAGCTCGAACCGAATCTGGTTTTGAAGTTACAACGCATGGTGGGCGACAAAGCGCTGATGTTGACGCACTTGCTTGGGTGGAACAAGCGTGCGCTCTTGGCGTGGGTGAAATCTTGCTCAATTCGATGGATGCAGATGGAACTCGCGCGGGTTATGACATCGGAATGATCACTGCAGTTCGCGCGGTATCCAAGGTTCCATTGATTGCAAGTGGTGGAGCTGGCTCACTCGAAGATTTCTCTGCCGCCCTTGATGCTGGAGCAGATGCGCTACTTGCGGCAAGTGTCTTTCATTTTGGAGTTCACCGAATCGGGGATGTGAAGCGATATCTGGGTAAGCACAATTATCCGGTGCGCGCCGTTACTGCTGGATAAGGCAGAATAAGCCCATGACAACTCTGGATCCGCAGGTAGCTGCACTTTTGAAGGATTCAGATGCCTTGATTCCAGCAATTGTTCAAGATTCAACCAGCAAAGAAGTTTTGATGCTGGCATACATGAATTCACATTCTCTGGAACTAACTCTGACAACAGGTAAAGCAACCTATTGGTCACGCAGTCGAAATGAGCTGTGGGTTAAGGGTGCAACTTCTGGTCACTATCAAGATGTGCAATCAATTGCCTTGGATTGTGACGGTGATGCTTTGGTTTTACAGGTAATCCAGACAGGAGCTGCTTGCCATACTGGTCAGCAGAGTTGTTTTCACACTCCGCTTGAGCTGCGATCGTAAAATGGATCTATCAGAGTTTCGCGCCTATGCAAAAGTTTCAAATGTCATTCCTGTTTCGCGAAAGCTGCTAGCAGATTCTGAAACACCGCTTGGTGTTTACAAGAAGTTGGCAAAAATTGCGGACAACACATTTCTTTTAGAATCTGCAGAACATGGTGGGGCTTGGTCTCGTTACTCATTTATTGGTATTCGAAGCGAAGCCACATTAAGTGAAAAAGATGGTTTGGCATATTGGCAGGGGACCGCACCAGCCGGTGCACCAACTGGTATCGATCCATTAGAAGCGTTGCGACTATCTGCTGCTCATTTGAAATCACCCAAGATTGCTGGATTGCCTCCATTAACTGGTGGCTTGGTGGGATTCATGGGCTATGACGTTGTGCGCAGATTAGAAAAGCTCCCATCACTCTCGCATAAGGATATTCCGCTTCCAGAACTTTCCTTCATGCTGACAAGTGATTTGGCAGTAATGGATCACAGCGAGGGAACAATTACTTTGATTGCTAACGCAATCAACTGGGATGGCAGCGATGATCGTATAGATGAGGCTTATGCATCATGTATCGAGCGTCTAGATCGGATGCAAGCAGATTTAGCTATCTCGATTCCGGGAGATGCAGCTTCAATTCCGGACTTCTCGTTACCTGAATACTCAGGCAATATCTCTGCAGAAGATTTCAAGAAGAACATCGCCCATGTCAAAGAGGAAATCCTGGCAGGTGAAGCTTTTCAAGTAGTTTTGTCTCAACGTTTTGCAATGCCATGTTCAGCTGATGCCATAGATGTTTATCGCATGCTTCGACTTAACAATCCATCGCCGTATATGTACTTATTCCGCTTTACAGATGGAATTGAAATTGTTGGATCTAGTCCAGAGGCGCTAGTGAAAGTTAATCAAGAGGATGTAATGATCCATCCAATTGCCGGAACCCGTAAGCGATCATCAAATTCTGAAGAAGACAATCGCTTAGCCGAAGAGTTACTTGCTGACCCTAAAGAACGTGCTGAGCATTTAATGCTCGTAGATCTTGGCAGAAATGATTTAGGGCGCGTGTGTGCTCCCGGTAGCGTTGAGGTTGTTGATTTCATGCACATCGAGCGTTACTCACATGTAATGCATATTGTTTCTACAGTTATCGGCAAACTGTCTAAGAAATCATCACCAGTTGATGCACTCTTTTCGGTGTTTCCTGCAGGAACTTTGTCGGGTGCTCCTAAGCCACGTGCCATGGAGATCATTGAAGAATTAGAGACAACTAGGCGCGGTGTTTACGGCGGAATAGTTGGCTACATAGATTTCACCGGTAATTTAGATACCTGCATCGCAATCCGAACCGCCTTGTTATACAAAGGAACCGCCTTTGTTCAAGCAGGTGCAGGAGTCGTAGCTGACTCTGATCCAGAATCTGAAAACCAAGAGTGTCGTAATAAAGCTGCAGCGGTCCTTACTGCGGTGCATGCAGCAAATCGATTGGCAAGCACCCGATGAAGGATTTCCTGCCTATCGCGATTTCATTGGTTGTAGTTTCTGCCCTAGTTGTATTGATATCTAAGAAATTTAAACTTTCTTCACGCTATGAACGTCAGCCGCGCCAACTCAATACTTGGAGCGCACTGGACCATGGAATTGATCCAACAGTGGAAGAGAAGCCATGAGCGTTTTAGCTTCCATCATTGAAGGCGTGCGTGAAGACCTAGCTGCTAGACGCTTACCAATGGGGCAGCTACAGGAAGCGTTAGAGACCGCTCCTGCCGTGCGTGATTGTTTGCCACACCTGATGTCTTCCGAAATGTCAGTTATCGCAGAAGTAAAACGTTCTTCACCTAGCAAAGGCGCACTTGCCTCGATTGGCGATCCAGCTGGACTAGCAGCAACATATGAAGAAGCAGGTGCTCATGTCGTTAGTGTTTTGACGGAGCAGCGTCGTTTTGGCGGAACGTTGGCTGATCTAGATGCGGTCCGAAAGGCAATTGATCTGCCAATTCTTCGCAAGGACTTTATGGTTGATGAATACCAATTTTATGAGGCTCGTGCACATGGCGCAGATGTGGTTCTGCTGATTGTTGCTGCATTAAGTAAGAATCAGTTAGAGGACTATTTCCATTTAAGTGCTGAACTTGGAATGCGATCTTTGATCGAAGTTCACACGCCCGATGAATTAGAGCGAGCTTTGGAAATTTCACCAGAAATCATCGGGGTTAATTCGCGGAACCTTAAAACCCTTGAAGTTGATCAACGTGCGTTTGCCGAATTAATTCCGCAGATTCCATCTAGCATTGCAAGGGTTGCAGAATCTGGAATCTCAAGTCGCGCGGAGGTTGTATTTGCACAAGAATGTGGAGCTACTGCAATCTTGGTTGGGGAAGCACTTGTGCGCTCAGAATCTCCATCAGTTGCGATCAATCAATTGCTCGGTAGGCTTTGACTATGAGTAATGCGGGACATTTCGGCGAATACGGCGGGCGCTTTGTCCCAGAGGCATTAATTGGTGCGCTTAATGAACTTGAAATCGCGCATAACACTGCTCAGAAGGATCCAGAGTTTTTAGCAGAACTGGCTGAGCTACATAAAACTTATACAGGTCGCCCGAGCATCATTACTGAAGCAAAACGTTTTTCTGAGCATGCAGGTGGAGCTCGAATTTTTCTTAAGCGTGAAGATCTCAATCACACTGGATCACACAAGATTAATAATGTTTTAGGACAAGCCTTGCTCACAAAGCGTATGGGCAAGAAGCGCATCATCGCAGAAACTGGTGCGGGCCAACATGGTGTTGCATCTGCAACAGCGGCTGCATTGATGGGCCTTGATTGCGTTCTTTACATGGGAGAAGAAGACACTCGACGTCAATCACTCAATGTTGCTCGCATGAAGTTATTGGGCGCACAAGTTGTACCTGTTACAACAGGCTCACGAACCTTGAAAGATGCAATTAATGAGGCAATGCGTGATTGGGTAACAAATGTTGCTGACACTCACTACATGCTCGGAACTGTTGCCGGACCACATCCTTTCCCAACCATGGTCAGGGACTTTCATAAGATTATTGGCGAAGAATCACGCGAGCAGATGCTCGAACTCACGGGCAGACTTCCCGATGCAGTCTTAGCGTGCGTTGGTGGCGGATCAAATGCGATTGGAATCTTTAATGCATTTATTCCAGACACAAATGTCAGATTAATTGGCCTTGAAGCTGGTGGCGATGGAGTTGAAACAGGACGTCACGCAGCGACAATCACCGGAGGAACTCCGGGAGTTCTGCACGGAACCCGCTCTTATGTTTTGCAAGATGCAAATGGCCAAACAATTGAATCACATTCGATTTCTGCAGGTTTGGATTATCCAGGCGTAGGTCCAGAACACGCATACCTTCATGATGTTGGAAGAGCGGAATATCGCGCGATAAATGATGATGCAGCCATGTACGCATTTTCGTTACTAAGTAAAACAGAAGGAATTATTCCTGCGATTGAAACTGCGCACGCGCTAGCTGGTGCCATTCTTGTGGGACAAGAGTTAGGTCCTCAAGCAAATCTGCTTATCAATCTTTCTGGTCGTGGTGATAAGGATGTTCAGACCGCCGCCGAATACTTTGGAATTCCACTGTAATGACTCAGCTTGATGTGGTTATGGCAAAGGTGCGCGCCGAAAATCGCGCCGCATTGATTGCCTATATTCCCGCAGGTTTTCCGACACAGGCAGGTTGCGCCAAAGCTATACAAGCTTTAGCTGCTGCCGGAGTTGATGCGATCGAAATCGGTTTCCCATACAGCGATCCAGTTATGGACGGTCCTGTAATTCAAGAAGCTGCTGAAATTTCACTCAAGGGTGGGACTAACGCTGCCGATGTGTTTGCTGCGCTAAAAACCGCAACAGATACCGGTGTTGCTGCAGTCGTAATGACATATTGGAATCCAATAGAAAGATATGGCGTAGATAACTTCGCGCAATCTATTACCGATAACGGGGGATCCGGAGTCATTACCCCAGATTTAACAATTGAAGAATCAGATCGATGGTTGGCCGCAGCAAGTAAAAATAAAATTAACCCAATATATGTGGTTGCACCAAGTACAAATGATTCTCGACTTGCAGAGGTAACTGCCAAGACCGGGGGATTTGTTTATGCGGCAAGTTTGATGGGCGTCACAGGAACTCGCACTAGCGTTTCATCAGATGCAAGCAGTTTGGTAGCGCGAGTCCGTAGCGTCACCGAACTGCCGATTTCAGTTGGGCTAGGCGTTTCAACACGTGAGCAGGCTAAATCTCTTGCAGCTTATGCTGATGGCGTGATCGTCGGTTCTGCATTTATTAAGTTGTTGCTAGATGCCAAGAATGAGCAGGAAGGGTTGGATGCAATTTCGCATTTGGCCAGAGAATTGGCGCTTGGAGTACGCGAAGGGCGATAGTTTTCGCCCTTAATTCACAGAATTCATGCTGGATTTTGACTTGGCACTGTGCGCTCTTTATCTATACTTTCCCCATACACCCAGGCACTGCTGAGAAACCAACTCAATTAATCAAGGAGTATTAGATGGCCAAGCAAGCTGCAAAAAGCGCGGATAACACAACACGTTGGATCGTAATAGCAATGGTCGCGCTGGTTATCGTTACCGGAATAGTTTTTTCACTCTTTAGTCAAAGCGAGAAAACAGCAGCCTCTCTTTCTGGCCTAGATGGAATCAAGTTAAAACCAGCTGTTACATCAACTATTGATACAGCTAATGGTTCTGCGATTACTTTTGATAATGGCGCTCCAATAACTATTGATGTTTGGGAAGACTCACAGTGCCCCGTATGTAAGTTGTTCGAGGATGCTAACGGCGAATACATCGAGTCACTTGTTCGCGAAAAGAAGGCAAATGTTCGTTATCACGTTCTGTCATTCCTTGGCGATGAATCAGTCCGCGCAGCGAACGCATCATTTTGCGCTGCAGATGAAGGCCAGTTCTTAGATTTCCACAAGGCCATTTATGCGGTTCAATCCTCTGTTGAAAACTCGGGTTTCTGGAGCAACGAAACACTTGTAGAGATCGGTAAGAAAATCGGCATTACATCGAAAACTTTCGAAGATTGCGTATCTAAAGGTTCCAAGGTTGACCTGGTTCAGGCAAACGCTGATTCAATGAGCAAGTTCGGTGTTCAAGGAACTCCAACAGTCTTTATCAATGGCAAGAAGTGGGAACGTACACAAAATGCATTCGTACTTGAGGAATTCAAAGCAGCTGTAGAGGCTGGCTAAACTTTGAATTTAGCTTTTCCAACTCCAGCACAGTCGGTGCTGGAGCTTGGTCCTTTAACCATTCACTATTACGCACTGTGCATAATCACGGGCATAGCAATAGCGATTTGGTTAGGCGGTAAGCGTTTTCAATACACAACAATTCAGGGTCAATCAATCGTCTCTGAGGTAGCAATTGTTGCGGTCCCTTCTGGAATTATCGGTGGGCGTATTTATCATGTGATCTCATCGCCGAATGCTTATTTTGGTGCTAATGGTTCTCCAATAGATGCCTTCAAGATTTGGGAAGGCGGATTGGGAATTTGGGGAGCTATTTCTCTTGGATTGTTTGGCGCATACCTGCGTTACCGATCTTTGGCTAAGAAAGTTGATTTGCCATCATTTGCTGTTTTTGCTGACGCTCTAGCACCTGGAATTCTCTTTGCGCAAGCAATTGGTCGTTTTGGCAATTGGTTCAATGGCGAACTTTTTGGAAAGCCGTTGGATTCTTGGTGGGCAGTTGAGATTCCTTTGCGCTATCGCCCTAATGGTTTCTCCGAGTTTGAGTCATTCCACCCAACCTTTTTATATGAAGCAATCTGGTGCACTCTGATTGCGGTAGTGATTCTTAAATACGGAAATAATTTCAAAGCTGGACAATCTTTTGCACTTTATGTAGCTGCGTATTGCCTAGGTCGCTTTTTTATTGAACTCATCCGAATCGATACCGCGAACACAATTGCAGGTTTGCGCGTCAATGTCTGGGTGAGCGTGCTTGTGGGAGCAGGGGCGGCTCTCTATTTTGCTCGCGCCTCTAAAAAGATTCAGTAGCAGTCAGGTAGGCTTCCAATCATGAGCTTGGAAGAGGTCTACCAGAGAAATCTGCAACATCGCACTAATCGTGCAGGCTGGCTTCGTGCCGCAGTCCTTGGTGCAAATGATGGCTTGGTTTCAACTGCAGCACTCATGATTGGTGTAGCTGCAGCTGGCAAACAAGATTTGGTAATCACTGCAGGTGTTGCTGGAATCACCGCAGGTGCGATGTCTATGGCTGTTGGTGAATACATTTCGGTGCGCTCACAAAACGATATTGAAGAATCAGATCGCAAACTTGAAATTGCTCACTTAGCTGCAGATCCAGAAGGTGAGTTACAAGAGCTGCAACAGATTTATATTGGCCGTGGTTTATCGCCAGAACTTGCGCTAC
>JBIIZR010000042.1:0-6934 GCA_044346185.1 Candidatus Planktophila sp.
GGTCCTGATGCATTACGTGCACCAGAATGGATTCCGTATCGCGACCGAATTTTGCCGGGCGATGTTGGCGTTGGCGACATTGTTCCAAGCGCACTTGATGACACTCGTTTAGTTCCGGGACAACAAGGGCTGCCGCAGGATGAAGATCTTGATACAGCAATGGCGCTAGAACTTGGATTAGGTCGCGCACGTGTTCTATCTATTGAAGGCCGTGACCAGGCAGCAAAGCGTTGGTATGAAGGTGAGCGTGGACCTAACGCTCCTGTTGCTCAGTCAGCGCCAAAGCCATGTCACAGCTGCGGCTTCTTTATTCCAATCGCTGGATCATTACGCGCAACCTTTGGCGTATGCGCGAATGCGATTTCACCTGATGACGCACGCGTAGTGAGCGTGGATCATGGCTGCGGAGCACATTCGGAAGCGACCTTTACAGAGCCGGTGTTAAACTAAGCACCTGCTATCGCAACCGCGATACATATTTACACACCAGTAAAGAAAACTAGCAAGGAGCTCTCCCCATGCCTACAGGACGCGTCAAATGGTTCTCATTAGAAAAAGGTTTCGGCTTTATTGCTAATGATGAAGGCGAAGATGTTTATCTAGCTGCAACTTCACTTCCAGAAGGTGTTGCAACAGTAAAGCCTGGAACAAAGCTTGAGTTTTCTATTGCAGATAGCCGCAAAGGCCCACAAGCATTATCTGTACACATCATTGATGCTCCACCATCATTAGTAGAGAACTCACGTGTTAACAGTGATGATCTTGCTGCAATGATTGAAGACACAATCAAGATGTTGGACAAGGTTGGAAATGGTTTGCGCCATGGACGCCATCCAAATGCACAAGAAGCAGATCGCCTTGGTCGTGTGTTGCGCGGTATTGCCTCTGCTTTAGGTGCCTAAAAAACTAGGTGCGTAAAACTTTCGTGAGTTAAATACCGCTGCGTCTACTGCGGCGGATTGTGTAACGAATACCAACTAGGCCTAATGCTGCGCCCATCACGCATGTCCAAATAACTTTTGCTTCTGCATTCATTGCGAGAGCAATCACCCCAGCAACTATCCAGCACATAGTTCCAATTGCGACTAGAGTTACTGCATTGCGTAGTCGAGTAGTCATGGGGCAAGAGTAATGCGTTTATCGGTAAAAGAGCATGGTAATTGGCGCTCATTTCGCCACCGAAATTACCAAATACTTTTTCCTGCCAACACCGTCTCAAATATCGGCAGCTGGGCGCAAAGAATTGCACAAGACTGGCTTGTTCTGGAACTTACTAACAACAACGGAACTTATTTAGGTTTAGTCACCGCGGTTCAATTTGCTCCAGTTTTATTCTTCTCACTGCATGGTGGAAAGCTCGCCGATAGATTCAATAAAAGAAAAGTTTTAGTGCTCACCAACATCATGGGAGGTGCTGCATCATTAGGACTTGGCGTATTGGTGATTACAGATTTGGTCGCCTTATGGCATGTCTTTGTTCTAGCTGCAGTTTTAGGTATTTCAACCGCAATTGATGCGCCAGTACGCCAAGCCTTTACAACCGAAGTTGTTGGTCAGAGCGATTTACCTAACGCAGTTTCCTTAAATTCGGCAAATTTCAACGCTGGTCGACTCATTGGGCCTGCGATTTCTGGTGGCTTAATCGCTGCTTTTGGTACTGGTCCATCCTTCATTATTAATGGCTTTTCATACTTTTTCGTAATTGCCGCTCTGCTCAACCTCAACGAAAAAGCTTTTTTTCATCAAGAACGGCCAAAATCAGATGGGAGCATCCGAGAAGGTATTGCATACGCAAAGGCACGTCCTGATATTTATGTCGTGATGTTGATGGTCTTCTTCCTAGCTACCTTTGGCCTGAACTTTCAGATATTCAACGCATTGATGGCAACACAGGAATTTGGATTAGGACCTGCAAGTTTTGGATTAATGGGCACATTTATTGCAATTGGCTCTTTAACTGGTGCAATTGGCTCGGCACGATTAGAGAGATTTAGAAGTACAAAGTTTGTCATCAAGGGTGGAATCCTGTTTTCCATTTCTATTATGGTGCTTTCAATAATTCCAAGCTACACGCTCTACATTCTTTGGCTTCCAATCTGTGGCTTAACAGCTTTGACAACTTTAGTTTCTGCAAATTCAATAGTTCAAACAAGCACAGATCCGGCAATCCGTGGTCGAGTAATGGGTCTTTATCTTTTGATTTTTATGGGTGGAACACCATTTGGTTCACCGCTGATTGGAACAACTACTGAACTACTTGGAATTCGCCCCACAATTGCATTGTGCGGTGGTATCTCGCTAGGTGCATCGTTAATCATTTGGATTCGTTATAAGAACCGAGTAGAACTTCCTGCAGATACTTCAGTAGCAGGAGTCTTAAAGACTGTTGATCGCGATCACGACTAAAATTCCAATTAATGCAAGCAGGGTAATTAGTCTTCTAGCTTTGTAACTCATGCTGACTCCCTGACATTTGAGGGAACTACTCTCACGATTATGAAAGCGATACCGATCAAGACAAAAACCATGATGTAGGCGCGTGAAATGCCAAAACTATCTCCCAAAAGACCTAGCAAGAATGGGGCTCCTGCAATAGCAACGCCGGCTGCTAAAGATGCTCGACCAATCGCCAAATCTGGACGTCCATCGCTTAACCCGATTAATCGGATCGAAGACAGCGCAAACTGCATCGAAATACCTAGACCAACAACAAGCAGGCAAACAAGTGAGAGCACCATGTTGTGTGATAACCAGAAACCTAGGAAACCAAGAAATTGAAGTGCAATGATCAACTGAAGTTGGTTATCTAGAGCAAGGCGCTTTAACCACAAGCCGCCGAACCAACGTCCAATTCCCATTCCGGTACCAAGAGCCACAATTGCAACAGTAGAAATAGCTGCCGTTGATCCAACGCGCTCTTTTAGAAGTGCT
Source organism: Candidatus Planktophila sp. (assembly GCA_044346185.1). Lineage (GTDB taxonomy): Bacteria > Actinomycetota > Actinomycetes > Nanopelagicales > Nanopelagicaceae > Planktophila. Next base: position 2,932 of record JBIIZR010000042.1, read on the forward strand.
GCGGCCCAGAAAGATGTCGCAAACTCGCTTGAAATACAGGCAACAAAACCAATCCAAGCGATCCAGAATTCTCGTGAGAGTTTTCCGCCCTGAGGTCCATGCTCATTAGGGATGTGCTCTTCCGCATCTTTCTCACGCCCCACAAGGAAAAGAATCAGCGCAACCGGAATCGCAAGTAGTAATCCCAAACGCCAAAGGTTTGGGAATGCAATTGCAATTGTTCCAATTAAAGCGGTTCCAGTTACAAAGCCAACAGATGCAATTCCATTTGCTTGCGGGATTGCAACCTCTGCTGCCTTGCCGTAATGCGAAGACATTTTCGTCAGCATTGTGTTGATGACAATAGATGTTCCTACACCTGTTATAAAAGTTGCAGGTAATGTGATGTAAACAGGGGGAGAAATCACAAACAAGGTTAGGCCAGTAATAAAGATAGACAAACCGATCCAACTGGCACGGCTGCGACCGTATTTATGTGCGATGCGGGGATTTGCCCAACCAGCAAAGATTGATGCTGCACCCATAGCTGTTCCGTGTAGACCAGCAATTGTCAGTGATGTTCCTTGGTCTGCCCGCAACAAAGATTGTGCTGGACCGAAGCCGCCAAGATAGAAGTTAACGATTGCGGTTTGAACCGCTACTACCCAGAAAAATCTATCGCGATGAAAGCCCTTACTCATTACAAAGCGGCAACAACGTGATCAATGCATTTGGTAAGTGCTTCTACATCACTTGGATCAACTGCAGGGAACATACCGATACGAAGCTGATTCTTGCCCAGTTTGCGGTAAGGCTCTGTATCAACAATTCCATTTTCGCGCAGTGCAGCCGAGATTTTGGTCGCATCAATCGCATCATCAAAGTTAATTGTTCCAACAACTTTTGAACGCATTGCAGCATCAGTTACAAATGGAGTTGTGTAGCTGGTCTTTTCTGCCCATGAGTACAAAATGTCAGAAGACTTAGCACTGCGACCTGCAGCAAATGAAAGCCCACCATTAGCGTTCATCCATTCGATTTGCTCTGCCAGTAGCATTAAAGTAACAAGTGCGGGGGTGTTGTAGGTCTGATCTAAACGTGAATTCTCAATTGCGATTCCCAAGTCAAAGAATGCTGGAACCCAACGACCACTAGCCTTGATTTTTTCTGCGCGTGCAATGGCAGCAGGGGACATGATCGCGATCCACAGCCCGCCATCAGATGCGAAAGACTTTTGAGGGGCGAAGTAATAAGTATCAAACTCTTTTGCATCAACCATTAATCCACCAGCAGCAGATGTTGCATCAACCAGTATGAGCGCGCCATCTGTTCCTGCCGGACGCAGAATTGGCATGGCAACGCCTGTGCTTGTTTCATTGTGAGTTAATGCGTAAACATCGATTCCAGCTTCGGCAGTTGCCACCGGGTGTGAACCAGGTTCTGTTTTGATCACCGTTGGCTCGCCTAAGAAAGGAGCTTCCTTTGATGCGGCAGCAAACTTTGATGAGAACTCACCAAATACAAGGTGCTGAGATCGCTCTTCAATGAGCCCAAATGTTGCGATATCCCAAAACGCAGTTGAACCACCATTACCAAGAACTACTTCGTAACCTTCTGGAAGATTAAAAAGAGATGTGAGACCTTCACGTACTCGCTTAACAACATTCTTAACCGGCTTTTGTCGGTGCGAAGTTCCTAATATCGAATTTCCACTTGCTGACAATGCAGCTAATGCTTCTGGACGAATCTTTGATGGACCGCAACCAAAGCGTCCATCGATTGGCTTTAACTCTGAAGGAATGATGATGCTCATGGACTAAGACTACGGGTAGTACCGAGAGAGTTCCCAATCACCGGTTGTGGCGGTCCTCTCATAGCGCAAGCGATCATGCAGACGTGAGTATCGGCCCTGCCAAAATTCGATATTAAGAGGTGTTACTCGGTATCCACCCCAATGTGCAGGACGGGGAACCGTACTTCCTTCGGGCCACTTTTCGGCAGCACCTGCAAAACGTTGTTCTAACTCATCACGCGATGCAAGATGAGATGACTGCGCACTTGCCCATGCACCAATTTGTGAACCCCAAGGTCTAGTTGCAAAGTAGTCATCTGATTCTTGAGACGAGACTTTTTCTGCGATTCCACTAATTGAAACTTGCCGCTCCATTGCATACCAAGGGAACAACAATGAGACATTGGGATTCAAATCAATTCCATGTGCTTTGCGTGATTGATAATTTGTAAAAAAAGTAAAGCCGCCATCTGAGATATCTTTTAACAAAACTGTTCGAGTATTGATTTGGGAATCTGCAGTCACCGTTGACAACACCATTGCGTTTGCTTCGACAATGACTGGATTTTCGTGTGCATCTTTTAACCACAATGCAAAAGCTTCAAAGGGATTGCTGGGCAGAGTTTCTAAACCGGCATCACTATATGAACGACGCATCGCACGGATCTCATCGCGGGAAACAATCTCTTCAGCCATGCCCCTATCGAACCCCAATTAGGGCCTACGAGCGAGTTGTTGGCCCCCCTGCAAAAGAGCATGCAAGGAGATTGCTTTATAACGATCCGATAAAAAGGGTTCGAAATAGGGGCCTGGAGCAGGGATTCGCTTGCCATTTAAGAGCCACGGGTGTGGAATTCACTTAAATCATGTGGGCGCATCTGTCTGCATAATCTAATCCATGGAGGAAATAGATGAATAAAAAGCGTTTCGGTTTGGTCAGCGTTGTTGCTGTCGCCGCTCTCGCACTTTCAGCTGCGGTGGTCCCAACTGCCTCAGCCGCGAACAAGACAATTACGGTCTGGGCTGATGAAACACGCGGACCACAACTCAAGTCATTAATCGATGGCAACACAAAAATTGCACCAGGTTATGTAGTCAAGGTTAAGTTTTTCTCATCCTTCGATGCACTAAATGCTGCATTTGAGAAGGCAACAGCAGCATCTGGTCCAGATGTTATGACGGGATCTGCATCCTTAGCTGCATCAGCAGGTAAGTCTGGAAAGTTAGCAGCACTTACATACTCAGCAGCCAATAAGAGGGAAATTCCAGCAGCTGGTATTCAAGCAATGACATACAAGGGCAAGGTATACGGAGTACCTCTCGATGTAGATACAACAGCTTTCTTGTGGAATAAGGCTCTTAACGCAACTGCACCAACAACTTTCCAAGGAATGGTTGATTACTACACAGCTAACAAGACTGCCAAGAATCTAACTGGTGGAATCTGTGCATTTGACGGTACATGGGGAGCTAACGCAGTTCTCACAGCACTTGGTGGCGGAGCTTGGGGATACAAAGGAAATACTCCAGATCTAACTAAGACACTAATGAACTCAGCTGAATTCAAGGCAAATGTCAAGAAGTACCTAATTGGTGCAGATGGCAAGAGCAACGGCTTCTTCCAATGGGATGGCTGTGGTGATGCATTCAAGGCTGGAAAGATTCCATTTGGTATCACCGGTGCTTGGAACATGGATGGAATTCAAGCAGCTGGTATCAACATTGGCCTTGGCGCAACACCAGGACTTACAGCGACCACAAAGGGTGCGCAGTGGGTTAACTACTCAGGTGCGTTTGTAACATCATATGCTGCAAAGCATGGTGTTGACCTAGGCGCTAAGAAGCTTGTTCTTAGCTGGTTTGCTTCAAAGGAAGGTCAATTGTTGATGTCTTCAGCGTCATCACGACCACCTGCCAATACAGCAGCAGGCGCGATCATCAAAGACGCTCGTACAACTGGAATTGCTAAGGCTGCAAAGACCGGTACACCACAGTTCAGTGCAATCCTTGATAACAAGGCTGGCGGATCTAACTGGTACGACGTTCTAGGTTCAGTATTTACAAACATCTTAGTTAAGGGCGAGAATGTCGATAAGACCCTTGACGACGCTGCAGTAATTCTGAGAAAGAACTTCGCTGACGCAGCGAAGAACTAAGTAATCTAAAATACTGGCGCACTCGTAATGAGTGCGCCAGTATTTGCTTTACTAAAGAAAACAAAGGGGTATTAAT
>JBIIZR010000043.1:0-6862 GCA_044346185.1 Candidatus Planktophila sp.
TCGTGATCCGCGGACAACTGCGCGAACTAGTGGGATCAATTCATCAACGGTGACGGGGATGGTGTTTTCTTCGCCCAGAAAATTATTACCGGCGCTGTCTCCGACAAGCAGTACCGGAATTCCGGCTTCATCAAAGATTTCGGCGGTCATCGATTCGTAAGCGGTCAGCATCGCCCATTTTTCGCCACGCTTTTTTGCTGCGGCAAGATCGACGATAGTCACGCGTCGGTGCAGCGCACCGCCATATAAAGATTCCATTGTTTCCTCTCCTCGAAGCCGCCTGAGCGGTCCCCGGGCCAAACACATTGACCGGCTCGTAAACTCCCCGGTTAATAGAGAAAGAGTACCCCCGTTACACTTGAAAAATGAAGTTGCGCGTGGCGCTAGCCCAAATCAACCCAACGGTTGGAGACCTTGCGGGCAACGCTGGCCTGATTGCAGACTCCGTTAAAAAGGCGCAAGAACACGGTGCCAATCTGATTGTTTTTCCCGAAATGATTGTGACGGGATACCCGGTTGAAGATTTAGCTTTGCGTCCATCATTCCAAGCAGCCAGCATTCGTGCAGTACAGGAAATTGCAGCCGGCATCACCGGCGACATCGTGGCCATCGTTGGTTACTTAGACCGCTCATCAAAAGAAACTGGCCCGCAAAACTCTGTTGCCGTTATTCATGACGGAAAAGTCAGAGCCACCTATGTAAAGCGCCACTTACCTAATTACGGAGTCTTTGATGAGTTCCGAAACTTTGTGGCGGGGGATCAAAGCTTGGTTGTGCGAATTCATGGGGTCGATGTTGCTGTTGCGATTTGTGAAGACATTTGGCACTCACTAGATTCCATTGCAGCACGCACCCCAGGGCTATTGGTTGTTCCTAATGGTTCACCTTTTGAACGAGATAAAGATGATGTGCGATTGGCGCTAGTACAAAAGCGGGCCAAGGAAATTAGCGCACCCATTGCCTACGTCAATATGACTGGTGGCCAGGATGATCTGGTCTTTGATGGCGACAGCATCGTTATTGGTAAGGATGGATCAGTTCTAGCTCGCACCGCCCAATTTGATGAACAATTAATTGTTGTTGATATTGATTGCGCCGAAGGAAGTTCCCGACCAGATGTTGTTATTTCCGAGCAACCTACTTCTCATTCGACACCTGCTGATTCATCAATTGCCACACCACTTTCAGATGAAGCGGAAATGTGGAAGGCACTTGTTATGGGCCTTCGTGATTATGTTGGCAAAAATGGTTTTAGATCTGTAGTCCTTGGATTATCAGGCGGTATTGATTCGGCACTAGTTGCTGCAATCGCAATTGATGCATTGGGAGCTAAGCGGGTCAACGGTGTTGCAATGCCAAGTAAGTATTCTTCAGGCCATTCAGTAGAAGATGCCCAGGCCTTGGCAGATGCCACCGGCATTCATTTCAGAATCACACCGATTGCACACATGGTCGATGCCTATATGAACAATGTTGTATTAAAGGGTTTGGCTGAAGAAAATCTGCAGGCACGCGTCCGCGGAACAACTTTGATGGGAATTTCTAATCAAGAAGGTCACTTAGTTTTGGCCACCGGCAATAAGAGCGAGTTAGCTGTTGGATATTCAACTTTGTATGGCGATGCCGTGGGCGGCTTTGCACCGATTAAAGACATTTACAAAACCGATGTGTGGGCGTTGTCTAGATATCGCAACGCTTTGGCGATCGAGCGTGGAGAAACTCCACCGATTCCTGATCGCTCGATTACTAAAGAGCCAAGCGCCGAACTGCGTCCGGATCAAAAGGACTCGGATTCTCTGCCCGACTATCCATTATTGGATCAGGTACTACGTGCCTACGTCGATGAAGACCATGGCTACGAAGCGCTGTTAGCCGATGGCTTTGATCCCGAACTTGTGCGCCGAGTTATCTCTTTGGTGGACAAGGCCGAATACAAGCGCCGCCAATATCCGCCTGGCGCCAAGGTTTCAGGCCGCGCATTTGGAAAAGATCGCCGCTTGCCGATGACCTCACGCTGGAATGAGCGCTAGTTGCAAACGATTAGCAACTCGCATAATTGATACATTTGCGTAGAATTTGGTCATGCGCTCGATCATCAACTGGTTATTTACACGAAACCGTGTTGTCGATTTCTGCCTGTCAACATCTTGCAGTTGCTGATTTTTGATTTACCTCAACCGCCAACTTAATTAACAAATCTCATTCCAAATACAAAAATTAGCCAGGGAGAATCATGACAACTTTTAACACAATTACAGATGCCTTTGGAAATACGCCAATGGTTCGAATAAACAAGATTAATGACGGTGCTGCGGGAAATATTTTTGCCAAACTCGAATTTTATAACCCAAGCTCATCGGTGAAAGATCGTCTAGGTATTGCAATGATTGACGCGGCAGAGGCGAGCGGTGCACTAAAGCCTGGTGGCACAATTGTTGAAGCAACATCAGGTAACACCGGAATCGCAGTTGCGATGGTTGCGGCGGCACGTGGATACAAATCAATTTTCACAATGCCAGAGTCAGTGTCAAAAGAGCGTCGCAAACTGATCCGCGCATTTGGCGCAGAGCTAGTTTTGACTCCAGCTGGCGAAGGTATGAAGGGCGCAGTAGCGGCGGCAGAAAAGCTTGGCGAATCAGGTGCGGTTTTGGTGCGTCAATTTGAAAATGAAGCTGGTCCTGCAATTCACTACAAGACAACTGGTCCTGAAATCTGGCGCGATCTTGACGGCAAGGTTGACGCGTTTGTTTGCGGAATCGGAACAGGTGGAACCATTACTGGAACAGGTCGCTTCTTGAAAGAAAAGAACCCTGCGATCAAGGTATTTGGTGTTGAACCCGCTGCTTCTCCTATTTTGAATGGTGGAGCCCCAGGCCCACATCCAATTCAAGGTATTGGTGCCAACTTCATTCCTAACATTTTGGATCGCACTGTGTATGACGAGGTCCTGGATGCAACAGCACCTGATGCAATTAAGTTTGCACGTCGCGCAGCAGCTGAAGAAGGAATCCTTGCTGGTTTGTCTTCAGGTGCGACCTTGTGGGCTGCAATTGAAGTTGCAAAGCGTCCAGAGTTTGCAGGTAAGAACATTGCAGTTATCTGTGCATCTGCAGGTGAGCGTTACCTATCAACCGTTCTATACGAGGATTTGGTTGACTAATTAATGCCATTCTTAAATCGCATCATTGAGGATCTCGATAACGCGTTGAGCCATGATCCGGCTGCGCGCAATCGTTTGGAGGTCGCTTTGGCATACCCAGGTGTGCATGCGATTTGGGGACATCGAATTTCACATTTCTTATGGAAGCGTGGACTCAAACTGGTTGCACGAATTCATTCAAACATTGTTCGCTCCACCACTGGAATTGAAATTCATCCTGCTGCCGTTATCGGTCGTCGCTTTTTTATTGACCATGGCATGGGTGTAGTAATTGGTGCAACTTCAGTTATTGGCGATGATGTCATGATGTATCACGATGTCACTTTGGGTGCACGCGGAATTGAACACGGTAAGCGCCATCCCACCATTGGTAATGATGTAATCATCGGCGCCGGTGCGCGGGTGCTTGGAAATGTCACCGTCGGAGATGGCTCACGCATCAGTTCCAACGCAGTCATTACAACAAACTTGGCCCCCAAGACGCTGCTTGATAAGGCTGATTTCTTCGTCATTTAGCCCTTGTTTGTACAGTTAACACAGCCGTAACCTGCATTTGTCAGAATGCAGCCATGTCATCAGATACAAATAAGCAGCAGGAGTTCGTTCTTCGCACCTTAGAAGAACGCAACATTCGCTTTGTGCGATTGTGGTTTACAGATGTTCTTGGATTTTTAAAGTCTGTAGCGATTGCACCAGCTGAACTCGAAAATGCATTTGCTGAAGGAATTGGTTTTGACGGTTCAGCAATTGAAGGCTTTGCTCGCATCACTGAATCAGATATGTTGGCAAAACCAGATCCAGCAACATTTTCAATCCTGCCGTGGCGTACAGAAGCACCTGGTGCTGCGCGAATGTTTTGCGATATTGCAATGCCAGATGGTTCTGCATCCCCTGCTGACCCACGAAATGTTTTGCGCCGCACTTTAGAAAAAGCTGCCAGGATGGGATACACCTGTTACACCCACCCTGAAATTGAGTTTTTCTTGTTTAAAAATCCACCAGAAACAGGTGTTGCACCAGTTCCTGTTGATCAAGGTGGCTACTTCGATCACACACCAGCAGTCGTTGGCCACGACTTCCGTCGCCAAGCAATTACTTTGCTCGAAGCAATGGGCATCAGCGTCGAGTTTTCACACCACGAAGGTGGACCAGGTCAGCAGGAAATCGATCTGCGCGATGCCGATGCCTTAACAACTGCAGATAACATCATGACTTTTAGACATGTGATTAAAGAAGTTGCAATGGATCAGGGCTTCCACGCATCATTTATGCCAAAGCCATTTACCGATCACCCGGGCAGCGGAATGCACACGCACGTTTCATTGTTTAAAGGTGAAGAAAATGCTTTCTACGATGCCAAGGCAGAGTTCAACCTTTCTGCAATAGGTCGTAGTTTTGTTGCTGGGCTAATTAAGCATGCACCTGAAATCACAGCGGTTACAAATCAATGGGTTAATTCTTACAAGCGTTTACATGGTGGAGGAGAAGCTCCTGCATTAGCTAACTGGGGTCCAAGTAATCGTGGCGCACTGGTGCGACTGCCTATGTATAAGCCAGGAAAAGAGAATTCAACACGTATCGAATTCCGTTCTCCAGATACTGCCTGCAATCCTTATCTTGCGTATGCAGTAATGCTTGCTGCAGGACTCAAGGGTGTCGAAGGAAAGTATGTTCTGAGCGATTCCAAGGATCCTGTGGCACTTCCATCAAATCTCAATGAAGCCATTATTGAAATGGAAAAAAGTGAGTTAGTACGCGAAACATTGGGCGAGCATGTATTTGAGTATGTACTGCGCAATAAGCGGGCAGAGTGGCTTGATTACAGTCGACAAGTTAGCGCCTTCGAACTCGATCGTTACTTGCCAGTCCTTTAACTCACGCGTTACCGTGTACCTGTGAACTTCCCTCATCAAGTGCCGTCGAAGATGCCTGTGCATCGTTATGCGCCTTTTCATCCTGTAGATCTTGCAGATCGCACTTGGCCTAACAAGAAGATTACTAAGGCGCCGAAGTGGTGTTCCGTAGATCTTCGCGACGGAAATCAAGCACTGATTGATCCAATGGATACAGCCCGCAAGTTAGCGATGTTCAAGCTTTTGGTTGAAATGGGCTACAAGGAAATTGAAGTCGGATTTCCAAGTGCAAGCCAGACAGATTTTGATTTTGTCCGCAAGATTATTGAAGAGAACTTGATTCCTGATGATGTTGTAATTCAGGTTTTGACTCAGGCTCGAGAAGCTTTAATCATCCGCACCTTTGAAGCAATCAAGGGTTCAAAGCAGGCGATTGTGCACCTTTATAACTCAACATCGACTTTGCAGCGCCGAGTCGTTTTTGGTCTAGATAAAGATGGCATAAAGAAAATTGCAACTGATGCTGCCAAGATTTGTTTAGATCTGATGGCAACCGTTCCCGAGACCAAAGTTTCATTTGAGTACTCTCCAGAGTCATATACAGGAACAGAACTTGAGTTTGCCGTAGAAGTTTGTAATGCAGTAAATGATGTTTGGAAGCCAACTCCGCAGTGGAAGACGATCATGAACCTTCCAGCAACTGTTGAATTAGCTATGCCAAATGTTTATGCCGATTCAATCGAATGGATGTGTCGCAACTTAAACAATCGCGACAGTGTGATTGTTTCGCTTCATCCTCACAATGACCGCGGCACTGGTGTTGCAGCCGCAGAGCTTGGCTATCTAGCAGGTGCAGATCGCATTGAAGGAACACTTTTTGGAAATGGTGAACGCACGGGAAATGTATGCCTTGTAACCCTTGGCCTTAACTTGGTTACTCATGGGATTGACCCACATATTGATTTCTCAAACATTGATGAAGTTCGTCGCACCGTTGAATACGCTAATCAATTGCGTGTTCCTGAGCGTCATCCATACGGCGGCGACCTTGTCTTTACTGCATTTTCTGGCTCGCACCAAGATGCGATTAAAAAGGGATTTGATCACTTAGCTCGTGATGCAAAAGCTGCTGGTAAAGAAGTACGTGATCACACCTGGGCAATTCCTTATTTGCCTATTGATCCATTAGATATTGGTCGCTCATATGAAGCGGTTATTCGAGTTAATTCACAATCGGGTAAGGGTGGAGTTGCTTACTTGATGAAGAATGAGCATCACCTTGATTTGCCTCGTCGTTTACAAATTGAATTCTCTAAAAATGTTCAAGCTAAAACCGATGCCGAAGGTGGCGAGATAAGTTCTGAAGATTTATGGAACATCTTTGAAGATGAGTACTTACCAACTGATGGCGCACCGTGGGGACGTTTCCGACTTAAGGGCTTGTCACAAAGCTCGGTGCTCGGTGAAGATGTTTACCTGACGGTTTCACTCACTGATCGCGGTCAATTGCATGAACTTAAGGGTCAGGGCAACGGACCAATCGCCGCCTTCTGTAATATTTTGCAGGCATACGGTGTTGATGTTCGAGTTCTTGATTACTTCGAACATGCATTGTCAGCAGGTGGAGATGCATCTGCTGCGGCCTATCTTGAGTGCGCAATTGATGGAGATGTCTTCTGGGGCGTCGGAATTGATCCAAACACCACAACGGCAGCATTAAAGGCTGTCGTGTCTGCGATAAACCGCGCAATTCGCTAATCAGTTGGTGCCTGTTTTGGCACTACCTTTACCCGTATGAGTTTGTACCGGGATGAGGCAATCGTCCTGCGCACCCAAAAATTAGGTGAAG
>JBIIZR010000044.1:0-6818 GCA_044346185.1 Candidatus Planktophila sp.
ATTTTGTAAGCAGAGAAATTGGACTGTGAAGGGTTTTCAAGATCGGTTTTGGAAAGATTTGGCATGGGGGTCTCAAAATAGTATTTTCCTGGCCCAAATGCCGATTGAGCTCTACTCATAACTAAATTAGAGAAATATTTTTGAGCATCTAAAACCCATTTTGGGAAAAAGGTTTTTGCATCTGACGCCTCTGCTTCTGCCTGGGCAATTCCTGCTCTATCTGCGAGACATTCTGCATCGCATGTTGCTTCTACTTTTGGTTTATAAATGTCTGGACTGCTTGACCAAACCAATTTTCCATCTTTTTCAACACAGGTAACCTTTGTTGTAGTGCCTTTAATCATTCCTATGGTATTCGTGGCCCCACACTGCCCGCCTTCTACAATTTCAAATTTTGCATTTGCAACGGATAGATTAGAAGGTAGTTGAAAACTAAAAAAGATCAGCGTAGTTGATACCGCTATTGAAGTTTTGTAGACCTTCATAATTTCCATCCTTAAACTCACGAAATACATTGCTCGCAGTGAGGCGCACTCGACCGGGCTATGCGACGTCTCCTTGTTGCAGACGTAGTTTAGCGCAACCCGTTTGCCTCGCCATCCCCGCCTTGTAGGCTAGATGTATGGAGAATTCAGATAAAGCTTTAGATACCGGTGCCAAGCGCGTCTACGACGTAGCTCCTTCAGAAATGTTTGCCGAGTTTATGAAAAGTGGGTGGGCACCAACTCCTCTAATTGGAATTACTCAAGATGAAGTTGTTTCTCATTGTGTTCGTCGTCGTGCTGAATTATCTGCAGCATTTACTGGGGTTCGTTTGGTAATTCCAAGTGGTGGAGCAAAGCAACGTAGTAATGACACTGATTACTTGTACCGCCCTCATACCGCATTTGCTTATTACACGGGTGTTCAAGGTGTTGAGGCACACCCTGATTCAGTTCTTGTCATGGATCCAGCTGATGGTGCACACACACCAATTTTGTTTATCAACCCGCGCTCTACCCGTGATACCTCTGCTTTTTATACCGATGCAAAAAATGGTGAACTGTGGGTTGGTCGTCGTTTCACAACGGATGAGGCATCACAACGTTATGGCATTGAAGTCCGTGAGATTGCAGAGCTTCAAAAGTTTTTAAAGGGAAAGAAAAGCGCAGCACTGCACGGTTTTGATGAAGTTGTTGATGCGGTAGTTAAAGAGCATCCTCGTGAAGCTGAATTACTAGAATTTGTCTCTGTTGCTCGTTTGATAAAAGATGAGTACGAAGTTAATGAGATGCAAAAAGCTGTAGATGCAACCCACCGTGGCTTTAATGATGTTATTCGGGCCTTGCCAGCTGCGGTTGCAACACCTCGCGGAGAACGTGTTGTTGAAGCAGCGTTCTTTGGTCGTGCCCGTATTGAAGGCAACGATCTTGGCTACAACACTATTGCTGCTTCTGGCTCACACGCCTGCATTCTGCATTGGAATCGCAATGATGGTGATGTAAGGAATGGAGATCTACTTCTACTTGATGCAGGTGTTGAAGTTGATTCTTATTACACCGCCGATATCACGAGAACTTTGCCTATTAACGGAAAGTTCACACCAGCTCAGCGTGCGCTATACATGCTGGTTTATGAGGCTCAAAAGGCTGGAATTGCAGCGGTTAAGCCTGGTGAAAAATTCTTAAGCATTAACAGAGCAAGTCACACAGTTTTGGCGCAAGGTTTAATCGATATGGGAATTCTTACTATGAGCTTGGATGAAATTATGGATCCAGCAATTGGATTACATAAGCGCTGGACCTTGCATGGAGTTAGCCACATGCTTGGTATGGATGTTCACGATTGTGCTCATGCACGAACAGAGCAGTACCGTGACGGAATTCTTGAAGTAGGAATGTGTTTAACTGTTGAGCCCGGTTTATACATACAACCCGATGATGAATTATTTCCTGCTGAATATCGTGGAATTGGTATTCGAATCGAAGATGATGTTGTCGTTACTGCAGATGGATGCTTGAACTTAAGTGAGCATATTCCTCATCACCCAGATGAGATTGAAGCCTGGATGGCATCACTGCGCTAACTGCAAACCGATCCACGCAGCAAATAGTCCAATACCTAATGACATAACTAAGTTTACCCATGCCTCTTTATGTCGCTTTAATTCGTAGGCATGATAAATGTCCAACATAAATGTTGACCAAGTAGTAAATGCACCAGCAAAACCAATTACAAATAAATCAAAGCCTTCTTGGACTGATCCATAGGTAAGCCCAAGTAGAAATGACCCAAGGATATTAACTGTGAAGATTCCATATGGTTTGACTGTGTATGCCCGTATCTTTTGATCAATCACAAAACGCATGGGGCCACCAATCGCAGCACCTAAGACAATGAGTGCCATCTTCATGAGCGCACCGGAATCAATTTACGAGCTAAGGGAAGAACAACAATTACTGCAATTAAAGACAAGAAAATGTTTTGAGCAAGAAAGAGCATTCCACCTTCGATTGGTTCAAGAGAAAGTGCGGTAACTGCAGAAAATGTGGTAAATCCTGCACAAAATCCCGGCAGCAAAAGTAAGCGTAATTGAAGGGTTCCACCGCGTTCCATCAAGACTAAAAGTGCAGAAGCAAGCGCCACGCCTGCAACATTTGCAATCAAAGTGCCCTGGCGATCATCGGGAAAGATTGCACCGATTCCGTAACGTGCCAAAGTTCCGGCTATACCGCCGAGTGAAACCAGTGCTAGGGAATTCAGTTGGGTAACGCTTTCTTGCCAACGCCAGAAACAACACGTGTAACAATAGAAATTACAATCGCTGCAAAGATTGCAGACCAAAAGTTGTTTACATCCAAGCTTTCACTCCAGCGCGCAACTAGCATCAACATCGCTGCGTTAACTACTACGAGAAATAATCCCAGCGTTAAAATCACAGCTGGCAAAGTTAAAAGTTTAAGTAAAGAGCCAAGAGTTGCGTTGAGCAAACCAAATAGCAGGGCAACCCATAAATATGTTGTAAATCCACCTTTTACATCGATTCCGGGAATCAGCGCAGTTGCTACCCAAAAAGATAAAGCAAGTGCACCCCAACTGACCAATAACTTCATGAAGAAATTATAGGCCCTCGCGCTTGCGAATCTTTGATCCTAACCAGCGAACTGGATCGTATTTGATGTCAGCAACGCGCTCCTTCATCGGAATGATTGCGTTATCGGTGATCTTGATGTGCTCTGGGCAAACTTCGGTACAGCACTTAGTGATGTTACACATTCCTAGACCGTGTTCCTCTTGCGCAGTCTTCTTGCGATTTCGCAAAGTATCCAGAGGGTGCATGTCTAGCTCTGCGATACGAATAAAGAATCGCGGTCCAGCAAAGGACTTCTTATTCTCTTCATGATCGCGCACTACGTGACACACATCTTGGCAAAGGAAACATTCGATGCACTTACGGAACTCTTGTGAGCGCTCTACATCGATCTGCTCCATACGAGCTTCACCTGGTGCTAGATCCTTAGGGTGCTCATAAGCAGGGATTTCCATTGCTTTTTTATAGTTAAAAGAAACATCTGTAACAAGGTCTTTGATGATTGGGAATGCACGAAGTGGGGTAACAGTAATTGTTTCTTCTTCGCCAAATGATGCAACCTGAGTCATACATGCAAGACGAGGCTTTCCGTTGATCTCCATTGAACAAGATCCACACTTACCAGCCTTACAGTTCCAACGAACTGCCAAGTCGCCCATTTGTGTTGCTTGAACACGGTGAATTACATCCAAGACTACTTCACCTTCGTTAGCCTCAACTACAACATCCTTAAGGCCACCATCGGTTGAATCTCCACGCCAAATGCGAAGTTTAATATTGCGCGCCATTAGTTGGAACCGCCTTTCGAAACTTCTTCGGGTGTCATGTATTTCTCCAGCTCGTGAATATCAAATAGATCAAAGAGTTCCTTTGGCATCGGAGGCAATGACTGCTTGCGAATGTTTACCTTCTCGCCATCAAATGATGAGATGTGGTTAAGTTGACGCCATTCATTGCTCATACCTGGGAAGTCATCGCGTGTATGTCCACCGCGTGACTCTTCACGAGAATCAGCTGACTTTGCTGTTGATTCTGCAACTAACAACATGTTGTCTAGATCAAAAGCCAAGTGGAAACCTGGGTTGAACTTACGTCCACCAGCTACTGCAACATTTGCACTGCGCTTTCTGATATCTGCAATCTTTGCAATTGCATCCTTTAGTTCCGCACCTGTTCGAATGATTCCGACAAGATTGTGTGTGACTTCCTGAAGTTCTGCGTGCAGTGAGTAAGAGTTTTCTCCACCTTGGCGATCAAACGGTGCTTGAATCTTGGCGGCTGCTGCGTGAATAGTTTCATCACTTACTGGATTGGCGCTGTTGTTCTTTAGGTATTCAACTGCGCCCATTCCTGCGCGACGACCAAATACCAAAAGATCTGACAGCGAGTTTCCACCAAGACGGTTTGATCCATGCATTCCGCCGGCAACTTCACCTGCGGCAAACAAGCCCGGAACCCCTACTGCAGCTGCAGTATCTGGCTCTACTTCGACGCCACCCATGACGTAGTGACAAGTCGGACCAACTTCCATTGGCTCCTTTGTGATGTCTACACCGGCTAGTTCGTAGAACTGGTGCCACATAGATGGAAGACGCTTCTTAATTACATCTGCAGGAATGCGCTTTGAAACATCTAGGAATACTCCACCGTGTTCAGTTCCGCGACCTGCCTTTACCTCGCTATTGATTGCACGTGCAACCTCATCGCGTGGAAGCAATTCTGGTGGACGACGGTTATTGTCCTGATCTGTGTACCAACGATCTGCTTCTGCTTCGTTGTCTGCGTACTTATCTTTGAAAACATCTGGGATGTACTTAAACATGAAACGTTCGCCAAGGTTATTTGTTAGAACTCCACCTTCACCACGAACAGATTCTGTAACCAAGATTCCACGAACAGATGGTGGCCACACCATTCCTGTTGGGTGGAACTGTAAGAACTCCATATCAACCAGGTTTGCGCCAGCCTTCAATGCAAGTGCATGTCCGTCGCCAGTACCTTCCCAAGAGTTAGAAGTAATCTTGAAAGTTTTTCCAACGCCGCCTGTTGCAATTACAACTGCAGGTGCTTCAAATAAAACTTCTTCGCCGCTTTCGCGCCAGTAACCGTAGGCACCAGCAACTTTTCCACCCTCTTTAAGAATGTCGGTGATGGTTAGTTCTGCAAAAACTTTGATTCCGCTTTCCATGTCGCCAGTTTCGCGACCATCTTTTTGCTGCAGTTGAACAATCTTCTGCTGCATGGTGCGGATAAGTTCTAGACCTGTGCGGTCACCAACGTGTGCAAGGCGTGGATACTCGTGTCCACCAAAGTTACGTTGTGAAATTTTTCCTTCTTTAGTGCGATCAAAGAGTGCGCCCCAAGTTTCTAGCTCCCAGATGCGATCTGGTGATTCCTTGGCATGAAGTTCGGCCATTCGATAGTGGTTCAGGAACTTTCCGCCGCGCATTGTGTCGCGGAAGTGCACCATCCAACTATCTTTGTCATTGACGTTTCCCATTGATGCAGCAGCGCCACCTTCAGCCATAACGGTGTGGGCCTTGCCAAATAGGGATTTACAGATGATTGCTACACGTAGACCTGATTCGCGAGCTTCTACAGCGGCACGTAATCCAGCGCCACCGGCACCAATTACCAGGACATCGTATTTATGGCGTTCTAGAGTCATAGTCGATTTTCCTTTTAGAAGAAGTAGAAGTTAGTCCATGCGCCAGATGCAACTTGGCGAACATAGATATCGGCGAATGCAACAGCTGCTAATGAGAACCACGCAAAGCGTTGGTGTGAATGGTTAAGAACTGAAACCCAAGACCACATCTTGTAACGGATTGGGTGCTTAGAGAAATTCTTTAAGCGTCCACCGATTGTGTGACGGCAGGTGTGACATGACATCGAATACAGCCACAACATCGCAGCGCTAAGGGTCAACACAAGTGAACCAACACTCATGTGGCCCCAATCTCCGGCAGCATTTCGGTAAGAAATTACTGCGTCATAAGTCAGGATGATGTTGAGAACCAAACCTGCATAGAAGAAGTAGCGGTGTGAGTTTTGAATAATTAGTGGGAAACGAGTTTCACCTGTGTATGTCTTATGTGGTTCTGCAACTGCACATGCTGGTGGTGACATCCAGAATGAACGGTAGTAAGACTTACGGTAGTAATAACAAGTCATTCGGAAGCCAAGCGGGAAGATCAAAATGATCAGAGCTGGCGATAAAGCAAAGTTAAAGATTTGTGAACTTACCGGTGTGAAGTTTGCAATCGTTGCACCAGGATCACAGCTATCAGATAAGCATGGTGAATAGAAAGGAGAGATCAAGTGGCTTTCTTTAACAAAGTAGTACTTGTTTTCGAATGCGCGGAAGGTTGCATAGATTACGAAAGAGATCAGTACGCTAAAAGTTAAAAGCGGTTCTAACCACCATTTATCTGTGCGAAGTGTGCGCTCTTTGATCTTGGCGCGTGTTGGTGAAAAAACACCTGACATTGACGACTCCCCTAATAGCTTGGTCAGACGAAACTGCGAAACAACTGGGATAAGTGTCCTCTTACCGCCTAAAAGTGGCTAGGCGTAGCTGCGCTTGGGGGGTATGAACTCAACCACAAAAGAGAGAAATCTCTTGGCTAAGAAAAATGGCGGAGGGCGTGGGATTTGAACCCACGAAACTTTCGTTTGCCGGTTTTCAAGACCGGTGCACTCGGCCGCTATGCGAGCCCTCCGTGGGAGAGATTACCCGAATATCGCT
>JBIIZR010000008.1:0-21195 GCA_044346185.1 Candidatus Planktophila sp.
CAACGGTTGATCCTTGTCGAACAACTGTTACCTCATCTGCAACTCGTAAAACCTCATCAAGCTTGTGAGAGATAAAGATAACCGCCATGCCCTGAGCACGAAGGCCTTCGAGTGCCTTAAAGAGATCATCTACCTCTTGTGGAACCAGTACCGCAGTCGGTTCATCGAAAATCAAAATGTTCGCACCGCGAAACAAAACTTTTAGGATTTCTACACGTTGACGCTGTCCAACGCCTAGCTCTTCAACTAAAACATCTGGGTTTATCTCTAAACCATACTGGGCTGCCATTTCTACTATCTTCTTTCGGGCAGCTGTAAAATCAATTGTGGCACCACGTTTAGGTTCGGAACCTAAAATAATGTTTTCAAGAACCGTGAAGTTATCTGCCAACATGAAGTGTTGGTGAACCATTCCGATGCCGGCATCGATAGCATCATTTGGATTCTTGAAATTAACTTCTTTGCCATTAACCAAAATCTGGCCGCTATCTGGGCGTTGCATCCCGTACAAAATCTTCATGACAGTTGACTTACCCGCACCATTTTCACCAACCAATGCATGAACAGTCCCCGACTCAACCTTGATTGAAACATCTTTGTTCGCAATTACGCCAGGAAAGCGCTTGGTTATGTGTCGCAGTTCTACTGCTACTGACACTCTCAACCTCCGAAGAACTTGTTATGGAAAAACATTTGGCCCAACAAGGAGATCTAACTCCATTGTTGGGCCAAATGCCACTTTCTATCTAATCAATTCCCAAAAAGTAATCGCTCAGAGCGATTATGGCTTTGTTGGGACCTTGATCTTTCCTGACTTGATTGCGGCTGCTGCCTTATCAATCTGGGACTTGAACTTGTTGATGTATCCACCTGAGTAAGAAACGCCAACACCATTAAGTGTTAAATCGTATCGACGACCGTAGATTCCCTTGTTTTCATCGAGAATATCATTAACAGATGAACCTGCAACAGAAGCTGCAATTACATCGTAAACAGCACGGTCAACACGCTTGATCATTGATGTGAGCATGTTCTTCTTCTCTGCAGCTGAAGCTGTTAGCCACTGGTCAGAGTCAACTCCGATAGTCCAAACCTTCTTGCCAGCCTTACCAGCATCGATAGCTGCAGTAAATGTACCCGCACCTGATCCACCAGCGGCTGTGTAGATAACATCTACGCCACGGTCAATCATGCCCTTAGCAATAACCTTTGCCTTAGCTGGGTCATTGAAGCCAGAGAAACTGCTTTCTTCAATGTACTTTGAGTCAACTGTGACTTTCTTGTTGGTTGCTTTTGCACCAGCAGCAAAACCTGCCTCAAACTTCTGAAGTAGCGGAGTACGAACTCCACCGATGTAACCAACCTTGCCTGACTTTGAACCTAGCGCTGCAGCAACACCTGCAAGGTATGAACCCTGCTGTTCTGAAAACACAAGGCTTGCCACGTTGAGAAGATCTACTGATTCATCATCAATAATTGCAAACTGAACATTTGGATAATCTGATGCAACCTTCTTGATTGGCGTTGCATATGCATAACCAACAGCGATGATTGGGTTAAATCCAGATTTTGCGAGCAAGCGAAGCTTGTCTTCACGCTCTGAATCAGAACCAGCAGTTACTTCGCGCGCAGTTACCTTAAACTTCTTCTTTGCTTGATCAAGACCTGCTGCTGCTGAGTCATTGAATGACTTATCGCCTCGACCTGCGATATCAAATGCTAAACCTACTTTTACCTTTGTTGCTGCTGTTGCTGGAGCAACAAATGTTGTTGCAGCCATAACAGTTGCAGCAACAACTGCTACAAGACGAAATACTTTCTTCAATTTTCCTCCAAGGATTCAAGGGGATCTTCAATAACTCACTTTTACAAGGTAATTAAAGAAGCTTTGTGTAATTGGGAGCCTATTACTTGCGCAGGAATAAACTCAACACGCCAGGGGCGTTTTTGATGACAGGGGTGTAACGTTTTGGAAAACTCTCAACTTGGGGTTGAGAGGCTAGCCCGATTACTTCACTAAACCCAGGTTCTTATAGGTATCAGAGAGGGTCTGACTGGCAACTTTTCGAGCTTTTTCAGCCCCTGTGTGAAGCAGATCAATCAAGTGCTTTTCATCCTCTAGCAGCTCTAGCGCCTTTGAACGTATTGGTCGTAGGTACTCAACAACGACCTCGGCAACAGCAGCCTTGAAATCGCCGTATCCCTTGCCATCAAACTCATTTTCAAGCTCTGCAATTGATCGCCCAGAAAGAGATGAATGAATCGTTAGTAAATTGCTAATACCAGGCTTTTCTTTATCATCAAATTTCACTTCACGACCTGCATCAGTTGCTGCGCTTTTAATCTTCTTTGTATTTGCCTCTGGTGTATCCATGACTTCTAGAACTCCAGCCGCAGAACTAGATGACTTACTCATCTTTGATGTTGGCTCTTGAAGATCATAAATCTTGGCGCCGGCTTTTAGAATATAACCTTCTGGCAATCTAAAAGTTTCACCGAAACGAGAGTTGAATCGAGTAGCTAGATCACGGGTTAATTCAATGTGCTGACGTTGATCTTCACCAACCGGAACATAATGTGCCTGATACAAAAGAATGTCGGCAGCTTGCAACATCGGATAAGTGAAAAGCCCAACGCGAGCACTATCTGCGCCACCTTTTGCGGACTTATCTTTGAACTGAGTCATGCGGCTTGCTTCGCCAAAGCCTGCAAGACATTCCATGATCCATCCCAGTTGATTGTGCTCTGCAACATGGGATTGAACAAATAGCGTTGATTTTTCGGGAGAGATACCGAGTGCAATCAATTGTGCCGCCGAAGCCAAAGTGCGCTTTCTAAAGAGTGCCGGTTCGATCTCGCCCGTTAAAGCATGTAGATCAACAATGCAATAAAAAGCATCATTGCCATCTTGCAGCTCTACCCATTGCTTGAGTGCACCTAGGTAATTACCTAGGTGGAAGGAGTCACTTGTTGGCTGAATGCCCGAAAGAACCCGCTTCTGTGTCATGGGCGTAATTCTTTC
The DNA here is from genome assembly GCA_044346185.1 of Candidatus Planktophila sp. Lineage (GTDB taxonomy): Bacteria > Actinomycetota > Actinomycetes > Nanopelagicales > Nanopelagicaceae > Planktophila. The sequence goes on from JBIIZR010000008.1 coordinate 3,023, forward strand.
ACACAGATGCTGTTCGCGAGATCAATAACTGCCCCGCGCGCTTGCCTTCCATGGTTAAGACAGTGATTCGCAGGCCATTAACGTTAACGACATCATTAACCTGTGGGATTCGACCCAAGAAGTGCATGACAAAACCACTTGCGGTCTCATATGGACCTTCAGGAATATCAAGCTTGGTCTCTTCAATTAAATCTTCAATTGAAATCAAGCCATCTATTTCAAAGTCACCAGTTCGCTCTTCCAGTGAAACCTCGTTCTCATGCTCATCGTATTCATCGCGAATATCACCAATAAGCACTTCTACAAGGTCTTCCAAGGTCACGATGCCGTCGGTGCCACCGTATTCATCCAAAACGATTGCAAGGTGTTGGCCTTGTATGCGCATCTCAGAGAGCGCGGGCAGAACACCTTTTGTTCCAGGCAAGTACATAATGTTTCTGACAAGTTCCACAATCTTGGTGCTTTTATTTGCAAGCGATGTATCCAATAGATCGCGAACATGGATGAAACCAACAACTTCATCAGATGATCCACGAACAACTGGGTAACGAGAGTGGGCCTTATCAACCGCTAATTCAATTGCTTTGCCAACGGTCAATGATGCATCCATGAAATCGACTTCGGTGCGCGGAACCATGACCTCGTGAACTTGACGTTCTGAGGCGTTAAAGACTTCTTCAACAATGTCGCGCTCTTCATCTGTCAGAGCGGCATGTCCAGTTACAAGATCTAATAACTCTTCTTCAGACATTTGACTGCGTTGGACCTTGGGATCAACACCAAATGCGCGCAGGACAATGTCGGTAGATTTTGAGAGCAACCAAATCAGTGGGCGGAAAATATTTGCAACCACATTAATGATTCCGGCTGTTGCCATTGCAATCTCTTCAGCTCTAAATAGAGCTACTCGCTTTGGAACTAATTCTCCGAAAACTAATGAGAAGTAAGCGATCACTAAAGTGACGCCGATAAGTGAAATTGTCGTTGCCCAGGCGTTTGCAATGCCCAAAGATTCCAGCCAAGGAATTACGTAATCACCGAGCTGATCAGCACCAAGGGCGGCAGAGAGAAAACCGCTGACAGTTACGCCAATTTGAACCGCAGCCAACAATCGATTGGGGTGTGCCGCCAGGGCTGCAACGCGAGCGCCACGTTTGCCACGGGTCGCGATTTCACGGACTTGGCTATCTCGAAGTGAGATGAGGGCGATTTCAGCTGCTACGAAGAATGAGGCCAGAACAATCAGGCCAGCGATAGTTGCTAGATCAAGAAATAGTGAAGCCAACGAGGGAGGTTCCATTATGCGCCAAGTATACATTCTCACCGCCGTGGCGGATAGCGAGATCTTCCCTTACGCGGGGTTTGTGCGTAATCTTGCCCCGTTGGCCAACCGGCCATCACCTTCATCCTCGGACCGTCGGGCACGTACCTGCCCGGAGAAGGAGAGCAATCTCATGGCATCAGTAGTTTTTGATGGCGCATCACGTATCTACCCAGGAACAACTGCACCTGCAGTCGACAAACTAAATCTCACTGTTAACGATGGAGAGTTTCTAGTTCTTGTTGGACCATCAGGTTGCGGTAAGTCAACATCACTTCGTATGTTGGCAGGACTTGAAGAGATCGATGGTGGGCGCATTCTTATTGGCGATCGCGATGTAACAAATGTTGCACCAAAGGATCGCGATATTGCGATGGTGTTCCAGTCTTATGCACTGTATCCACACATGACAGTTGCAGAGAACATGGGCTTCGCATTGAAAATCGCAGGAACTCCAAAAGAAGAACGCGAACGTCGTGTTCTTGAAGCAGCAAAGTTGCTTGACCTCGAGCCATACCTAGAGCGCAAGCCAAAGGCACTTTCAGGTGGACAACGTCAGCGCGTTGCAATGGGTCGCGCAATTGTTCGTGAACCACAGGTCTTCCTTATGGATGAACCGCTATCTAACCTTGATGCGAAGTTGCGTGTAGCAACTCGTACACAAATCGCTGCATTGCAGCGTCGTCTAGGAATCACAACTGTTTATGTAACACACGACCAGGTTGAAGCTATGACTATGGGCGATCGCGTTGCAGTTCTTAAGGATGGCTTGCTACAGCAAGTTGATACACCTCGTAATCTTTATGACAACCCAGCAAACGCTTTCGTTGCAGGCTTCATTGGTTCCCCTGCAATGAACCTACTTATTGCTCCAGTTAGCGGTGGTAAGGCAATGCTTGGAGATCTAGCAATCGATGTTCCTGCATCTGCCGGAACAGCGGTAACTGTTGGTGTTCGCCCAGAAGGCTTTACACCTTCATCAAAGGGTTTCCATGTTCTTGTTGAAGTTGTTGAAGAGCTTGGTTCAGATGCTTTTGTTTACGGAAAGCCAGCTGATGCCAACGTTAAGTTTGCAAATGCAACAGATGAAGGCGCACAAGTAATTGTCCGCTGGGATCCAAAGAATCCTCCAAAGCCAGGTGACACGATCACTGTCGAAGCGGTTAAGGGATCTGTTCACTTGTTCAACTCAACAACAGGTGAGCGCGTTTAACAGTAATTAAAGTAAAAACCCGCGGTGGCCATTGGCTACCGCGGGTTTTTTACTGCTTATTTCTAATGCTTTACGCCATTGCCTTCTTCAAGTTCTCGTCAATTGAGTTCAAGAATTCTTGAGTTGTTTGGTACGGCGCATCCTTTGAGATCAGAAGTGACAAATCCTTGGTCATCTTTCCTTGCTCAACTGTTTCAATACATACGCGCTCAAGAGTTGCACAGAACTTTGCAAGCTCTGGGTTGTTATCCAACTTGGCACGGTGTGCAAGACCCTGAGTCCAAGCAAAGATTGAAGCGATTGGGTTTGTAGATGTCGCCTTACCTGCTTGGTGATCACGGTAGTGACGTGTCACAGTTCCGTGAGCCGCCTCTGACTCGCAGATCAATCCATCCGGTGTCATCAAAACAGAAGTCATCAAACCAAGTGAGCCATAGCCCTGTGCAACGGTGTCAGATTGAACATCGCCGTCGTAGTTCTTACATGCCCAGACATATCCACCTTCCATACGCAATGACATGGCAACCATGTCATCGATCAAGCGGTGCTCGTACCAAATACCTGCTGCATCAAACTGAGTCTTGAACTCTGCTTGGTAGATGATTTCGAAAATATCCTTGAAGCGACCATCGTAAGCCTTAAGGATTGTGTTCTTTGTTGAAAGGTATACAGGGAACTTACGGAGCAATCCGTAGTTCAATGATGCGCGAGCAAAGTCGCGAATTGAATCATCGACGTTGTACATCGCCATTGCAACACCTGAAGACTCGAAGTTGAAAACTTCTGTGTTAATCGGAGCAGAACCATCTTCAGGAACAAATGAAATCGTCAGCTTTCCTGGACCCGGAACTTTAAAGTCTGTTGCACGGTACTGATCACCAAATGCGTGACGGCCGATCACAATTGGCTTAGTCCAGTGAGGAACCAAACGTGGCACATTGCTAATGATGATTGGCTCGCGGAAGATCACTCCACCAAGAATGTTGCGGATAGTTCCGTTAGGAGACTTCCACATCTTCTTAAGTCCGAATTCTTCAACACGTGCCTCATCCGGAGTAATGGTTGCGCACTTGATTCCAACGCCATGCTTTTGAATTGCGCGTGCTGAATCAATTGTTACTTGATCATCGGTTGCATCACGGTGTTCCATACCCAAGTCGTAGTACTCGAGGTTTACATCCAAGTAAGGAAGGATCAATGAATCCTTAATGAACTGCCACATGATGCGTGTCATTTCATCGCCATCGAGTTCGACGACAGTACCCGTTACTTTGATTTTGCTCATAGTCTCCCCTTTATCAACTTTTGAAAATTACTTATGTGCCTTGTTAATTACAGTGTCTGAACATCTGCTTGCTTTGCACGAACCGCTTCAGCGGCCTCTTTAAGTGCCGCAACTTCTGAATCAGTTAATGCGCCTTCGACAACCTTTTTGACGCCTGAACGACCAATCTCGGCTTCAACACCAAGATAGACACCAGAAATTCCGTACTCGCCATCAACCCAGGCACACACTGGCATAACCGCGCCAGAATCTTCGATAACTGCTTTTGCCATACGTGCTGCAGCAGCAGATGGCGCGTAGTAAGCAGAACCTGTTTTAAGAAGTGCTACAACTTCGGCTCCGCCATTACGTGTGCGGTCAACTAATTCTGCAATCTCTTCTTGTGAGAGAAGATCGCTCAGTGGCTTGCCATCGACTGTGCAACGACTTGGGACCGGAACCATTGTGTCTCCATGTGAACCAAGTGTCAGCGTCTTAACAGATGCCACTTTGACTCCGAGCTTTTCTGCAACAAAGTTGGTAAATCGCGCAGTGTCCAACATTCCTGCCTGACCCATTACGCGGTTCTTCGGAAAGTTGGTAGCGATCTGTGCCAATGCGGTCATTTCATCCAGAGGATTTGAAACCACGATGATGACAGCATTTGGAGAATGCTTTGCGATGTTTTCAGCTACACCACGAACGATGCCAGCGTTAACTCCGATTAAATCCATACGGCTCATGCCCGGCTTGCGAGGAAGACCTGCAGTAATCACAACTACATCTGAATTTGCAGTGGCTTCATATCCTGCACCTTCGGGAGTTGTTGTTGCGCCAATAAGCTTTGTCTCAAATCCTTCAATCGAACGAGACTGATTCATGTCCAGAGCCAAACCTTCTGACTTTCCTTCGAGGATGTCAGTTAAAACTACGGTATCGAAAACATCATATTCAGCTAAGCGAAGAGCTGTTGTTGAACCGTAAAAACCTGCACCGACTACAGTGACTTTGCCACCCATCGTGACTCCATTCATGGCTAATTGCGAATGGTGCAACTCTACCGCCCGCGAGGAAGGGCAATTGCCAGCGCAAAAAGTGCAATTGCTATAGCAAACGGAAGATAAAACTCAATGCGACGAAAATCTCTTGATTTCAGAGCTATGCCGGCGGTTCCAGCGGCGATAAAAAGTGATCCGCCTCGCACCGCCCCGAGAACGCCTAAAACCACGCCAGTAAGGACTAGGCCATAACTTATAAGGCCAAGTATTCGATTGTTTAGCTGCATGCATCAACCACATTTGTAAGCAACATTGCACGAGTCAAAGGTCCTACTCCCCCAGGCATTGGAGAAACATATGATGCCTTTTCATAGACACCGGGACAGACATCGCCATCTAATCCAGTTGCTGATCGGGATATTCCGACATCAATTACAACAGCACCTTCTTTGATCATTTCCGCCTTTAAGAAATGAGACTGTCCAATGGCTGCAATCACAATGTCGGCTCTTTTCGTATGCAGAGTTAAATCCTTTGTTCCTGTATGAGTCAGAGTTACCGTTGCATTCTCTTGTTTGCGAGTAAGCAATAATCCCAATGGGCGGCCAACAGTTAAGCCGCGACCTATCACAGTGATATCTGCACCTTGCGTTGAAATTTTGTAGTGATCTAGCAGCGCAACGATTGCTCGCGGTGTGCATGGCAGTGGAGCTTCATAACCTAAAACCAGACGACCTAAATTAAATGGGTGCAATCCATCAGCATCTTTGCTGGGATCAATAGCTTCAAGAATTCTTTGAGTGTTGATCCCTTTTGGTAATGGAAGTTGAACGATGTAGCCCGTACATTCTTTGGAAGCATTCAAATCTGCGATTGCCGCCAAAACATCTTTCTCTGTTGCATCATTTGGAAGATCAAATCGAATTGAGTTAATCCCAACTTCTTTACAATCACGATGTTTTCCATTGACATATGAAATTGAACCAGGATCATCTCCGACTAATACAGTTCCAAGACCTGGTGTGATTCCCTTTGATTTAAGGGCAGCTACTCGAATAGCTAAATCAGCCTTTATGGTCGAGGCTAATGTTTTGCCATCTAGTATCTGCGCGCTCATGTTCTAAGCCTATCGACTCAGTTATGCGTGAGAGAAATGTCGAGTATTGGTGAAAAACATCGCTATTCCTGCCGCCTTGGCCGCAGCGATGACCTCTTCATCACGCACACTGCCACCGGGTTGGACCACCGCGGTAATGCCTGCATCAATCAGAATTTGAAAGCCATCGGCAAATGGGAAAAAGGCATCGCTAGCTGCAACTGAACCCTTTGCACGTGCACCTGCACGAGCTACCGCCAAACGTGCCGAGTCAACCCGACTTACCTGACCCATACCGATACCGACTGCAGTTGTCATCGAAGCAAGAATAATTGCATTGCTTTTAACTGAGCGAATACTTCTCCAGGCAAACTCGAGATCTTTCATGCCTTGTGCATCAACTTCTGGACCGCATACTTGTTTCCACTGTGTAGGTGAATCTCCATCTGCATTAATCAAATCTGTCTCTTGCAACAAAACTCCTCCAGAAACTGGACGCATTTCAAAACGATCAGCAGCAGTGATTTCAGCTTTCAAAATACGGATGGATGGCTTTTTCATTAACAGCTCAAGAGCATCTTGATCATAATCAGGTGCAATCACAACTTCGGTAAACACTTTTGATAATGGTTCGGCCATAGCAAGATCTACTTTTCTGTTGGCAGCAACCACGCCGCCAAATGCTGATACTGGGTCGCAATCGTGTGCATGTTGGTAAGCAACTGCAATACCCAAAGCACATACGGCGATTCCGCAAGGATTGGCGTGTTTCATGATCGCAACGGCAGGATCGCGATGATCGCGCACCGCACGCCAAGCAGCATCTGCGTCTGTGTAATTGTTGAAGGACATCTCTTTTCCATGCAATTGCTCTGCATTTACAATCCCAGAATTTGATCCGACATAGATTGCTGCACTTTGATGTGGATTTTCGCCGTAGCGAAGTGAACTCTTGCGATTCCAAATCTGACCAAACCAATCAGGTAGCTCATTTGAATCAGCCTTGGCGAGCCATGTAGCGATTGCTAAATCGTATTCAGCGGTAGTTCGAAATGCTTCAACTGCCAATTGACGACGTTCAGTCTGGGTAAATCCACCATTGCCAATAGCTGAAAGCAATCGGTCGTATTGGGTTGGGTCAGAAATCACCGCAACTGAACTGTGATTCTTTGCAGCTCCTCGAAGTATTGCTGGGCCACCAATATCGATCTGTTCCACACTGTCTTGAAATGAAGCACCTGCCGCGATTGTCTGGGCAAATGGATACAAATTAACAATTACCAAATCAAATGGCTTGATATCTAAGGCAGCTATGGCATCAAGGTGCTCTGGATTGTTTTGGTCAGCCAAGATTCCGGCGTGGATTCGGGGGTGCAAACTTTTGACGCGGCCATCCATGATCTCGGGAAAGCCCGTGTATTGACTTACCTCTGTCACTGGTATTCCGGCATCAACCAAATTCTTGGCAGTTGAACCGGTTGAAAGAATTTCAATTCCAGCCAAATGAAGAGCTGTGCCAACTTCGATCATCCGATCTTTGTCATAAACACTTACTAGCGCTCTTTGAAATTCTTTCTTCATCTTCGTTTTATAAATCTCGGTAGATAAATTGCTAGTGCTGCTCCAAGACCAAGTTGAACAGCAATGGCTAGAGTGAATTTCCAGGTGGAGACACCAACTGCAGACATTGCGTCGGTAATTAAAGCGCCGCTACCTGAATACCCGACAAATGCGGCAAGTAATACCGCGACGATATAACTTTGAACAAGGACCCGTTGATTCAGGGCGATTGTCCACGTTACCAAAAGTGCGCCTGCCGCAACAATAACTAGGGCTCCGATAAGAGCGATGAGTGATTTGTTTTCTGGCAGCGCCCCTAGCAATGGCATTGCGGGAATCTTGTTCAATCTAAAGGAAGTTGGCGAAACCAGAGTTCCCGAACCAACTGCAAAACCGACACCTGAAAAGTACGCCAAGGTAGAAACCACGGCATTAGGTATATACAAAATATTGAGAAGAAGTAAAAGAAAGCCGCCAAAGATTCCTGGTTGCAAAACAGTTGTTAAATTCTTGACCACTGAGATGTTTACTAGCAACAAGATACCGAAAACAATTGAAGAGATTCCTAGTAATAAAGCAATAATGCGTGAGCCATATAAAAATCCTTGGCTTAGGGCGACTCGTCTTCCAACTGTGGCCGCACATAACAATGTGAATGGCAGAACATAAATCAATGCGAAGTACCAGACTGGACGAATTGAGTCAGTCTTGGAGAAAAAGGAGGCAGCCAAAGCAAACAATGTATAGAGCACTGCAAATGCAGCGCGTGCTGGACCAACTAAAGAACTGTCATTATCCAAACGTTCGATTGTGCGGGCTACGCCATTTCGAATAGCTAGAACCGGAAAGATCAACGCACCCAAGGGAAGATATGAAAGATGCCCCGCTAAACCAGATGGTGGAAGAGATAAATCAAATGGAATCGAATGCGCGCCAATCCAGATCCACAATGCCGCTCGAAGTGGGTCTCCCGTATTACCTGTTGCACTACCTGCGGTCGCCCATGCAAGTAGTGCGATAAAAGATGTTGGAAGTAAAAGCCATGCAACGCTACGCAAGACTTGGGGCAATGCAGCTCCAAGTACTCGCGTCAACATTGTTATCGACCCATAATTGCGCGTAACAAACGCGCGGTTTCACTTGGTGTTTGGCCAACCTTTACACCGGCGGCTTCTAAAGCATCTTTTTTACCTTGGGCAGTTCCTGAAGAACCAGAAACAATTGCACCTGCGTGACCCATGGTCTTTCCTTCTGGAGCGGTAAAGCCTGCAACGTAACCAACCACTGGCTTAGTTACATACTCTGCGATAAATGCAGCTGCTCGCTCTTCTGCATCTCCACCAATTTCACCGATCATCACAATCGCTGTGGTCTCTGGATCATCTTGGAATGCACGAAGACAATCAATGTGTGTTGTTCCGATAACAGGATCTCCACCAATTCCAACTGCTGTACTAAATCCGATGTCGCGAAGCTCGTACATCATTTGATATGTAAGTGTTCCTGACTTTGAAACTAAACCAATAGGACCTGAACCAGTGATATCTGCTGGGATAATTCCAACATTTGATTTTCCTGGGCTAATCAATCCTGGACAGTTAGGTCCGATAATCTGCGTTGTTCCCTTTGTTTGGGCATATGTATAAAAACTTGCAGAATCATGAACTGGAATTCCTTCAGTAATGACAACAACGAGTGGCATGGTTGCATCAATTGCATCAATCACCGCAGCCTTTGCAAACTTTGGTGGTACGAACACAACAGAAACATTCGCACCAGTTGCAGACATTGCTTCTGCCACAGTGTTAAACACCGGAAGTTGGTGACCGTCAATATCAACGACCTGCCCACCCTTACCTGGTGTCACTCCGCCGACAACCTTTGTTCCTGAAGCCAACATACGACGGGTGTGCTTGGTTCCTTCAGAACCAGTCATTCCCTGAACAATTACCTTGCTTGCATCATTAATAAAAATAGACATTACTTCGCCGCCAATTCTGCAGCGCGATTTGCTGCTCCATCCATTGTGTCTGCCTGCTCAACCAGTGGGTGCGCAGCTTTAGCCAAAATTGCTCGTCCTTCAACAACATTGTTGCCATCAAGGCGCACCACGATTGGCTTGGTCGCCTTAGGTCCAAGTAATTCGAGGGCTTGAACGATTCCATTTGCAACAGCATCACATGCGGTGATTCCGCCAAACACATTTACAAACACGCTCTTTACATCTTTGTCCCCGAGAATAATTGAAAGACCATCAGCCATGATTTGAGCAGATGCACCGCCGCCAATATCAAGGAAGTTAGCTGGGCGAACTCCGCCATGCTTTTCTCCCGCGTAAGCAACCACATCAAGAGTGCTCATTACAAGTCCTGCACCATTTCCGATGATTCCTACTTCGCCTTCAAGCTTTACGTAGTTAAGTCCCTTTTCCTTAGCTGCAGCTTCTAATGGATTTTCTGCAGCTTGATCAACTAGTGCTTCATGATCTGGTTGACGGAATTCTGCGTTGTCATCAAGAGTTACCTTGCCATCGAGTGCTATTACTTTGCCATCCTTGGTCTTAACCAATGGGTTAACTTCAACAAGAGTTGCATCTTCACCCTGGAACACATCCCACAGCTTGAGCAATACATCAGCAACCTGATCAGCAACATCTGCTGGGAATTGCGCAGCTGCAACTATTTCTTTCGCCTTTGCAAGTGAAATGCCATCAACTGCAGATACTGGAATCTTTGCGAGCTTTTCAGGAGCGGTGTGTGCAACTTCTTCAATATCCATTCCACCTGAAACAGATGCCATTACAAGAAAGGTTCGGTTAGAACGATCTAGCAAAATTGCCAAGTAGTACTCGGACTCAATTGGAGCAGCAGCTGCAATCATTACTGTGCGAACTGTGTGTCCCTTGATATCCATTCCAAGAATCGCGCCAGCTTTTTCGCGGGCATCCTGTGGGTTTTCGGCAAGCTTTACTCCGCCAGCCTTTCCACGTCCGCCAACTTTGACCTGTGCCTTAACGACAACCTTTCCGCCTATAGCTGCGGCTGCTTTTTCTGCCTCATCTGCAGTTGTCGCAACGCTTGCAGCTAATACGGGTACGCCATGTTTTTCAAAGATGTCGCGGGCTTGGTATTCAAAGAGATCCACTGGGGTTCCAATCAGTTCAGTTCTGATGTGCTAATGAGGGTAATCCTAGAGCTTCTCTACGGGTGCATAACGCAGCAGCAATCGCTTCTCACCGTATTGGCCAAAATTAATTGTCGCTTCAGCCTTATCGCCAGCCCCTGCTACTGAGACAACGGTGCCCAACCCAAATGTGTCGTGTGACACACGCTCACCAACAGCAAGCTCCATCGCAACGCTCTTCTTTCCAGTTGCCTTCGGAGGAGGCGTGGTCGCAGTTCTCGTTTTCTTAATCAAAGATGCAGATACAGATGTTCGTGATTGATTACGCCATTCGATTACCTCTTCAGGAATTTCATCCAAAAAGCGTGACGGTGGGTTGTAGTTCGGAGCACCCCAAGTAGATCTGTATTCGGCTCGAGAAATATAGAGACGTTGGCGTGCACGGGTTAATCCAACGTATGCAAGACGTCGTTCTTCCTCTATCTCATCTTTTTCGCCAAGTGTTCTGGAGTGAGGAAAAATTCCATCTTCCATTCCAGTTAAGAAAACAGTTGGAAATTCAAGACCTTTAGCGGTGTGCAGCGTCATCATTGTTACAACTCCGCCATGATCTTCGCCCTCTGGAATTTCATCAGCATCTGCAACTAAAGAAACCTTTTCTAAGAAACCTGCAAGAGAAATCTCTTCATCTTCGCCAAGTTCTTCAAATGGTCTTTCTTCGTACTCCATCGATACCGCAACAAGTTCCTTTAGGTTTTCCACGCGTACTTCATCTTGAGGATCTGTGCTATCTGCGAGTTCCTTTAACAAGCCAGATTGTTCAAGTGCAGCCTCGACAATTACAGATGGCTTGGTCTTTGCCTCAACCAAGACGCTTAAAGCACTGATCATCGAAGTGAATTCATTAATAGCCTGCGCCGCACGGGCAGGTACAGATGTAACTTCATTGCAACGAAGCAAGCCTTGCCAAAATGAAATGTTGTTATCTCGGGCAAAAACATCCACATAATCCAAAGACGTATCGCCAATTCCTCGTTTTGGAACGTTAATGATTCTTCGTAGAGAAATCTCATCTTCAGGATTAGCTAGAACCCGCAAATAGGCCAATAGATCCTTTACTTCGCGACGCTCATAGAATCGAAGCCCGCCTACAACTTTGTAAGGAAGAGCGCTACGCATAAAGACTTCTTCGAAAACACGTGATTGAGCATTTGTTCGATAGAAAATAGCTGTATCTCCTGGATTCGAGACGCCTTCTCTCTGAAGAGATCGGATTTCATCGGCAATGAAATTAGCTTCGTCATGCTCGCTCTCTGCAACATAACCAACAAGTGGTGTGCCAGAACCTGCATCGGACCACAGATTCTTTTCCTTGCGGCTCTCATTACAAGCAATTACTGCGTTAGCTGCATTAAGAATGTTCTGGGTCGATCGATAGTTTTGCTCTAGCAGCACAGTCCTGGCGTTGGGGTAATCCATTTCAAACTGCAAAATATTGCGAATCGTCGCGCCTCGGAAACCGTAAATTGATTGATCGGCATCTCCCACGACACATAATTCTGCAGGCTGTTGACCTTCAAGTTCAGTGCCTACTAGCTCCTTGACCAGAATGTACTGGGCATGATTTGTATCTTGATACTCATCAACTAAAACATGACGAAAGCGTGATCTGAAACGAGCCTTAGCTTCTGGAAAACGTTGTAGAACTTCTACCGTCTTTAAGATCAGATCATCAAAGTCCATCGCGTTAGCACGCATCAGACGTTGCTGATAAACCGCATAGACATCAGCAACTACTTGTTCAAACTGATTAGTAGTCGCATTGAGATAATCCTGGGGACCCAATAACTCATTTTTTGCATTGGAAATCATGGATTGAAATTGGCGTGCCGGATATCGCTTTGGATCAAGATTTAACTCTTTGGCCACAATTGTTATCAATCGATTTGAATCGGCAGAGTCATAGATGCTAAATGAGTTGCTATATCCAAGACGCATTGCTTCTTGGCGCAGGATCCGAACACATGCCGAGTGGAAAGTTGAAACCCACATAGACTTTGCAATTGGCCCAACAAGTTCAGCCACACGCTCTTTCATTTCTCCTGCAGCTTTGTTTGTAAAGGTAATTGCAAGAATTTGATAAGGAGCAACATTTCTGCGCGACATCAAATATGCGATACGACGAGTTAAAACTCGAGTTTTTCCTGATCCAGCACCTGCTACAACCAAAAGTGGACCACCTGCATGAGTAACCGCCTCCGCCTGTTGAGGGTTAAGTCCCTCAATGAGTGGATCGATTTCAGTCATGAGGTCGAGTCTATTAGGCTTGGCGCATGGAACCGATCGCAGATACCGAGATCAAGCGAGTTTTGGTCGTCAATGCCCACCCTGACGATTCAGATTTTGGAGCATCGGGAACTATTTCCCAGTGGGTAAAAAAGGGAATTGAAGTCGCCTACGTGTTTTGCACAAACGGCGATCAAGGTGGCGAAGAGTCTGGTTTTACAAAAGAAGAAATGCCCGCAATCCGTCAGCGCGAGCAACGAGCTGCAGGCGCAGCAATTGGTGTCACTGACATTACTTTTTTAAATTATGTTGATGGACATTTAGAACCGACAATTGAACTTCGTAAAGATATTGTCCGACAGATTCGAATCTCACAGCCAGATCGAATTGTCTGCCAGAGTCCTGAACGCAATTGGGATCGAATCGGTGCAAGCCATCCTGATCACTTAGCAGCCGGAGAAGCAACGATTCAAGCGGTTTACCCTGATGCGCGGAACCCATTTGCATTCACGGATTTAATGGAAAAAGAGGGTCTACAGCCTTGGCGTGTGAAAGAGGTATGGGTATCTGGCTTTGCGCATCCAGATCATTGGGTCGACATCACCGATACTTTTGATCTAAAGATGGCGGCGCTACATGCGCACGTTTCACAAACTGCACATAACAAAGATTTAGAAAAGATGGTTCGTGAATGGGGTCAACGCAACGCAGGTATGGGCGGGCTTCCAGAAGGTCGTATTGCTGAAGCTTTCAAGATTGTTAGCACCGCTTAAGTTTTGCTTACTTGATTTAGCTGTTAGAAACCGTCACTCGTTTAATTGAGATTGGCTGATTAGGTGTGCCATCTGCCCCGCCACCTTTAACGCCAGCTTTGGCAATCGCTTTTACGATATCTAAACCTTGAGTGACTGTTCCCCAAATTGTGTATCTAGGCAACAATGTTGTGTCAGCAAAAACAAAAAAGAATTGACTTCCGTTTGTGCCTTCCCCATTAACTCCAGGCCCACTATTGCGCATGGCTACAGTTCCTGCTGGATAGTTAATACCTTTTTGATCTGGGAGATTTTCATCGCGGTATGTGAAGTCGGGCCCGCCACTACCTGTCGCCGTTGGATCGCCGCATTGAAGAACAAATGAACCTTGTGTTGTTAAGCGGTGGCACAAGGAGTCATTGAAGTAGCCACCTCGTGCGAGCGTTACCAACTGTGTAATGGTTATCGGTGCTTTAGTACCAACAGTAGTTACTACGATGTTTCCGCAATTTGTTACAAAGGTAAATGTTCGTGGAATGCGCTTTAAGACTTTTTCAGCTGGTGCAATCGATGGAGGTGTATGACCAACAGCTTTATTCGTTGTGCATTTTATTGTAGAAACCTTTGCTGATTTATTTTTTGTGTTGGCAGAAGCAGAAGGAGAAATAAGGAAAGTCGAAATTGAAAGTGCAGCAAGTGATACCGCTACGACAATCAATTTCTTCACGTGAACTCTCCTTGACATGGGCCTAATGGTAAAACGAAACCCTGTGAAAACCCTTAATTTATTCCCATTCAATGGTGGCAGGTGGCTTGCTTGTTACATCAAGGACCACACGATTAACCCCGCGAACCTCGTTGGTTATACGTGTAGAAATCTTTTCAAGTACCTCGTATGGGACTCGAGACCAGTCTGCCGTCATGGCATCCTCAGAAGATACTGGGCGCAAAACAATCGGGTGGCCATATGTGCGGCCATCCCCTTGCACACCGACGCTTCGAACATCAGCTAAAAGAACAACTGGGCACTGCCAGATCTGTCGATCCAACCCAGCAGACTTTAACTCTTCTCTGGCAATTGCATCAGCTTCGCGCAACAAATCCAAACGTTCTTGCGTTACTGATCCTACAATTCGAATTCCGAGTCCAGGACCAGGAAATGGCTGACGCCAAACAATCTCTTCGGGTAACCCGAGCTCAAGACCAACTTGTCGAACCTCATCCTTAAACAATGTGCGAAGTGGTTCTACCAGTGTGAATTGAAGATCATCGGGTAAGCCGCCAACATTGTGATGTGACTTAATGTTTGCAGTCCCAGTTCCTCCCCCTGATTCGACAACATCTGGATACAAAGTTCCCTGTACTAGGAATTCAACCTCTGATTCCGATGCAATTTCGCGAGCAGCTGATTCAAATGAACGAATGAATTCACGTCCGATAATCTTTCGCTTGTCTTCGGGGTCTGTCACATCTTTAAGGGCATCTAAAAACTGTTTCTTGGCATCGACGACGACTAGTTGAACACCAGTCGAGGCTACAAAATCTCGTTCTACTTGTTCGGCTTCACCTTTTCGTAGCAAGCCATGATCAACGAAAACGCAGGTTAATTGATTTCCAACCGCTTTTTGAATAATTGCCGCCGCTACAGCTGAATCAACTCCGCCGGATAAACCACAAATTGCTTTCTTGTCTCCAATGACTGCTTTAGCTTTTGCGATCTCTGTTTCAGCGATATTTGAGGTTGTCCAAGTTGCATCACACTGTGCGATGTTAACTAGCCAGTTGCGCAAAATAGCTTGGCCATACTCGCTATGCAGAACTTCTGGGTGGAATTGAACACCTGCCAATAGAGCTGTTTCATTTTCAAATGCGGCAATAGGTGTATCCGCCGTGGATCCACTTACAGTAAATCCTGCAGGAGCCTGTGAAACAGCATCTCCGTGGGACATCCACACTTTTTGCTGTGCCGGTAATCCTGCGAATAATTTGGAGGTCGTAACAACGGTTGTATCTGTGCGGCCAAACTCTGACTTACCTGTTTGGCTAACAACGCCACCAAGGGCTGCGGCCATTGCCTGAAATCCATAACAAATTCCAAAGACAGGAATACCTAGTGTGAAGATTTCTGCATCGATTTTTGGAGCGTTATCGGCATAAACACTTGAAGGTCCACCTGACAAAATTATCGCAGAGGGATTTTTAGCTTTGACATCAGCAGCAGTAATTGATGATGGAACAATCTCTGAATAAACATGTGCTTCGCGAACACGCCGTGCAATTAATTGTGCATACTGTGCGCCAAAATCAACGACCAGTACTCCGCGAAACTCAGCCACGATGAATAAGAACCTCTACGCGCTGGAACTCCTTAACATCTGAATACCCACAAGTCGCCATTGCGCGACGAAGTGCACCAAACAAGTTCATAGAACCATCTGATGTATGTGAAGGTCCAAGCAAAATCTCTTCAAGGGTTCCAACAGTTCCTACATTTACGCGCTCTCCGCGAGGAAGAACTGGGTGATGTGCTTCTGATCCCCAGTGCCAACCAAGACCGGGTGCTTCAACTGCTTTCGCCAATGGTGAACCCATCATCACTGCATCTGCGCCACATGCAATTGCTTTTGCAATATCTCCGCTGCGACCTACTGAACCATCTGCAATCACATGGACATAACGACCACCTGATTCATCTAAGTATTCACGACGTGCAGCTGCTACTTCGGCAACAGCAGATGCCATCGGAACTTCAACACCTAATACCTTGCGAGTTGTGTGGGTCGCGCCGCCGCCAAAACCTACCAATACACCGGCTGCTCCAGCACGCATTAAGTGAAGTGCTGCAGTTGATGTTGCTACGCCACCAACAATTACTGGAACATCTAGTTCGTAAATAAACTTCTTGAGATTAAGTGCTTCATTTTCTGCAGCAACATGTTCGGCAGAGACCGTTGTTCCACGAATAACAAAGATATCTACGCCAGCTGCGATAACAGCCTTATGGAACTCTGCGGTACGCGCTGGTGACAAGGATGCAGCAACTGTTACACCAGCGTCGCGAATCTGCTGAATACGATCTTTAATCAATTCTGGACGAATTGGGGCGTTATAAATTTCCTGCATACGCTTTGTTGCATGCTTATCTGGCATAGAAGCGATTTCGCCCAGTGGAATTCGAGGATCTTCATAACGAGTCCACAAACCTTCAAGGTTGAGGACTCCTAAGCCACCAAGCTTTCCAATGGCGATCGCAGTTTCAGGAGAAACTACTGAATCCATTGGGGCTGCCATCATCGGTAGTTCAAACTTGTAGGCATCGATCTGCCAGTTGGTAGAGACATTTTCAGGATCACGAGTTCGGCGGCTAGGAACAATTGCGATGTCATCAAAGGAGTACGCGGTGCGAGCGCGCTTTCCTGGGGCGATTTCGATGTTATTCATTAGCGGCCCTTCTTCTGATAGTTCGGTGCGTCAGCAACATGTGCCACATCATGCGGGTGGCTCTCCTGCAATCCTGCTGCAGTAATCTGAATCAAGCGACCTTCACGTCGCAGAGTCTCGATATCTGGGGCTCCTGCATACCCCATACCTGAACGAAGTCCACCAACGAGTTGATGGACAACTTCTGACACCTTGCCACGGAATGCAACCTTGCCTTCGATGCCTTCGGGGACAAGTTTGTCTTCGGATAAAACATCATCCTGCATGTAACGATCCTTTGAATATGACTTTTGTTCACCGCGAGATTGCATCGCTCCCAATGAACCCATACCGCGATAGGCCTTGTACTTAACGCCATTAATCTCTACTAGTTCTCCAGGAGATTCTTCACAGCCGGCAAGAAGTGAACCTAGCATCACTGAATTTGCACCTGCTACTAAGGCCTTAACGATGTCACCCGAATACTGCAATCCGCCATCAGCAATTAAAGGAATGCCAGCTTTGTTACAAGCCTTGGACGCTTCAAGAATTGCTGTTACTTGTGGCACTCCAACACCTGCAACTACACGGGTTGTACAAATTGATCCTGGACCAACGCCAACCTTTACCGCATCTGCACCAGCATTAATCAAGGCCTGTGCACCGGCACGTGTTGCGACATTGCCACCGATAACTTCAGTGGTTGGAGAAAACTTCTTAATGCGTGCAATCGCATCTAGTACTGCGCGGTGATGACCATGTGCTGTATCTACGACAACAACATCAACACCTGCTTCGATCAAAGCTTGTGCACGGGCGAAACCATCATCACCAACACCAACGGCAGCTCCGGCTAAACCAACATTCTTAACAAGTTTGACGTGAGTTACTTGGGCCTCGATTGGAAGGTTGCGGTGAATGATTCCGATTCCGCCAGCCTTTGCCATGGCGATCGCCATTTCAGATTCTGTAACTGTGTCCATCGCTGAAGAAACTAGCGGGACCGCAATTGAGATATTTCGTGTCAGCTGGGTAGTTGTGCTGACTTCGGAAGGAACCACATCAGATGCATCCGGAAGTAAAAGAACATCGTCGTAGGTCAGGCCAAGCATCGCGACCTTGTCTGTATCGCTCATCTGG
>JBIIZR010000009.1:0-20884 GCA_044346185.1 Candidatus Planktophila sp.
GATGAATTAACTCTTGCAAAGGCAATTGAATTATTAGCAGCACCATCAGGTGAGCGCGAACTAGGTATTGATCCAGTAACAAACTTGCCGATCATCGCAAAATCGGGGCGCTTTGGTCCTTACATCACCGAAGTTCTGCCAGAAGCACCAGTTGAATTAACCGCATCTGGAAAAAAGAAAAAGAAAAAGGCTGATGCACCAAAGGCAAAGACAGCCAGCCTGCTTTCAACAATGACTTTAGATACCGTTACATATGAAGATGCATTACAACTACTTTCATTGCCGCGCACGCTTGGTACTAACAGTGCAGGTGATGACATCACGGTGCAGAATGGTCGTTACGGTCCATATCTAAAAGCAGGAGCGGATTCACGCACACTGACATCTGAAGAACAATTATTCACAATGACATTAGATGAAGCGCTCGAGATTTATTCAAAGCCAAAGGAACGCCGTCGCGGAGTTGCAAAGCCGCCAGTCAAAGAACTTGGTATTGATCCAACAACTCAAAAGCCTTTGATTATCAAGGATGGCCGCTTTGGTATGTATGTTACCGATGGTGAAACTAATGCAACGCTTCGCCGTGGTGATACCGCAGAAGGTATGACACTAGAGCGCGGACTTGAACTTCTTGCAGGACGACGTGCCTGGGAAGCAGAAAACGGCCCATCACCAAAGAAGTCACGCAAAAAGGCTGCCGCAAAAGCAAAGCCTGGCGACACCGCACCAACACTTACAAAAAATGTAGTTAAAAAAGCTGCAACTAAAAAAGCTGCGAAGAAAGCAGCCACCGGTAAAGCCAAGAAAGCTGCAAAGAAAGGTTAAGCGAACACAATGAAGCAAAAACGTATGTATATCTTCCTGATCGCCTTCACCTTAATGGCTATTTCTGCCCTAGGAATTTCACTGCTTGCAGCTCGCTAGTAAGTAAAGCGGATAGGTAGACTGCTGAGATGCAAATGTCTCAAAACGAGTGGCTCAGTGCTATCGGTATGACTTCCAGTGAAATTCCAGAAAAGATTATTTTGGAAGGAACTTGGTGGCATAAATCTCGTTATCCAATGAGACTTGAGTATTTGACTAATGTTCGTGAATTAAAGTTTCCAGATATGTACCTAGGTGAATATCAAGGACAAAAAATAATGTTTTGTTGCGCATATGGTGCACCCAGAGCCGTGGAACCGGTGCACATCTTTGGTGTTCTAGGGTCGAAGAAAGTGATTCAGATTGGATCATGTGGAGGTCTCCAAAAAAATATTAAGACCGGAGATGTCGTTATTCCAAGCACTTCCTTTATTGGCGAAGGAGCATCTCAATATTATGGACAGTCCACGAAATCAACCCCGACCCAATCACTTGTAGACAGTGCTCAAGCTGCGCTTTCTTCATTTGGGCTAACAACACATTTAGGTCCTCATATTTCTACCTCCGCCTTGTTACAACAACCGGTAGATCAGATACAAAAATGGGAAGAACGTGGTTTGTTTGGCGTAGATATGGAGACCTCTGCTGTTTTTAGCGCTGCTGAGTATTTCGATATGCAACGCGTTTCAATGCTATTTGTCTGGGATGAACTACTTGAAGGTAGAACTTGGTTGCATGAGTTTTCAGTTGAAGAACAAAAGAGGCAATCAGAAGCAAATCAGTTGATCTTTGAGGCGGCGCTGAAGATCTAGTTATTTAACGCAACGAAAGCCGATATGACTTGTTGAAGTATCGGGAGAGTTAAAGGTTCTTGCCGAATTTCGGTACCTGTAGCAATAAGAGTCATGACACATAAATGATCCACCCTTTAAAACCTTGTTTCCAGAACTTTTCATGGGACCCCGAGGGTTCCTTCTGGTTTCTTCAGATTCAGGTATGTGCCAACGGGCAGACCAAAAGTCAGCTGTCCATTCCCAAACATTTCCAACGGTATTAAAGAGGCCATAAGCGTTAGCTGTAAAGCTTTCAACGGGGGCGGTCCCTAAGTAGCCATCTTCTTTGGAATTAAACTCTGGAAAATCTCCCTGCCAGATATTTGCGTTGTGGCTCGATCCTGCCAGCAATTCATTTCCCCAAGGATAGAGTTTTTGCTCCAAGCCCCCTCTGGATGCTTTTTCCCATTGCGCCTCTGTTGGAAGTTTGTACCCCGCCCACCTGCAAAACTCTTGAGCATCATTGTGAGAAATGTGTACAACTGGATGATCAAGTAAATCATCAAAAGTTTGCGAGTTACCAAAAGGATTAGCCCAACTTGCTCCTTCTATTGCGAGCCACCAAGGTGCTGTCTCGGCGACACCTGAAACTTTCTTTTTTTGAGTAGCTTCATCAACCAAACCTTTGAAAACAAAGGACCACCCGAATTTTTCCGCATCAGTTGTATATCCAGTTTCAACCACGAAAGAACTAAATTCTGCATTGGTGATCGCGTACTTTCCGATTTTGAATTCATCCACCCAAACATTTCTGCTCGGAGCTTCACCATCAGTTGGGTAAAACGATTCATCTGTACCCATCAAGAATTCACCGGCAGGAATTGTTACAAAGTGCTCAATCCCCAAATTTTCTGCAGGACTAGAAAGTTGTATCTCTCGAAGATTTTCAGCAGCAGGACGTTGTGGTGAGCAACAGGAATTGTCTGAATCACTCATCAGAGAAGCTACGCCTTTTGCACGTTCCATCCCGCAGAGTCACCTAATGTTGAACCCTTCCACCACTCGCGATCATCGGCATCTGCCAGATTTAAACTACCCTCAAACTTCTCCATGAGTTCATTTAACTCTTTCACAACTTCAGGGTGTCTTGCACCTAAGTCGTAACACTCGCCAGGATCTCGTTCTAAATCAAATAACTGTGGAAGTGACCACTGTGAGAACTTTTCGCCACCCCAAGTTTGTCGCTTTCTATGGAGCTTCCATTTACCTTTTCGAACTGCGTTTAAACTAAATGCATCGAAGTACCAGATTGGGCCATGATCTTTAATTGAACCCTTCATAAACAACTCAGAGATATCTTCACCGTCAAAAGGCATCGAAGAATCAGCCTCAATTGAGAGTAAATTACACAAGGTTGGAAGTAAATCCATAGTGGCCACTGGTTGAGTGATTACTTGACCCTCTGGAATCATTGCAGGCCAGGAAATTAAGAATGGAACACGCATTCCGCCATCCCAAGTTTCAAACTTACGACCACGCAATCCACCATTTGAACCTTCCCACCATGGTCCATGATCACTTGTAAATACAAAGATGGTGTTTTCAATTTGCCCGCGAGCTTCTATGTGTTTGTACAGCTCGCCAGAGTAGTAATCAATCGCTTCGCAAGTATCACCATAGAGACCAGCTTCTGAAGTACCAATGAACTTATCTTCAGGTGTAATTGGGTGATGCGGGCTTGTGAATGGGAAATAGATAAAAAACGGTTGATCCTTCGGGGTTTTATCGATGAATTCAACCGCTTCTTGTGCGCATCGCATCGCTAAAGAAGCAACCTCTGCCGGTTCTTCAACAGCTTCTTCATCACGGTAAACAATCATGGGATCCATGTCATTGCTGTATGGCAATCCGAAGTAACGATCAAACCCAAATTTCAGGGGACCACTGTCAGGAATATCGCCTAAGTGCCACTTTCCAAAGCAACCTGTCGCGTATCCCAAATTTTTCAAATAAGAACCCATTGTAATTTCATCTGCATGCATGCCTCGGTTATCACCCGGGAAAAGAACTCGCGCAGCACCTGTGCGAGGAGCAATACGTCCTGTCATTAAGGCAGCTCGTGCCGGAGTACATGTTGGTCCGCCACTGTACATAGAGGTAAGTCTGGCGCCACGTTTTGCGACATGATCTAGATACGGGGTTTTAATCATCGTTGATCCGTTACAACTTAAATCTCCAAAACCAATGTCATCGCAGATAATTACGACGATGTTTGGTCTTACTTTTGCATTGGAACTCATGGCACCCCTCGATTGTGTTATCTAACAGTGAAGGAAGTTTGTCTTAATACTTTCTGTGCTTCTAGGCTCTGCAAAATTCTAACTAGACCAGTTTCTGCAACTTTAAAATTATTGTTCATGAAAAACCTCTATTTATGGCTCGTTTTGCGGGTGTATAACAAGACGTTACACAAAAAACTTAAAAGTGGTCTAGTTACTAATTTTTCTACATTCTTACATTTTCTTAACATCAATGTTAATTTACACGGAACAACATCGAAGTTCCGTATGGAACTTAAGGGAGTAAAAATGAAGTTCAAACTACTAAGTAAGTTATTGGTTGTCGTGCTGGCTGCAACTATTCCCGGAGTAATTGCAACCGCCCCATCCAACGCAATAGGAACAACTGTTTACACAAGTCCACAATGGAACAAAATACTGAAGGAAGCAAAAGGCCAAACAGTAAATTGGTACATGTGGGGTGGATCAACAGCAATTAATGAATTCGTTAACGAGTACGTTGGCGCTGAAGCTAAAAAACTTGGTGTTACATTAAATCAAGTAAAGCTCAATGGAACTGTTGATGCAGTAAATAAAGTTCTTGGTGAAAAACAAGCAGGAAATACCACCAAGGGTGCAGTAGACATGATTTGGATTAATGGTGAGAACTTTGCTACAGGCCGCCAAGCAAACATTTGGCACTGCGACTGGGCTACAAAATTGCCAAGCGCTAAATTTGTAGATTGGACAAGCTCATCAGTTAACTCTGACTTCGGATTACCAGTAGATGGTTGCGAAGCGCCTTGGGCAACTGCATCTTCAGGACTTGTGTACGACAGCAAAGTAGTTCCACGCTCTGCTGTAGCAAGCCTTGAAGGTTTCATTACATGGGCTAAAGCAAACCCAGGCAAGTTCACATACCCAGCACCACCAGATTTCAATGGTTCAATGACAGTTCGACGTTTGTTCTACCATGCTAATGGTGGATTCTCGGACTTCTTAGGAGCATATAATGCAACTAAGTTCACTCCTGCAATGGCTAAGGCAGCAACATTCTTGAACGATCTAAAGCCTGCATTGTGGCGCAAGGGAACTACATACCCAGCAAATATCGGAGATCTTGAGAAGCTATACGCAAATGGTGAAATTTCTGCATACTTTAACTACGGTGCACTTTCATCATTTACAAACGTTGATAAGGGACTTTTCCCTAAGTCAACTCGCGTAACTGCTTTCAAAGAAGGAATGATTGGAAACATTAGTTATGTAACTATTCCATTCAATTCTCCAAACAAAGCTGGTGCTCAGGTAATCGCGAACATCTTGCAAACACCTGCAGCTCAACTAAAGATGCAAAAGGATGGCGTAATCGGTAGCCCAGCAATTGTTATGAACAAGACACCATTGTCAGCGCAATACCGTGCTCTTCCAGTTCATCCATCAAGTACATCTCCAGCAACATTGGCACGCAATGCAAACCCTGAGCTAACAGCTGCATGGTTGCGCGCGATCGATGCAGGTTGGATCAAGGATGTGCAGCAAAAGTAAATAATCTACTTACTATGAGGGTCGGCTGGGTAAACCCCAGCTGAAGTAAGTGAGATCGATTGAAAGAGTAGAGGCTGTGAATACTGTAAAGGTCGCAGCCTCTACTCTTTCCCCAAATATTTGAAAGTGAGATTTGAATGAAGAGTAAAGTGAGAGAGCGCAGAGCCATTTGGCTTATTTTGCCAACGATGCTTGTGCTGATGGCACTCTTCATCGGTGGATTTTTATTTGGAATTCTTCAGAGCCTTGGGTTCTTTTCGGTAATTGCAGATCAAGAGCAGAAGATAAGTTTGGATGCTTATTTCGCGGTATTTCAAAATGAAACCGTTCGAGCCGGAATTATTTTAACCTTTCGGGTGGCACTACTGTCAACAATCTTATCGACAGTGATCGCCCTAGCAATTTCACTGATGATAAGCAGAACAAAGAGATTTCAATCTGTGTTAATCGCGATTACTCAATTCAATATTCCAATTCCCCATGTTGTTGCCGCAACTGGAATACTTTTAACTTTTTCTCAATCAGGCTTAGTGTCAAGACTTTCAAATCACTTTGGAATTACAGAGGGATCTAGTGGTTTTCCTATCATCACCAATGATCCATTTGGATACGGAATTATCATGTCCTATCTTTGGAAAGAGATTCCATTCATGTGCGTCCTGATTTTAAGCGCACTCAGAGGCCCGGTCACCAACTTAGATGAGACCGCAAAGACCCTAGGTGCGAGTTACAGCTACAGATTACGAAAAATCATTTTGCCCTATATTTTCCCGGCAATTTTGTCCGGCACGATTATTGTCTTTGCCTTCTCGTTTGGTTCATATGAAGTCCCATATCTTCTGGGTGAGCCCTACCCATCAACTGTTTCTGTTGTCGCATACCAGCTTTATACAGATAGAGATTTAGCTAATCGTCCAACAGCCATGGCGCTAGCCACGATTACTTCATTTGTGATCGGTCTATTGGTTTATGCATACATGTTATTAACAAAACAAGAAGGTAGGAAGTAATGAAAATTATTTTTAGACCCCTCTTTCTTGGGTTATTTGTCTTCTGGGTCTTTTTCCCATTCCTATCCATCATTATTTGGTCAGTCGCGGCTGGTTGGAGATTTCCAGATCTGCTTCCTGAACAGTATTCAGCGCGTGGCTATCAAGTTTCATTTGACCCTAACGGAGACATACTCAGGGGCGTCATAACATCAACAGTGATTGCCTTAGTTGTTGGAGTGTTGGCCACCGCCATTGGTAGTGCTGCTGGTCGAGCAATCGCCATGTACAACTTCAAGATGAAGAAGTTCTTTCAGTTTCTAGTCCTTGCACCATTAATTGTTCCAGGCCTAGCAGTGACTATGGGAATTCAGATTCTATTTATCAAATATGGCCTAGCTGATTCTATGCGGGGCGTAATTTTGGCTCACTTAATTCCAACTGTTCCATATGTAGTAATGATTATGTCGGGAACTTTTGCAAACTTTGATCGCGCTTATGAAGAGCAAGGTCAAGTTTTAGGAGCCTCACGATTGACAGTACTTAGAAAAATTACATTACCGATTGTGTTGCCAGGTTTAGCGGTTTCGTTCTTGTTTGCCTTCGTGATTTCATGGAGTGAGTACATTCTCACGCTGCTAGTAGGCGGAGCCGCAGTCAAAACACTTCCAATGGTTTTGTTCGCATATTTACGTGGAAGTGATCTAACTCTGGTTGGTGCAGCCAGCATTGTATTTATGATTCCCCCACTAATTTTATTGAGGTTCACAAGCAAGCATCTAGTTGGAAGATCATCGAGCGTTACAGGATTGGGAAGCGTCTAATGAATACAGGAATAAAGATTGAAAGCATTGAAAAGTCCTTTGGAACAAATCCTGTTTTAAAAGGAATCAATCTTGAGGTAGGAAGCGGTCAGCTAGTTTCAATCCTGGGCTCTTCGGGGTGCGGAAAGACAACCTTGTTGCGAATTGTGGCAGGCCTGGAACGCGCAACCTCTGGCCACGTATTTTTCGGTGATGAACTGCAAGACCAAATCACCGTTGAAAAACGAGCGATTGCAATGGTGTTTCAAAAAGCTTTGCTTTTCCCAAGCATGACGATTGGTGAAAATGTTGCATTCTCACTTCGTGCGCAAAAGAATCCACCAAAGGATATTGATAAGCGAGTTGAAGAAATGCTAGAACTCGTGAAGCTGCCTGGCTTTTCATCCCGCCGGCCGGGCGAATTATCTGGCGGCCAAGAGCAGCGTGTTTCTCTCGCTAGAGCGTTGATGCGTAATCCAAAGGTTCTTCTTCTGGATGAGCCTCTCAGTGCTTTGGACGCAAATCTAAGAGTTGAAATGCGAAACTTCATCCGCGAGATTCATGACTCTTTCGAAATGACAACGCTTTTTGTAACGCATGATCAAGAAGAAGCCATGGCGATTTCAGACAAGATTGCATTTATGGAGTCAGGAGTTCTAGAGCAGTACGACGTTCCAGAATCCTTTGTATCAACTCCTGAAAGCCCAAAGGTTGCCAAGTTTTTTGGATGCAGAAATGTATTTAACGGAAAAGTTGCTGGCGAAACCTTTGAAACTAGTTTTGGGGTCTTGCAGTTAGGAAAAACTCATCCCAATGGCTCGCTTCTGGCCGCCAGACAAGAAGATTTGAAAATCGGACGAGAAAAAACAAAGCATTCCTTCGAAGCGACCGTACTTTCTTGGCAATTTGTGGGATCAAGAATCTCCATAAACTGCCAGGTGGCTAATCGTTCTAATGGTGAACCGTTAGAAATTATCGTCGAAAGTGATCGATTTGCGGATTTCGATGTCAACGAAAGTGTTTACATCAGTTATGAACCTACTCGTCTACATGTTCTTAGTCGCGATAACTAATGCTAAAAGGGATGAAGTTAGGTTCAGCTGACTGGAACCTATGGCCACTTGGCATGAAGTATGAAACGACATTTCCAATTTTTAATAAACTCGGGATTGGATTTGTTGAGCTTGGTATTTACACTCCGTCAGCGGAGTTAACCAAACAAAACCTAGAAGAGATTTCACGACTAGAAAAAGCACATAATGTTCAGGTAACTGCAGCACTGTTTTCACTCACTCCTGAACGCTGGCCCCAGGGCGCATTTTCAAATTCAAAAAGTGGTTTTTTGGAAGAATGCGAAATCTTTTTTTCTGCTCTGCAGAGCGCGGGCATCAAGTATGCGAATATTTGGACCGGCGCAGATTTGCCCGATGCCAACCTTGAAGAAACTTTACTAACGCTCAAGAAACTGGATGCCTTGGCATCAAAATATGACGGAGTCGTTTCAATTGAATACAAGGCAGACACCATCTTCCCTAACGGTGCAGATTTAGCCGAGATGCTCAAGGCATTTAGTTTTCTCAAAGTTCTGATTGACACAGGTCACGCCTTTGCCCTTGAAGAAAATGTTGTCGAGCTAATTAAAGATCTACATTCACGAAAGTTAATGGGGGCCATGCATCTAGGAGATGCAATCGCAGGAGATTCGGATGCTGACTTACCATGTGGCAGAGTCCATGATTTCTCACCGATCTTGAAGGTGCTCGAGGAAATCAAGTTTTCTGCATCAGCAAATTTCGATTTATATGGTGCCGCTGTCGATGAAGATGGACCTGGTCCTGAAAGCATTTTGGAAGAAAGCTCAACTTACTTAAAATCATTACTAGGAAGCAACTAAAAAGTGAAAACCATTTCGCTCAATGGCCCAGGGTCAGTATCGGTAATTGATCAAGAAATTGATCAAACCTTTACTCCCATGGCTGTTTTGCGAGTTATCTCAAGTGGGGTTTGCGCAGCCGATTCATACCTATGGTCGGGCAACCACCCATGGGATATTTCTTATCCGATTGTGCCTGGACATGAAATTTTTGGAGAAGTAATTGAACTGGATTCAAGCAAAGCTGGAAACCTAGCTCTTGGTTCCAAAGTGGCTGTTCAAGTTAATGTTCCTTGCTACCAGTGCGAGCTGTGCAAGAAAAACAAATTCAATATGTGCACAGTTAGAAAGCACTTTGGCAGCACCTTTAAGGGCAGCTTTGCCGAAAAGATTGCATTACCTGTTGGCTCCAGAGTTCATTCATACACTAGCGAAATAGATGATCTAATCGGTGGGTTAAGCGAAACCATGGCCAACGCAATTTACTGTTCAAGAAAAATTCAACTACAAAAGAGTGATTCTGTGCTGATTCTTGGAATGGGATCTATTGGTGCATGTCTTGCCCACTACCTAAAAATCTCTTACCCCGATTTAAAGATTACCGTTCTTACATCATCTGACGAGAAAAGATCCTTGCTCGAAAAGCTTGGAATTGGCCATGTCTCCCTTGCCCAGGTAACTGACTTAAATGATTCTTTTGATGTCATTTTTGAAACCTCGGGGTATGCAGAAAATTTCAAAGCTGGCTTAGCGGGATTAAAGCCAACTGGTACGGCAGTAATCTACGGAGTATTTCAAGAGCAAATGCTTTTTGACTTCAATCAGGTAAGTGAATTTAAAGAATTAACATTGATTGGCGGTCACCTGGCTGATGACACAGCCTTTGATTTAAGTGTCGAATTCTTATCTAAAAATCAAAATGAGCTTAAGTATTTGATTTCAAATGTTGTCGGATTTGATGATTTTACATCGGCATTTTCTGATCCTAGTTTTTCCCAATTTAAAACAATTTTCCAACCTAGCCATATGATCGGAGCATAAGATGGTTTCAGAGATCACAATCAGTGGCAATAAAGATTTGCAATCGATCATGAGTGAGCTAATTGAAGTTGGTAAGAATGTTGTCGAACACGGTTTGGCTGTGGGCTCAGGTGGAAATCTCTCCTTCCGGGCACCTGGTACAGATATTTTCTTCATCACCGGTACTGGCACGCAATTAGATCAACTAACACCAAGCAGTTTCGCTCAAGTGAACTTAGACGGAGAACACTTGGACGGAATAAAGCCTTCATCAGAGTTCAGAGTTCACCTTGAAAGTTACAAAACTAGGCCAGATATAGATGTTTGTATCCATTTACATCCCCAGGCCAGCGTCTTAACTGCAGCCCTTGATCTACCTATTCGTTTTCTAACAATTGATCATGTTTATTACGTGCGAAAGGTAACCAGAATCCCGTGGATTCGCTCGGGAACCCAAGAAATTGCCGATGCAACCGCATCTGCTGTGAAAGATTCAAATGTACTCATTCTTGAAAATCATGGATGCGTAGTTCTTGCACCGACGGTTCAACTTGGCTATGCAAGAGTCCTAAACCTTGAAGAGGCTTCAGAATTAACTTTGCGTTGTCATCAACTGGGCTTGAAACCAACAGAGGTACCTCAGGCGTATTGGGATCATTTACGAGCTAACAACCTATGAAACAAACCTCAGCACTTATTGACATAGGTGGATCATCTGTAAAGGTGACCATCTGTGACAGTGATGCTGGGGAAATTTATTCACATGAAGTACCAATTGCAGCAAAAGTTGAAGAAAAGCACATTTACTTGGATCCAAAGGAGTTGTTTATTCGCGTGATTGAAGCGATGAATAACACCGCACAGAAACTTCCAACGGGAATTCAGGTTAACAAGATCTACATTTCAACTTTGCGACAAGGGTTTTGTTTAGTTCGAGGAACATCTGAAATTACACCCATTTATCTCAATAGCGATACATCGGGTGAGTATGCTCGAAAAGATATTGAAGATTATGGTTCTAGCAGGATTTATGAAGAGACAGGTCATTGGTTTGCTCCACAATTGACTCTGCCGAAAGTCATCAATTTAATGCGTATCAAGCCAGAGCTATTTGAGAAAAGCACAAAACTTTTGTTTGTCCATGATTGGCTAGTCTGGAAATTTACGCAAGAAGTGCTAACTGAAATGACTTTAGTGTCAGCTGGTCAACTTGCTAACTTAGGTAAAAAGGAGATCAACGCCCAACTGCTTGATCACTTTGGAATCCCAGAGACATTAATGCCAACACCAAGAAAGTTTGGCTCTCAAGTGGGAACACTTAATGCTGATACCCAATCACTTTTATCACCTAGTTGGAGTTCAGCGGTACTTTATGTAGGCGGTGGAGATTCTCATTTTCTTCATATGGGGGCCTCAGGCAACAAAGCCGGAAAAGTAGTTGTATCAGCTGGTTCTTCCACACCAATCTCCCTTTTGAGCCCAACTTTGGGTATTTCAACGCAGCTGCAACCATGGAAATCAACTTCTTTTGTTGACTCAGCCTATTTGCTAGAAGGAAACTTGGGTTATCCAGGAACTTTTTATGGATGGCTAAAAAATAATGTTTCAACAGCTGTCACAGCACCAAAAGTAAACATAGAGAGTATTTCTAAAGCGCCCACTGTTTTTGGATCCTGCAACATGTGGAATGAAGAAAAATGGGAGTCACGACCAGCATTTTCGATGATGGGTGACTTTACAAACTCTGACAGTAATCAAATGGCGCTAGGTCTAACTTTGGATTACTCCTTTGCTCTTGCTAATCAAATTTTGGCTTTAATTAATGATGGGTTTGATATCAATCAAGTAGTACTTACTGGTGGTGGAGCAAACTCTCAGATTCAAGCCATCTCAAACTCTCTTTTGGACACGCAGGTAGATCTAATGTCTAGCGATGTAGCTGTCAATAATCTCTTTTCGATTTTAAATGGTGAAACTCTAGAGAACCTTGACTTCGAGACTGCTTCGGAAGATTTGGATGCAGAAACTTCGGCCTTTCTAAAAGAGCAATCTAAGAATCATGCAGTCTTGTATCAGCAAGCAGAAGGCACTCGAAAGGTTCTAGAAAATGCTAAATAACACAATGCGTGCTCTAATTACCTGCGAAGTAAGTAATGAATTTTTATCTGCCCTGAAGACCAGAGGTATTGAATACGAGTTAACAGGCTGGGGCCAGACCGGAAATACTCTGACTCAAGAAGAGCTCATTGCAAAGGCTCAAGGTTGCGAAATCGTGATTGTAGAGATCGAAGATCTCAATAAGACAGTGATCGAATCATTGCCAGATCTTAAATTTGTTGGTGTATCTCGCGGAACCCCAGTAAATGTTGATTTAGAATTTTGCAAAGAACGCGGTATCCCAGTTGTACATACCCCTGGCCGAAATGCTGATTCAGTAGCTGATTATTGCCTTTCTATGATGCTGGATTTATCCCGGAAATTAACCGCTAGTAGCAGGCATTTAGCCTCAGAGGGTTGGATGTTTGATGGCAAGTTACCTTATTTAGAGTTTAGAGGTAGAGATCTCGGAAACTTAAAGGTTGGCCTTTTCGGATTTGGGCAGATCGGTGCGCGTGTAGCCAAGAGGCTTCATAGTGGCTTTGGTTCTCAAGTTTATTTCTTCGATCCATTTGTGGAATCAAGTGTGCACGCGAAAAAAGTTAAGAGCTTGGATGAGTTATTCGAAACATGTGACATTGTTTCACTGCACGCTCCAGTTATCCCAGCGACCGAAAACTCGGTTAACCGAGCACTTCTAAGAAAGCTAGGACCAGAGGGTATTTTGATTAGCTCGGCTCGCGCAAAACTGATTGTCGAAGAGGATCTCTACCAATCACTGGCCAATAAAGAGATAGCAAGTGCGGCCATCGATGTTTTTTGGAAAGAGCCAATCGATTCTCAGGATAGATGGGTCAAGTTACCAAATGCTATTTGCACACCACACATTGCGGGGGCTTCTAAAGATGTGGTCTCTAATCACTGTGAAACTATCTTAAACGGTATTGATAAATGGTTATCAACTGAAAACAAAACAAGGGGGCTCGCATAATGTCAGTCAAGGAAATGTTAGACAACTGGAAATTAATGAGCCTTATACGTGAATTTGATTTGTATGTAAAAGAGTTCGCTAAAGGTGATGACGCGGTCGGCTACTTACATACCTCTATAGGTCAAGAAGCTTCTTCAGTTGGAATCATTAAGCAGCTCAGATCAGATGATTGGATGACCTCTACTTATAGAAACCATAGTCATGGTGTTGCGCGAGGCTTAGATATCTACAAGATGGTCGCTGAGCTTTTGGGTAAAAGTACTGGTTATTGCAAAGGTCTTGGTGGTTCAATGCACATCGCAGACCAAAACATAAATTTCATTGGCTCCATGGGAATTGTTGCCGGAGGTATTCCGATTGCAACCGGTGCTGCTTGGGGCTCAAAAATGAAGGGAACTGATCAGGTTGCCTTGTGTTTCTTTGGTGAAGGAGCGGTTCATCAAGGGGCTTTTCATGAGGGTTTAGAGTTTGCGATCAAGTTTGAAGCACCTGTCTTATTTGTGTGTGAAAACAACCTGTATGCCGAGTCGACATCAAGTAAGTACCACCTCTTACATGAATCCACCATCGGCTACGTTGATCACTTTGATATCAAGGCCATCAAGGTGGATGGAAATGATTTCGAAGCGGTTGAAGCCGCTGCCAAAGAATGTTTTGAATACATGAGAAAAAATAAAAAACCAGCCTTTATTGAATCGATGACTTATAAGTTATCTGGACAGTACGAAGGTGATACAGAAACTTACAAATCTGCCGAAGAAGTCGCGTATTGGAAATCGCAGGATCCATTGATTAGTTACAAAAAGCGAATATTGGAAACTGATCCATCTGTCGAAGTTCAATTTGAAGTATTTGAAAAAGAAAATAAGCAACACATCATTGATGCTTTCGAGCGAGCAGCTAAGGATCCATTCCCAACAATTGATGACATGCACGACGCCGTTTATCTTGAAGAAGGAGCACGCGCATGACCCGTCAACTGACTTACAAAGATGCAGTCAATGAAGCTATTCGTCTGGAAATGAGAGCGGATTCTTCAGTCATTCTTATTGGTGAAGATGTCGCAGGTGGTGCCGGAAATGATCACATCCCAGGAGCACTTGATGCATGGGGAGGACCATTTGGAGTTACCAAGGATTTAGTAACTGAATTTGGCAGAGAACGTGTAATCGACTCTTTGCTGGCAGAAACAGGTTTCGTGGGTGCATGTATTGGAGCAACCTTTGCAGGAATGCGTCCTATCGCAGAAATCATGTACTCAGATTTCATCGGAACTTCCTTTGACCAAATTTTAAATCATGCTGCAAAGCTTCGATTTACCTATGGTGGCAAGGTCAGTATTCCGATGGTAATCAGAACTGTGACCGGTGCAGGTTTTAGAGCAGGTTCTGAGCACTCTCAAATGCTCCTGTCCATCTATAGCCACATCCCAGGCATCAAGGTGATTGCACCGTCAAACGCCTACGACGCCAAGGGTTTACTAATTTCAGCTATCCGCGATGAAAATCCAGTGATTTTTATGGAACACAAACGTCTGTATATGAAAAAGAGCGATGTCCCTGAAGGTTCATACACAATCCCGATTGGTGTTGGTGACATCAAGAGAAAGGGTAAAGACATAACCATTGTTGGCGTCCAAAAAATGGTTGGTACAGCCCTTGATGCCGCAGATCAATTAGCAAAGCAGGGAATTGATGCTGAGGTAATTGATCCACGTTCATATTCACCGATCGACATTGATTTAATTTGTGAATCAGTAGCAAAAACTGGTCACCTATTAGTTGTCGATGAATCCCACCCCCGTTGCTCAATCGCAACAGATATCGCCGGCATGGTTGCAGATCTTGCATTCTCATCGCTGAAGGGTCCGATCAAAACCCTAACCGGTTTACATATGCCGGTTCCTTTCTCACCACCGCTTGAAGATCATTACATCCCATCAGTTGACAATGTCATCGAGTACGCAACCAAGATGCTTAAAGGGGAAAAAATTGAGCAACGACGCTAAACAAAAAGTTGTAATGGTGTGCGACACCATGAATGAAATTGATGATCAATTTGCTATTGCCTACGCACTTGGTAGTCCCAAGTTAGAAGTTCTAGCAGTCATTTCTTCTCACAACACCTTGGTGCATGGTCATGATTCTGTGAACTTATATCGTGATGAGGCACAAAGAGTTATTGATCTTTGCCAAAGAAGTGATGTCCCTTGCCTACAAGGAGCAGCGCGCCCAATGGAACACATCGATGAATGCTTACCAAGTGCAGGATTAGATTTTATTGTTAACCTAGCAAAGCAGGGTGTCGAGTTTTCTATTCTAGGAACTGGCCCAGCAACAGATTTAGCTGCTTTCAAATTAGGTTACCCAGAGCTAGCAAAGAACGTTCCAATAATTTGGGCGGGCTCATTTCCTGATGAAGTTACGTGGAAAAAATATAAGTATGGTGAATTAAATGCACGCGCAGATATCGCCGCCTGGCGCGTTCTGTATCAAAATCATGAGAATTTAGTTGTTCTACCTGGGTGGCCAGGAGTCGTTAAAGTCGCAGTAGAAAATGGCGTTTTTCTTCCAGAATTACGTGCAAAAAACAAAGCAATTCTTAATTTCTTGGCTGACATCCTTGAAAAATGGGGTCACGGTCGTATCAAGATGGATATGGATTCATCCAGACCGACAAAAGTGCTTTGGGACATCGTAAATATTGCTTATTACACAATCCCAGAAGCTGTGATCACCCGTCCAATGCCAATCCCCGAAATGGATGCAGCCGGCTCAATGTATTGGGATCGACCTGTTGCAACAGTTCCGGTCTGCATGGATGTTGATGAAGTTGCGATTATGAAAGATTTTTGGGAAGCGATGGATCGACTACCGAATTAAATTTAGGAGGCAGCTGGTTTTTTAGATTCACGCACATTACAAGCGGCATCAAATCTAATTTTAAATCGTTCAGCGTTGTACCAAGTTCTGTTCCACATAATGCTTCGTGAACGCTGATCCATGTCGATTGTCTCTTTCACAAGGCACGGAGTAGTCGTTTCTATCTCTAGTAGCTTTGCAATTTTTTGGTCTGCAAAGTCCCCCGAAATTTCAGTCTGAGATGTAACGATAGTGATGCCAAATCTATTTTGGAGCAGATCTTCTAAGGATCCTTCGAGCTCAGCATCCTCAATAATTCCAATATAGGAAACAGGGATGCTCGTTGTTTGATACGCCATTGGGATCTCATTTCCAAATCTCAAACGAGAGAACTTCAGAATCTTAGAGTTCAAAGGAATGCGTAACTTACTTGAATTTACTTTATCCGCTGAAATAATTTTTGCCGTTAACAACTTATTCCCAGGCTCTAAGCCACGTGACTTCATTTCTGATGAAAATGATCTACAACGGGCAGATAGTGAATAACACTGATTTGAAATGTAGGTACCAGAACCAGGTCGACGTTCGAGTTTGCCTTCTAAAATGTAAGTTTCAATTGCATGACGCAAAGTCATGCGTGCAACACCAAATCTTTCAGAGAGGACTCGCTCGCTCGGGATCTTTTGCCCGGCATAGAACTCATTCAGTAGTTCATCAAGCTCTGCACGAATCTCCATTGATTTGGCTTACCTCTCCCTAGATTGGTGCCCCTTTTCTACTAGCCTGCCGAGAGTTAGTAAAGGGTTTATTTGCAGTTTTCCGGTCATGAAAAGCCCCTTCTAGCCTGATCAGTCCCCACCTATAGACTTACCGCCATGCCAAAGACACTTCCGACTCCTGCCGCCCCAGCGCAGCAGGTAACTCGCGGAGTCCTTGCGATCAAACCTTTCCGCAAGCTGTGGAACTCGATGCTCTTCTCATCCCTTGGCGACTGGCTCGGACTTCTAGCCACCACCGCCATGGCGCAACAACTTTCTGGTGGCGATTACACAACTGCTAACTTTGCAATCGCAGGTGTTTTCATCGCACGTTTGCTGCCCGCAGTTTTCCTTGGCCCAATTGCAGGCGTTATCGCCGACAAATTAGATCGCCGCAAATTAATGGTGAACTGCGACATCGTGCGCGCAGCGCTGTATATCTCGATTCCAATTGCAAATAATTATTTCTGGCTCTACACCGCAATGATCTTGGTTGAATGCATAACCTTGTTCTGGTCACCAGCAAAGGAAGCATCAGTTCCCAACTTGGTCCCACGCGACAAGTTAGAAAACGCAAACCAAGTTTCACTGCTAGCCGCATACGGAACCGCACCAGTTGCAGCAGCACTATTCACCTTCCTTTCACTATTCACATCAGCGATCAACGCAGCTTTCTCAACAAATGTAACCGCGGTCGAATTAGCACTGTACGCAAACGCACTGTCATTTGCCTTCGCCGCCTTCACAATCTGGGGATTACGCGAAATTCCTAAAGGCGCAGCCGCAAAGCACGCCGCCGAAACCGGAATCCTTAAATCCCTTCACGAAGGTTGGAAAGCGGTAAGCGGCAGCAAGTTAATCCGCGGGCTTATCGTCGGAATGGTCGGCGCATTTGTCGCAGCCGGCGCGGTCATCGGCCTTGCCCGAACCTTCGTTGGCGATCTGGGCGGCGGAGAAGCCGCATACGGTGTTTTGTTCGGCGCAGTCTTCACCGGCCTTGCATCAGGCATCGCACTTGGCCCAAAAATATTTGCACAATTTTCTCGCCGCCGCCTTTTCGGTGCATCGCTAACAATCAGCGGCGCATTCCTGGTCGCACTTGCCGCAATCCCTAACCTGGTTCTTGCTGTCTTTATCGTCGTAATCCTTGGTGCATTCAGCGGAATCACCTGGGTCACCGGCTTCACCATGCTGGGCATGGAGGTCCAAGACGATGTCCGCGGCCGCACCTTTGCCTTCGTACAAAGCCTGATCCGCGTGGTTTTGGTCGGCGTTCTAGCCGTTGCCCCATTGATCGCTGCAGCCGTCGGCCAACACACCTTCAAATTCCAAAACACACAAATCAGCTACAACGGCGCCGCAGTCACAATTCTTATCGCCGGCCTGTTCGCCTCGCTAATTGGTTTCGTTTCTTACAAACAAATGAAGGACCGCCCAAATGTTTCACTGTGGTCTGACATTGTTAACGCATTCAAAGGCGAACTGGGCAGCATGACCGGTGCACCAACCGCCGGAATCTTCATCGCCTTCGAAGGTGGAGAAGGAATCGGAAAATCAACGCAAAGCAAACTTCTTAAACAATGGCTGGAACAAGAAGGCGAAACCGTTGTTCTTTCCCGCGAACCAGGCGGCAGCGATTTAGGAATTGAAATCCGCAAAATACTTTTGTCACATTCCACCGGAGAAATTAGCCCACGTGCCGAAGCACTGCTGTACGCGGCCGATCGCGCACACCATGTTTACAGCGTCATCCGCCCAGCATTGGCACGCGGTGAAGTTGTCATCAGTGATCGCTACTTTGATTCATCCATTGCATACCAAGGCGCAGGCCGCGTTTTAGAACCCGGCGAAGTCGCACGAATTTCTAGATGGGCAACTGAATCATTGTTCCCAACGCTAACGATCATTATTGATCTACCACCACAAATCGGTCTTGCTCGCTTAAAGAGCAAAGATCGTCTTGAATCACAACCAATGGATTTTCACGAACGCGTGCGCCAAGAGTTCTTGCAGTTAGCAGCCCTTGACCCAGAGCGTTATGTCATCATCGATGGCAATCAATCCATCGAAGACACACACGCGGCAATCATTTCTCGCGTTAGCCAAATCTCAACTCTTAAACGCAACGCAGTTCAAGACAAAGGCAACCTATTACTGCGTCCAATCCGCGCAGCTGGCAAAGAGGTTAAGAAGATTGGCACGGCAGCCAAAACCAAAGGTGCCAAATCAGTAAAGGCTGTAACCTCAAAAGCTCCCAAGAAGCCTGTAAAGAAGTAAGCAATGCCTACCTTGCAGGGCGTCTACGCCGATCTAGTAGGCCAAGAACATGTTGTTGAAACGCTAATTAAGGCTGTGCAATCAACGCGCACAGGCGAAGAAACCCAAGAGATGACACATGCCTGGGTATTTACCGGCCCACCAGGATCAGGACGATCCTCAGCTGCAGTCGCCTTTGCACAAGCTCTTGTCTGCACCAACAACGGATGCGGAACATGCAACGAATGTAAATCTGCAGCAAATGGCGCACACCCCGATGTCGAAATCATTCGCACCGAAGGCCTTTCCATCAAGATCGATGAAGTAAGAGAATTGTTAACCCGAGTTTCATGGGCACCTTCTATGGGAGGCTGGCGCGTTGTCGTCATGGAAGATGCCGACCGACTTACAGAATCTGCAGCAAACGCACTTCTTAAAGCAATTGAAGAACCCGGCAACAGAACAGTGTGGCTTTTATGTGCACCAACTTTGCACGATGTATTGCCAACAATTCGATCTCGCTGTCGTCACCTGCAACTAGTTACCCCATCAACAGAAGCTGTTGCCCAAGTTCTACAAAACAAAGATGGCATTGCGCCAGCGATGGCAGATTTTGCAGCACGAGTTTCGCAAGGTCACATCGGTCGCGCTCGCTACCTAGCTAAAAATGAAGATGTTCGAAACACTCGCAACACAATCATGAAGTTGCCATTAACTCTTCAAGGAATCTCATCAGCTTTTGCCGCAGCACAAACTCTGGTTGATCTTGCAACTGAACAGGCAACAACCGCTGCAGAACAACGAAATGAAAAAGAAGTAGATGATCTTTCACTTGCTTACGGCAAAGGTGCAACCGGTCGCGGTATGGCTACCGGTGGAAGCAAAGCAATTAAAGAATTAGAAAAAGAACAAAAGTCCCGCCAAACCCGCATGATCCGCGATGGCTTAGATGCCGCCCTGCTAGATATCGCAACCTTCTACCGCGATGTCATGATGGTTCAAGCTGGTGCAAGCGATGCGTTAATCAACAAAGAATTAGAAGCCGAGATCAACGCCGTCGCCGCCAAGACCAAGCCACAAAACACAATCAAAAAGATTAACGCCATCATGGAAGCTCGCACCAACCTGGGCCACAACGCAGCACCCTTGCTAACCGTTGAAGCGCTTATGTGTGTCCTGGCCAGATAAATATTATTTTCTATACACTTCACGGCGGTGTCCAACAGAAACAACTTAGCTTAAACTGGTAGATAATTCTCTAAAGCTTCTCTGATTAGAACTGATGGAGTTTTCCCACGGCGCTTAGCTTCTCGTTCCAATTTAATCTTTAATTTTTGTGGCACACGCGCCTTCACTTCTGGCGACACCTTTTTTGGACCTGTGAGTGATGGCCTACCGGTAGCCTGCTTAACAATTTCCTGCGCTATCTTTTCGGCACGAGCATTTGTAAGTCGCTTACCTTGTTTATCAAGTATCACTGTTTTTTTAAGGTCAACATCTTTACCCCAGGAATACTTCACATTTTGCTTCTTACTCATTTTCTCGCCTCCTTCTAAAGTTCATGGGCATTACGTGAATAATTAAAATCTCATCTTCAAACTCAATCCCAGCGATCTCTAGCTCTAATCCTCGATTATCAACACCTACCCAAAACAATCTGTGCTCAAACTCGTTTTGTCCTGGCGTTCGTACTGCAACGCTGTTTTCTATAACAAACCTTGCGTGCGCCGCTCCAATCTTGTGTTTACGTGCATCAGATGTAAACCGAATAT
>JBIIZR010000045.1:0-6539 GCA_044346185.1 Candidatus Planktophila sp.
GCTGTCATTCTTTTCCTCCTATCGACGCGTGCGATCCCATTGGGATGCTCCCCGTATGGGGCAGGCGTTGTGTACGAGATTACTCGCCAACACGCTCAAACAGGCCTAACTAACCCTCTTTATTTAGTAGTTTTTTTAGAGCCTCTGGGGCGGTCAGAGCGTTCTCGGCCGCCTCATACCCGCTCAAATACGCCTCAGCCTGGTCCTCGAGCGGGAATCTGGCCAAAAGGGCCTTGAATTCGGATCCGTGGTCGAAGTACTGCAGATGGATCGCCTCATGGAAAAGGACGTAGTCCACGACATAGTCCGGGGCGCCCTTAAGTCGGTCTGAAATCCTGATGGTTTGGTCGGTGCCGGTGCAGGAACCCCAGCGCTCGCGCATTCCGCGCCAGTTAATCGAAGATGGCCTCAGTGTGATTTCGGGGGCCAGTTCAGTCAGCAGCTCATCGACTCGAATATGGAGCGATTCTTCGCTCATGGTGGCTGCAGCCTCTTGTGCTCGGATCTTGGCCACCATTTGAGGCACCATCTCTCGCTCATCAGCCTTGCTCATACGCGCTGGAATCGAAACCACGATGCGGCCACCTTGGCGATATGCCGAAATGTTTTTCTTTCGCCGAGTTGATCTGATGACAACAATCTCGCCCTCTGAGATTCCTGGCAAAGTTTCGCCATCCAAGGTCTGTTCGACAAAAGCGTGAGAGCTTTCGCCTTCTGGAACAAAACTTTCGTGGCTGGTCATTGAAAAATAGTAAGTCATCTCTCAAGTAAACCTTGAGAGATTGGGTAATTGATGACGCGATTTCTTTTCCAAAATGTGGCGGAAAAAAATCTTCAATATCGGAGAAAAATGCCCTTTGTCAACGTGGTTCTCATTTGATAAACCGCCCAGAAAGACTTACTTTACGACCACGAACTCCTCGGATAACAGTTCTACGTCAGCAAGGGGAAGGCTGACTTAGAGCAAGTGACCGGGGAGTTCGCTTTTCTATATCTAGAGCAATCCCGACAAATCATCTGGGACTTCTAAACTCTTCAGGAAGCTCTCAGGTGTCAAAAGATCATCTGCAGTTGGAAGAATTCCACTCCAGACACGATCGCGGGCTTCAACATCCTTTAATTCACGAACTTGCTTCCAAAATGCTGATGCTTCACGTGCAAGTCGCGGTGAAACTTGCAAACCAAATAGCGTTGAAAAGAGTTGCTGTGCAGGTGCAGATGTTGCGCGACCTCTGCGCAGAGTCTCTTGAAGAGCGCTAATGTTCGGAAGTCGATCGCCTGCAGCAAGTGCGACAACCTCTTCGCTCCAACCATCAATTAATGCAAGCGCAGTTTCTAATTTTGTCAGCGCTGCACGTTGGGCTGGAGTTTCTTGTGGAGTGAAAATTCCATCGTTGAGCGCGATAGTAAAGCTTTCAGGGTTTGATGGATCAAAACCGTTACCTGTTTCAAAAGCTTGTTGTGCTTGTTCTTGAATCGCTTCCATATCAATGTTGATTCCCTTGCCGTAATCAGTGATTGCGGTGCGGATGTATGAAACTAACCAAGGGTTATGGGCAAACAAACGCGCAATTGCGGCTTCACGCAACGCATGGAAGATACGAATTTCTTCCATAGGAATATCAAGATCAGTTGCCCATTCCTTAATGTTTTGCGGAACAAGCGTTGGATAAGCCCCATCAATCAACGGTAAACCAACATCATGAGCGCCAGTGACCTTGCCGGCTAATCCACCAATAGCTTGACCCAATTGGGTAGCAACGAGTGAGCCAATAAATGAGTTCAACAACGCCGAGATCATTCCAATCGGAATCTGCATATTGCCTTGGCCAAATGGATTATCGGCACCAAAAGGATTGTCCTGCTGGTCAGCTTCGCCCTGTGCTTGATTAAGCAATTCACCAATTGCAGAAGACAAACCAATAGCTAACGGTTCAACGGTTGTTTGCCACCCGGCCAAAGTTGTATCAACCCAATCTGTTCGCGCTAAAGCAACGCTGCCTGAGTTTGGAGATTGTGGGAAAAAAGTTGCGTCGTTGAGCCATAGCTCTGCAATTGAAATGGCTTGCTCAACATCGGAAACATCATTTGCACCGATAGGTGCTGAACCTTGGGCGGTTGCAAACTTCTTGGCAGTATCGCGCACCAGGTTTTTTGGCAAAGCTTCAGTTGAACCACCAAGGCCTGTTGCATTGATTCCAAGCTTCGAGAATTGTTCTTGAATCTGTTGTTGCATCTGTTGCATCATCGCAGCAAAATCAACTGGCTCGTTTGAGTCATCCGAGTTTCCTGGTGTGAAGCCAAAAGGTGTCATAGATCAATCCTCCCAGTGTTAGAACAACTTCGCACGCTTTTCTATTCCAACGCGTTTTCCCGGTCAGCGTGGGGCAGTGACAACCAGTAGGCTGGTCTCATGTCCAACGCCTTTGCAGCATTAATCTGGTGGGTAGTTCCTGCCGCTGGGCTTATTGGCGCTTTGGGTTACGTATTGTGGGTTACAAAGTTTCAAGGAAAATTTCAGCAAGAAACACAACGCTCTGTTGGACAATTTCAGCGCTTTCAGGATTCTCTGCGCGATTCCCAAGCTCGTGATGCTGATAACGATGCTGGATCTTCAAACTAGGTCAAGCATTAGTTAGCGCGGAAAACTGACCTAAAGATGATGCGATTTTCTAGACTTCCGCGATTAGTCACTGCAACTCTAGGAATCTTCTTTGCCTTAGCAACTCTTGCGCCACTGCCTTTTGCAATTGTTTTGCCAGGTGAGGCACAAAATATTTTTAAAGGTGTCATTACTTTTAAAGGATTAACAAACTATCCGGCATCTGGCCGCATTGATTTAATGTCAATCAGAGTAACTAATCCAGATGCTTGGATTTTTGGACCAGAGCTTGTGTATTCATGGATCAGCGGCAATCGTGCGGTGTATCCAAAATCTGCCATCTATCCCCCTGGAACTTCAACTGAAGAAGAAAGCAAGCAAGCCAAAGAGGACATGGTTAAATCGCAAGACACAGCCATTGTTGCTGCAGTTAACTATTTGCAATCACATCCTGAGATCATGGCTCACACAAAATCACAAGGCGTAGAACGTGCAAACCAACTAGATACAAAAAAAGTTGTATTCAAAACTGGCGAAACTGGTGGTCCCAGTGGAGGACTTGTTTTTTCAATTGGTTTAGTTGAGTTATTAACTGAAAAAGACCTGCTTCAAAAGCGACATATCGCGGGCACCGGAACGATCACATCCCGTGGCGTTGTTGGCCCCATCGGTGGAATCAACGAAAAGATTAAATCTGCCCAACAAGTGGGAGCTACGGTTTTCTTTGCGCCCGTAGATAACGCTGATGAGATCAGTAATGTCCCTGACGGCATCAAAGTAGTAACCGTTGCCACCTTGGCCCAAGCAATTAACTATTTGGAGCGCTCAGGACGTTAATTCTCAGGAAGTGTTAACCATTATGACCACCAGATGGTGGCTCCTAATTGGTGGCGTAATTCGCGTTGCGCTAACTTTGCCCCATGACGAATAACCCCCAGTTTCAGCGCCCAGCCTTCCAATTCAAAGGCGGCAAAAGCCCACTAGCAATAACAATCGGAATTCTTGTAGCCATCGGTGTTCTCTTCACAGCACTGAGCGGTTTCTACGCTGATTGGTTGTGGTTTAAATCTGTTAACTTCACAAATACTTGGTCAACAATTCTGACAACAAAGGCAACACTCTTTGCGATTTCAGGTTTACTGACTTCGGTCATTGTGGTCTCCAATGTTTTGTTGGCTTACAAGCGACGTCCGCTGTATGTGCCAATGACAGTAGAGGCAGATAACCTCGAGCGCTACCGTTCACAAGTTGAACCAATTCGTCGTCCATTGGCTATCGGTTTAAGCGTTGCCCTGTTCTACTTTGCAGGAACTGCCGGATCGCAAATGTGGAGTACTTGGTTGTTGTTCAAGAACTCAACTCCATTCGGTGTAACAGATCCACAGTTCAACATGGACATTTCATTCTTTGCATTCCGTCTACCTTTCTGGCAGACATTAATTTCATGGGGAATCTCAACTGCGATTCTTGCAATCCTTGCCTCAGTGGCCGTGCACTATCTATACGGTGGAATTCGTTTACAGGTTCAAGAAGATCGCACAACAGTTGCAGCTCGCGTTCAGCTTTCAGTACTTCTAGGAATAGTTGTTCTACTTAAGGCTGTTGCTTACTGGTTTGATCGCTACGCCTTAGCGTTGAAAGAGAGCCGTTTGATTACGGGTCTTACATACACAGATGTGAATGCGGTATTACCTGCAAAGGCGATTCTTGCTGGAATTGCAATCATCTGTTCACTTCTATTCTTTGCAAATATTGTCCGTCGCTCATGGGTTCTACCTGCAGCAGGAACAGCGCTATTGGTTGTTTCCTCTGTATTGATCGCTGGCCTTTACCCAGGTGCGATTCAACAGTTCCAGGTAAAGCCAAGTGAGTCTTCAAAGGAAGCTCCATTTATTCAGCGAAATATTGATGCTACCCGCGCGGCATATGGCATCGACGATGTAACCATTAAGGACTACCAGGCTACTGATTCAACAAACACTGGCCAGCTTGCAGATGATGCGGCAACTATTGCCAATATTCGTTTGATGGATCCAAATGTTTTGTCTGCAACTTTTAGACAATTGCAGCAGATTCGCCCGTATTACAGCTTCCCAGAATCTCTGGATATCGATCGCTACACGGTAAATGGTGTCAAGCGCGACGTTGTTGTAGCTGTTCGTGAGTTAAACATTGCGGGTAACCCATCACGTAACTGGATCAATGACCACCTTGTGTACACACACGGTTTCGGTTTTGTTGCAG
This sequence comes from Candidatus Planktophila sp., assembly GCA_044346185.1. Classification (GTDB taxonomy): domain Bacteria; phylum Actinomycetota; class Actinomycetes; order Nanopelagicales; family Nanopelagicaceae; genus Planktophila. The sequence goes on from JBIIZR010000045.1 coordinate 4,847, forward strand.
CGTACGGAAATGAGCGAGATGCAGATGGAAAGCCATCATTTAGTGTTGGAAACCTTCCACCAACAGGTGCGCTAGGAAAGTTTGAGCCTCGTATTTACTTCGGTGAGAACGTTCCAGATTATTCAATTATTGGTGGAGTAAAGACAGATACACCAGTTGAGTTTGACTATCCAGATGACACATCTGCAAATGGTCAGCGTAACTACACCTACACAGGTTCAGGTGGAGTTCCAGTTGGCTCACTCCTGAACAAGGCTGTGTTTGCCTTGAAGTATCAGGAGCAGAGAATTCTTCTATCAAACTTGATCAACAAGGATTCAAAGATTCTCTTTGAACGTAATCCTCGTGATCGCGTTGCAAAGGTTGCACCATGGTTAACACTTGATGGAGATCCATATCCAGCCTTGGTAGATGGAAAAGTTATGTGGATTATCGATGGATACACAACAAGTGCTGGATACCCATATGCACGCCAGACTGTGTTGTCTAACGCAACAGCAGATGCATTAACGACTAACTCGGCATCAATTGCTTCCCAGCGAAACCAGAGCGTTAACTACATACGTAACTCAGTTAAGGCAACGGTTGATGCGTACAACGGAACAGTTACCTTGTACGAGTGGGATGAAAAGGATCCAGTGCTAAAGACTTGGGCGAAGGCTTTCCCTAACTCTGTTAAGCCAAAGAGTGAAATCTCTGCCCAGCTGCTAGAACACATCCGCTACCCAGAAGATCTCTTCAGAGTTCAACGTGACATTCTCAGCTCGTATCATGTGAAGACCGCAGAAGCTTTCTACGGTGGACAGGATTTCTGGCGCGTACCTCGTGACCCATCAACATTTGGAGCTAACGCATCTGCGCAACCTCCTTATTACTTAACTCTTCAAATGCCAGGATCACAGAAGCCTGCATTCTCATTGACCACTCCATTTGTTCCACGTGGTGGTCGTGAAAACCTTTCAGCCTTTGCAGTTGTGAACTCTGACCCAGGTCCTGACTACGGAAAGATGACTGTTCTGCAGTTACCTCGTAACACAAACGTTGCGGGTCCTTCACAGGTAGCTTCTAACTTCGAAGCAAAGCCTGAAGTTGCAAACTCATTGTCGCTACTTCGTCGTGGTGGTTCTGATGTTGTACTTGGAAATCTGCTCACACTTCCGGTTGGTGGAGGTCTCTTGTATGTACAACCTGTATATGTAAAGGCGACTTCAAACACTGCGGCTTATCCATTGCTTCAGAAGGTTCTTGTTTCCTTCGGAGATCAAATTGGATATGACGACACTTTAAAGGGCGCACTTGATCAGGTATTCGGTGGAAACTCCGGTACCGCTGCAGGTGGAACTACTGGTGGTACGACTACTGGTGGAACGACTACTAACTCTTCACTTGCGAACTCATTAGCTAGTGCACGACAGGCATATGCAGATGGTCTTGCCGCACTTGCAAAGGGCGACTTCGCAGCATATGACAGAGCACAAAAGCGTTTGAAGTCTGCACTTGATGCAGCAATCAACGCGCAGAATAAGTAGTAGAAGTAAAGCAATAACTAAAAGATAAAGGCCAGATTCATGCGAGTAATTGCATGGATTTGGTCTTTATCTATTGGTGCGCATAAGATTGCACTACCGACGCGGGGTGGAGCAGCTCGGTAGCTCGCTGGGCTCATAACCCAGAGGTCGTAGGTTCAAATCCT
>JBIIZR010000072.1:0-20679 GCA_044346185.1 Candidatus Planktophila sp.
CAACAGAATCAAAGGATCGCCCACACTGGATGGGAACAATTGATTTCAGTGGTTTGAAAATCAAACTTATTGGTTCTCTTGTTGCGATTTCAGTTATTGAATTGTTAAAGGATTTCATCAATCTAGCTGGAAAAGAAGAAGTTGGAGAAGGAACGATCTGGAGAATTCTTATTCACTTAACCTTCGTAGTTTCAGGCGTTCTATTTGCACTGATGGATTGGATCGCGGACAAGCGCGAATTCAGCGGCACGCATAAGTAATGCGGCTAGATTTACTGGCAGCCCTTTCGGGGGCCATGATTGCTTTGCAGGCACGAGCAAATGGGGAACTTTCTCACCGTCTTGATAATGGTTTACAAGCAGCACTTGTTTCCTTTGGTTCAGGCCTCATCATCATTTTTGTCATCACGCTCTTTAACACAAAGATAAAAGAGGGAATCAAGAAACTACGTCGATCTGTCGCAAATAAAGAGATAGCACGTTGGAAATTGTTTGCAGGTGCCCTTGGTGGAAGCTTTGTTGCAATTCAAACTCAGATTGTTCCTCTTATTGGTGTAGCAATCTATTCAGTTGCATCTATTGCGGGGCAAACCGCAATGTCACTGATTGTTGATCGAATTGGCTTAACTGGTGGGGGAAAGAAGTTAATCTCACCAAGACGTGTATTGGCAGCGTTTTTGACAGTTCTTGCCGTCCTGGTCTCGGTGTGGGACCGCATTGATGCAAATGATTTATCAATGCTGGCAGTAACTGCAGGGGGAATAGCTGGAGCAATTGTTGGTATCCAGCGGGCTCTTAATGGCCAAATTAATGAGCACTCACAACAAAGCTTTACAACTTCACTTTTAAACTTTATTACAGGAACATCATTTCTTCTTATCTTGATTATTGTTGGTTTGATTCTTGGTAGGAATGAGCTTTCACCATTACCAAGTGGGCCTTGGTGGATTTATACAGGTGGGGTAATCGGTGTCATTTACATCGCCTTTACTTCAACAATTGTTCAGCATTTAGGTGTGTTGACTTTTACATTGTTTAGCGTGGGCGGACAACTTGTCGGATCGTTGATAATTGATCTTGTCTCACCTACAGAAGGCGTTAGCGTAAGCGCTTACCTAGTAACAGGAATTGTTATGACGTATGCGGGCGTTGTTGCCGGTGGCGTAAGTAATCAACGAGTGCGTAAGTAATTGAAGCAATAATGGTGAAAGCAGCAATCGAATAAGTCCAAGTTTCTACCCAAGGCAAAGTCGCTGTGTAGTAGCCAGCTAATGTAATGCCAACTCCCCAAACCAATGCACCAAGTAAGTTCGCAGATGAGAAGCTGTAATAATTCATCTTAGAAGCACCTGCGATAGTAGGAACAAAAGTTCGCACCCACGGAATAAATCGTGCGGCAAAAACAGACCACCAACCATTTCTCTTATAGAAGGTTTCAGATCGAGCAACTATTTTTACAATTTTTGGATCCTTATACTTATCCAGCAAAGGTCTGCCAATCTTTCGGCCAAGTGCGAAGCCAACCTGATTACCAGAGGCAGCGGCCATGAAAATCACCATTGCTAAGTTGAAGATACCGACATCGCTACCGGTTGAAGCAACTAGGCCAGCACTGAAAAGAACTGAACTTCCGGGCAAGAAAAACGCGGGCAAAAAGGCGGTTTGAGCAAAAACAATTCCCCCTGCTAAAAGATAGACAAATATGGGGGCGATACTTGCAAACTGCTCGTCAAAGGTGGCTGCTAGCTCAATCACACTGACTTCTTTACAGCCGCAGCAACAGCCTTTACAACATTTGGATCAAAGACGCTCGGAACAATGAATGATGTGTTGAGCTGTTCAGGGGAAACACACTCTGAAATAGCTGCAGCAGCTGCAAGAAGCATTTGATCTGAAATCTTGTGGGCATTTGCATCTAGTAATCCACGGAAGATTCCCGGGAAGGCTAAAACATTGTTGATTTGGTTTGGCTGATCGCTACGTCCTGTTGCGACAACAGTTGCATACTTTCTTGCGATTACTGGATCAATCTCGGGATCTGGATTTGCAAGTGCGAACACAATGGAACCCTTAGCCATCGAGGCAACATCAGATTCATTTAATACATTAGGTGCACTAACACCAATGAATATATCTGCACCGATCATTGCTTCAGATATCTTGCCCGTGAAATTAGTCGGATTACTGTTATTTATAAACCATTGCTGCATGGAATCATCAGATTTCATGTTGTTGTGAATTACTCCATGATGATTAAAACCGATGATGTTGCTTGCGCCATCTAAAGTTAATAAGCGCGCAATTGCATTACCTGCTGCGCCAACACCGCTTAGTACAATCTTTGAAGACTTCAAATCCTTTTTAACCAATTTAAGGGCGTTACGAAGTGCAGCTAGAACCACAATGGCAGTACCGTGTTGGTCATCGTGGAAAACTGGGATGTCTAATAGCTCGCGCAAACGTGCTTCAACTTCAAAGCAACGTGGAGCAGAAATATCTTCTAGGTTGATGCCACCATAGACGGGCGCAATCAACTGCACTGTGCGAACAATTTCATCAACATCTTGAGTATCTAAACAAACAGGCCATGCATCAACATCGGCAAAGCGCTTAAATAAGGCCGCCTTACCTTCCATCACAGGTAGCGCAGCCGCTGGGCCGATGTTTCCAAGGCCTAAAACAGCTGATCCATCGGTTACAACAGCGACAGTATTGCGCTTAATAGTTAGACGACGGGCATCTGATGGGTCAGCAACGATTGCTTGGCAAATACGAGCAACACCCGGTGTGTAGGCACGAGATAAATCATCACGAGTCTTTAGTGGCACCTTTGATGCAATTTCAATCTTTCCACCAAGGTGCAAAAGGAATGTTCGATCACTTACCTTGCGAACAGTTAAATCTGAATTGAGAGAAATGGCTGCAGTAATTTGCTCTGCATGTTCAGCATCAATTGTGTCGCATGTTATATCGATGACAACTTTTTCAAGGAGAGATTCAACAACGTCGAGTGCAGTAATTGTTGCACCAGCTCCAGTAATAACTGTCGTTGCTAGTGCTACAGGGTTTGCATCTGGGGAACCTTCGACACGGATCGTAATTCCATATCCAGGAGATGTTGATGCCATTTACACAACTCCGTAAAGACGATCGCCTGCATCGCCTAATCCAGGAACGATGTATCCATGTTCATTTAATTTTTCATCCAAGGCGCCGGTCACGATTGTGATTGGGACCTTGCTATTTGCAAACTCTTTTTCAACTGCTGCAATTCCTTCAGGTGCAGACAAGATGCAGACTGCCGTGATATCCGTTGCACCAAGATCGATCAAATAATGAAAGGCCATGATTAGCGTTCCACCTGTTGCAAGCATTGGATCTAATACAAAAACTTGACGACCCGAAAGATCTTCAGGAAGCCGATTTGCATATGTACTAGCCTCTAAAGTTTTTTCATCTCGAACCATGCCGAGGAAGCCAACTTCTGCAGTTGGTACTAACTTGCTCATTCCTTCAAGCATTCCCAAGCCAGCGCGCAAGATTGGGACAACAACCGGGCGAGGTTCAGCCAATTTCTGGCCCTTTGTCTTTATCACAGGAGTTTTAATCTCAACTTCATGTGTTCGAACATCGCGAGTAGCTTCATATGCCAGAAGCGTCACTAGCTCTTCGACCAGACGTCGGAAGGTTGGTGAATCGGTGCGTTCGTCGCGCAAAACCGTCAGTTTGTGATTGATAAGCGGATGATCGGCGACATGTACTTTCATAGGTAATACCTTACAGGGGTTTTATTCCTTCCAAATGAGTGAAAGTATGGCCCCATGTCCGAATTCGAAGATGGCCTCGATGATGAGACCGAGGAGATTGAATCCTTCGATGACATACGCGATGAAGTGCGCGACCTCATAAGTGAAATGGATTTCGCTGTAGCGGCTTGGCATGAAGATGGCCGCTGGACCTTGGCAACCTTGCCCGATCCGTATGACATTGCGCAGATAATTACCAGACTTAAATCACAACAAACCAACGGTGGCTCGATCGCATTAATTGCAATAGATGAAGAGTTTTTTATTTTGATTCGCGTGCTTGGTTCACATATTTCTTTGTTCCTTAGCGATGCAACTGCAGCTTTAGATTATCCAGTTGCAGAGGAGTTAATGGAAATTGCCGATCTTCCAATACCTGAAGAAGATGAAGAATCTGGTCCGGTCGGACATTTAGAAATTTTGGCAGATCTTGGTTTAAGCGGAATGGAAATATCTGCACTGTGTGATGATGAAGAATTATTTCCGGATGAACAGTTAGAAGCGATTGCAGCTCGACTTGGTTTTGGAGAAGAGTTCTCGGAGCTTTTGGATCTGTGAACGATATTGAAATGATGCGTGTTGCTTTGGATGCAGCACGCAATGCAATTGCAAGTGGTGATATTCCAGTAGGTGCTGCGATATTTAATAGCAAAGGCGAAGTTGTCGCGATCGGTCACAACGAAAGAGAACTTCACAATGATCCAACTGCACATGCAGAAATTGTTGCAATTCGTCGTGCAGCAGAAAAGTTAGGTGATTGGCATTTAACAGATCACACACTTGTCGTAACGCTAGAACCGTGTCCGATGTGTGCAGGTGCAATTGCGCAGTCTCGTTTACAAACGGTTGTGTTTGGTGCTTGGGATGAAAAAGCTGGCGCAGTTGGCTCTATGTGGGATTTATTGCGAGATCCACGCAGCACCTTTAGAACCGAAGTTCGTGCTGGAATCCTTGCCGATGAGTGCGGTGAATTAATTAAGAGCTTTATACAAGAAGTTCGTAAGAAGGATTAAGAATCACCATAGATCCTTCTTCTTCACCAACCATGCCTTCAGCACGTAATTGAGAACCAACCTCAAGCCCGGCAATTTCACGTCGACCCAAGAATTGCAGCGCAACACCTCCGGTCTCATCCCAAATCTCAACCTCTAGTACCGGGGCAGATCCACGAGGAGCTGCCTTGATTGAGGTTACGCGACCCTGAACCTGTGCACGTTTGCGCCATTCAATTTTGCCTATCGGTGTGACATTTTCTGCGTAGTGGCTTACCGGTTCAATATCTACGGGAGCAACCTTTTGAATAGTTCTTGGAACAGTTGCTGGTGCAGCTGGTGTAACCGGGGCTGCGGGAAGAAAGGATGTTTTTCCAGATGCGATTCGTTCGACATCAAAAGGAACAATAGTTGCAACAACTCGTGGAAGTTGTGAGATAGGTGCAGCAATATCTTCTGCGGTTTGATCATGCAATAGGCGCCCTAAGAATCCTGAATATGCACGACGTGGAAGTAGAAGAGTTAACTCGACATCTGGCTTTTCAGTCATTCGGATTGAATAATCCAAAGCAGCGTTTGCAAGTCGACGATCAGGACAATCGATTAATTCAAGGGTCACATCATCAAGCGCATCTGATTCTGCCCAAGCCTTCTGAATCTGTTCAGCACGGCGATCATCAATTACAAAGTGAACTGCTGACAAGTTACGAGGCTTCAAGCTTCGCGCATATCTAATTGCACCCACTGTTGCCAGATCAACATTATCTACAAGCACAGTTACATCGTGGCGTGCAATTGAAGTTGCACGTGCCTGATGCTGCTTAACTTCTAACGCATTTTGCTCGCGTGTGTACTGGCGGCGGAGACGCAGAAAAGCCATAACAAGAATAGGCGCAGTTATAAGGACCAACCACGCACCTTGTGTGAACTTAACAACTGAAAATATAAGTACAACGATCGCAGAAATCGTTCCTGCAAGGCCATTGATGAATACCTTCGCTCTCCAATGTCCTGTTCGATTGCGCAAGGCATGGCGAGTCATTCCAAATCCAGCCAACATAAAGCCGGTGAATACACCCAGCGCATAGAAGGCAACTAAGTGCTCGACTGAGCCAGCAGTGATTAGAACTAAGAAGATCCCACCCCCGGCCAAAAGCAAAATTCCATTTGAAAAAGCTAGACGGTGACCACGCTTTGTTAACTGGCGCGGCAAGTAACCATCTGCTGCAACAAAGTTAACTAACAGTGGAAATGCGCTGTACGTAGTGTTGGCACCGGCAAACAAAATAAGCATCGTTGCCAACTGAACCATCACGAACATGACCTGGCCGATTGTGCCATCGCCCATAATTGCCTTTGCAATTTGAGAAATAACTGTTGGGGTACCAGATTCATACGGAACAGCGTGGATCTTGTGAGCAAACCAAGAAACGCCAAGAACCAAAGTACCTAGCAAAGTACTCATGATGTACAAAGTTCTACGTGCATTTACATGCTCTGGAGTCTTAAACAGAGCAACACCATCTGAAATCGCTTCAAGGCCAGTCAAAGATGATCCACCATTAGCGAAAGCACGTAGCAAGATAAAGATCGCTGCAAAGGTCAGTAGCCCTTGTTCTTGACCAATTTCAATTGCGCCAGGTTGTTCAACACTTAACTTAATCAAAGTTCCATTGAACTGTTTGTATAGCCCAACAGAGAAAACAATAAACATGCAACCAACGAAGAAGTATGTTGGTAAGGCAAAGGCTTTACCAGCTTCCTTTACTCCACGTAAGTTTCCATAAGTAAGTAGGCAGATAACTACCAAAATCATTGGAATCTTGTAAGGACTTAGCGACGGAAAGGTCGAGATAATTGCCGCAACGCCGGCTGCAGATTGAATCGCGATTGTCACGATGTAATCAAGCATCAGCGCAACTGCAGCAACTTGAGCGACTACAGGGCCAAAGTTGTCTCGCGAAACAATGTAAGCACCGCCAACTTTTGTGTAAACATTAATAACATCTCGGTACGACAAAGTAATGATTAAGAGAATTACCAAAACAACCGCAGTCATTGGCATCAACAATGCAAATGCTGCTAAACCAAATGCTGGCAACAGTGCAATCAAAATCTGTTCTGAACCGTATGCAGAGGATGAAATGCAGTCAGAGGAAAGAATTCCTAATCCGTAACGCTTGCTTAAACGCTGATGGCTGAGTGTGTGGCGGTTGAGAGGATTTCCCAATAGGCGACGCTTGATTGTGTAGAAGAAAGGGTCTTTGAGATGCGCATGGTCTTTAAGAACTTCTGGGGCTGGCGCATCATCGGTCCACGACTTAGGCACTTAAAACTCCTCTTTTAATTGCAATCAATGCAACTTAATAAGCATCACTCTACCTCAGCCCGCACAATCTTCACTGTTTTACGCCTAAAGCGTATGCTTCACCCATGCATACACAGTTATATATCGATGGCCAATGGGTAGATGGAATCGGAAAGCTACCTGTTTACGATCCCAGCGATGGCTCAGTAATCGCCGAGGTTTCACTTGCTGGAGATGCACAATGTGATGCCGCAATCGCTGCAGCAGATGCAGCTGCAAAGGCATGGGCCAAGACCGCTCCACGTTATCGCTCAGAAATTTTGCGTAAAGCATTCGAATTAATGACGGCAGAAAACGAAGTTATCGCAACTTTGATTTCTCGCGAAAACGGCAAAGCAATGCCAGATGCTCGCGGTGAAGCAACATATGCCGCTGAATTTTTCCGTTGGTTTGCAGAAGAAACAGTTCGGACACCAGGAGATTTCCGTAAGTCGCCTTCAGGGGATAAGCGAATCCTTGTTTCCCACGAACCAATAGGTGTCTCAATTCTTATTACCCCGTGGAACTTTCCAGCAGGTATGGCTACTCGCAAGATTGGACCAGCAGTTGCAGCCGGCTGCACAATGATCCTGAAGCCAGCAGGAGAAACCCCATTAACTGCGATGTACATCGTTGATTTGATGGAGCGCGCAGGATTACCAAAGGGTGTTCTTAACCTTGTGCTTCCAGAAAAAACTGGTCCAGCGATTTCAAAGATGCTGCATGATCCACGTGTAAAGAACCTATCATTTACTGGTTCAACAGAAGTAGGTCGCATCTTGCTAAAAGAAGCTGCAGACCGTGTTATTCGCTGCTCAATGGAGCTTGGTGGAAATGCACAAGTTGTTATCCATGATGATGCAGATTTAGCAGTAACTATTCCGCAGCTTTCACTTGCCAAGATGCGCAACGGTGGCGCTGCATGTACATCTGCAAACCGCATCTTCGTACAGCGCGGCATCGCAGATAAGTTCATTGCTGAAATGACTAAGTCCATGAGCTCATATGTCATGGGCCGTGGAGTAGAAGCAACTACGACACTTGGCGCATATGTTTCAATGAAAGAGCGCAACAAAATTGCTGACATTGTTGATGAATCAATTGCAGCTGGTGCCAAGGTTGAAGTTGGTGGAGTTAAGCCAGCAGGCGAAGGTGCTTTCTACCCAGCAACGGTTTTGGTTGTTAAGAAAGATAACCCAATCTTGCTTCATGAAATCTTTGGTCCAGTCGCACCGATCGTCATTTTTGATACTGATGAAGAAGGAATTGAACTAGCTAATGACACCGAATTCGGGCTTATTAGTTATGTCTTTTCATCAAACCTCACCCGCGCATTGCGCACTGCAGAGGCGATGGAATCCGGAATGGTTGCCATCAATAAGGGTGTTATCTCAGACCCAGCTGCGCCATTTGGTGGCGTAAAACAATCAGGCTTGGGCCGCGAAGGCGGCTTCGATGGAATTCACGAGTTCTTACAGACCAAGTTCATTGGCGTCGAGATTTAACCTGCGGAGGATGAGGGATTTGAACCCTCGATAGGTTGCCCTATACACGCTTTCCAAGCGTGCGCACTCGGCCGCTATGCGAATCCTCCCGAGGGGGAGAACTCTATCGGTGGGTATAACTATGATTACACCAGATCCCTCGTACGGCGTTACCGTACTGAACTCCCCCAGGGCAGGAATGCAGCAAGGGTAGGTCCGCTCTGGCGGGTGTGCGAGGGGTCCTATTTTTAGTTTAATAAGTGCAGCGCGACGAACAGTAGAGGAGTAGACGATGTCATTAGCTTTGTATCGTAAATATCGTCCCTCTGTTTTTGCAGATGTCATCGGGCAAGAACATGTAACTGTTCCACTTTCTAATGCTTTGGAATCTGGTCGCACACACCACGCATATTTGTTTAGTGGTCCTCGTGGTTGCGGAAAAACTTCTAGCGCGCGAATTATGGCGCGCTCGCTTAACTGTGAAAAGGGCCCAACACCAAATCCATGCGGTGAATGCCAGTCATGTAAAGATTTAGTTGCGAATGGTCCAGGTTCATTAGATGTTATTGAATTAGATGCTGCGACCCATGGTTTAGTAGATGATGCACGCGATCTGCGCGACAAAGCATTTTTTGCACCAGTACAAAGTCGTTACAAGATTTACATTATCGACGAAGCTCATCAGCTTGGACCAGGTGCAGCAAATGCATTACTGAAAGTTGTTGAAGAGCCGCCAGCACATGTCATTTTTATCTTTGCTACAACTGAACCAGACAAGTTGATTGCAACTATTCGTTCACGTACTCATCACTATCCATTCCGTTTAGTTCCACCAGGAACTTTGGCTGCGCACCTGGAAAAAGTTTGCAACGCTGAAGGCGTAAAGGTTGATAAAGGTGTAATTCCTCTTGTCGTACGCGCATCTGGTGGCTCTGTTCGTGATGCACTTTCTGTTCTAGGTCAGCTGTTAGCTGGTGCAGGAAAAGATGGCGTTAGCTACGAGATTGCAATTCAGCTACTTGGGTTCACAGACGGTGCCTTGTTAGATGATGCGATCGATGCAATTGCCGCACATGATGGCGCAACATTGTTTAAGACAATTGATCGCGTCATTGAATCAGGACATGACCCGCGTCGCTTTACTGGCGATATGTTGGAACGAATTCGTGACTTGATGATTGTTGATGCGCTAAAAGATTCAACTGCTAATTCGATTTTGCGCGATATGCCTGATGACCAAATGGAACGCATGCGCAATCAAGCGAACCGAATTGGTACCGCAAATCTTTCACGCGCAGCAGATATTGCAGCCGAGGGTCTTACTCAAATGCGTGGGGCTACTGCGCCACGCTTGATCTTGGAGCTTATTTGCGGGCGCATATTGCTGCCGATTGGCGATAACACTGATGCGGGAATGCTTTCTCGTATTGAACGTTTGGAACGTGCAGAAAATATTGCTCCTCTTACCTCGTCTGTTGCTTCCGCTCCAGCTCGAACCGTGGAGGCAAAAGAAAAAGCAGCCTCCACTCATTCGACTGAAGCAGTCAGCAACTCCAAAGCTGAGGAAGTAAAGCCTGCTGCTAAAACAAAGGACTCCGCCCCGGTCACCGTTCCAAAAGTACCGGGCAACTTCGATATTGCCGCACTGAGACGAGCATGGCCGGATGTTATTGAGGATGTAAAGAAGCGTCGTAGGCTGACTTGGTCGCTGTTATCGGCAAGTGCGCAGGTGCTTAGCGTTGATGAAGATGCGATAACAATTGGCATTGTTAATGCCGGAGCGAAGGAAAGTTTTGAGCGTTCAGAATCTGATGTGATTCTGCGCAACGCATTTATTGATGTGGTGGGGTTGGATCGCAAGATCGCAGTTGTTGTTGACCCATCAATTGATACCAATTCTCCTGCGGCTCGTGAGACACGAACATCAGAGGCACCAACAGATAAAACTCTACTTACAGGTGCTGCGTTGCTTGCCCAAGAACTTGGCGCAAAAGTTATTGAAGGTAAGTAATAGATGTCAGGTATGTACGAAGGTGCAATTCAAGATCTGATTGATGCATTAGGTCGTTTGCCGGGTATTGGCCCAAAGAGCGCGCAACGTATTGCTTTCCATATTTTGCAATCTGATTCAGAAGTTGCATCAGCGTTGGTTGATTCAATCCGAGTTGTTAAAGAGCGAGTAAAGTTTTGCGTTCAGTGCGGGAATGTTTCCGAAGAAGATGAATGCCGAATCTGCCGTGACCCTCGACGTGACAACACCATCATCTGTGTTGTCGAAGAGAGCAAAGATGTTATTGCGATTGAAAGAACGCGCGAATTTCGCGGTAAGTACCATGTGCTTGGTGGAGCGATTAGTCCCATTGATGGCATTGGTCCGGAACAACTTCGAATACGCGAATTAATGGTTCGCTTGGCAGATGCCGGCATCGTTGAAGTTATCTTGGCGACTGATCCAAACCTTGAAGGTGAAGCGACAGCTACTTACTTATCTCGATTGATTAAGCCAATGGAGATAAAGGTTTCTCGCCTTGCCAGCGGCCTGCCTGTCGGTGGAGATCTGGAATATGCCGATGAGGTCACGCTTGGTCGGGCCTTTGAGGGACGCAGGGATGTTTAATCTCATTATTTGACACGCACCCTGTCTCATTATTTGAGAAATCCTAGAAATCAGGTAGCCCCAGCCGGATATCTAGTTCATGATTGAGCCATGGGACTCATTGTTCAGAAATACGGCGGCTCTTCAGTTGCCGATGCCGAGGGCATGAAGCGGGTTGCCAACCGAATTGTGGCGGCCAAGCGCGACGGTAATCAGGTAGTTGTAGTGGTTTCAGCCATGGGCGATACCACCGATGAATTGATTGATTTAGCTGAACAGATCACGCCGATTCCACAAGGTCGCGAACTAGATATGTTGCTAACTGCCGGTGAGCGAATTTCTATGGCACTTCTTGCAATGGCCATTAACAATTTGGGCCACGAAGCTTTGTCATTTACCGGCAGCCAAGCAGGTGTAATCACAACATCAGCACACGGCCGCGCTCGCATCATCGATGTGACACCGGGTCGAATTAAGGAAGCGTTAGATAGCGGAGCAATTGCAATCGTTGCTGGCTTTCAGGGAATTTCGCAAGATACAAAGGATGTAACAACCCTTGGCCGCGGCGGTAGCGATACAACTGCGGTTGCATTAGCTGCAGCTCTTGATGCAGATGTGTGCGAAATTTACACAGATGTTGATGGAGTATTTAGTGCCGATCCGCGCGCCGTTCCAGCTGCTCGTAAATTAAAGACAGTTACTTATGATGAAATGTTGGAACTTGCAGCAAGCGGCGCAAAAGTTCTGCACTTGCGTTGCGTTGAGTATGCACGCCGATACAACTTACCAATTCACGTACGTTCATCTTTTTCAACCAATGAAGGAACCTGGGTGGTCAAAGATCATCCTGAAGGAGGAGCCATGGAGCAAGCAATCATCTCGGGAATCGCACATGATAAGTCTGAGGCGAAGATAACGATTGTCGGAGTACCAGACCGCACTGGTGTTGCTGCGCGTATCTTCCAAGCGATTGCCGATGCGGACATCAACATCGACATGATTGTGCAGAATGTTTCTGCAGCTGCAACTGGTCTTACAGATATTTCATTCACATTGCCAAAGTCTGAAGGTGCAGCCGCGACTGCAATCTTGCAAAAGCTTCAGGGAGAAGTTGGTTTTGCTTCAATTCAATACGATGACCAAATCGGTAAATTGTCATTAGTTGGCGCTGGTATGCGCTCACACCCAGGCGTCACAGCAACCTTCTTCGGTGCGCTATCCGATGCAGGCGTAAACATCGAAATGATTTCAACCTCTGAAATTCGTATCTCAATCATCTGTCGTCAGGCTGATCTGGAACGTGGTGCAAAGGCGGCGCACACTGCTTTTGAACTAGATGCTGATCAAAGTGAAGCGGTTGTCTACGGAGGAAGCGGGCGATGAGTAAGAAGCCTTCACTTGCAGTAGTTGGTGCAACTGGCGCAGTCGGCACAGTAATGCTCGGAATTTTGTCGGAACGACCAGATGTTTGGGGAGAAATCCGTCTAATCGCTTCTGCTCGCAGCGCAGGAAAGAAATTGGTGTGTCGGGGGGAGGAGCTAACCGTCGTTGCTCTTTCACCAGAAGCTTTTGACGGCATCGATGTTGCGATGTTCGATGTTCCAGATGAAGTTTCTGCAGAGTGGGGACCGATTGCTGCATCACGCGGAGCAGTTGTTGTTGATAACTCTGGCGCATTCCGAATGGATGCAGATATTCCCTTAGTAGTTCCAGAAGTAAATCCAGAGCAAACCAAGAATCGTCCTCGCGGAATAATCTCAAATCCAAACTGCACAACACTTTCTATGATTGTGGCACTTGGTGCATTGCACCGCGAATACGGTTTGAAGGAATTGGTTGTCTCTTCTTATCAAGCCGCATCAGGTGCAGGACAAGCGGGTATTGATTCACTAAGAGAACAGATTTCAGCGGTTGCAGGAACTGAAGCCGGAACAAATGCTGGCGATGTTCGCGATTTTGTAAAGGATCTTGGACCGTTCCCGGCACCATTGGCTCTTAATGTAATTCCTTGGGCAGGCTCACTAAAGGCTGATGGTTATTCATCAGAAGAGCTCAAGGTACGCAATGAATCCCGCAAGATTCTTGGTCTTCCAAATCTAAAGGTTTCCGCCACTTGCGTCAGAGTTCCTGTGATCACTACTCATTCACTAACAGTGCACGCAGTATTTGAGAAAGAGCCTTCTCGTAAGGCGGCTCAAGATATTTTGCAGAACGCTGCAGGCGTGAAGTTGGTTGATGATCCAGAAAACTACAAGTTTCCAACACCAGCCGATGTTGTTGGCACAGATCCAACATGGGTCGGTCGCGTTCGTAAGAGTATTGATGATCCGATGGCTCTCGATATGTTTGTTTGCGGAGACAACCTGCGCAAGGGAGCGGCGTTGAATACTGCCCAGATCGCAGAATTATTGGCGGTAGAGTTCACAGCATGAGCATTAAAGAAACCCTACGCACCGACTTAACCGAAGCAATTCGTGGTCGCAACGAGATCACATCCAGCACTATTCGCATGGTTCTAACTGCAATCACTAATGAAGAGGTTGCTGGAAAAGAAGCACGCGTCCTAAGTGATGATGAAGTAATCGTTGTTTTGTCACGTGAGGCAAAGAAGCGTCGCGAAGCCGCTGAAGCTTTCGAAGGTGCAGGCCACGCAGAAAAAGCTGCGCTAGAAAAGGCCGAAGGCGAAGTCATTGCAAAGTATTTGCCAGCTCAATTAACTGCAGATGAAATCAAGACAATCATCGCTGAAGCAATTGCTTCAACAGGTGCAGCTGGGCCTGCAGATATGGGCAAGGTAATGGGCGCGATCAAGCCAAAGATTGCCGGAAAGGCTGATGGAGCACTTGTTTCATCATTAGTGAAGGAGAGTCTCAACAAATGACCAAGTATGAATATGCAACCGTTCCACTTCTTTCACATGCAACAAAGGCGATTCTTGATACTTGGGGTTCAGATGGTTGGGAACTAGTACAAGTTATTCCGGCACCAGGAACTGGCGAGCAGCTAGTTGCTTACATGAAGCGACCACTTGCATGAATACAGTAGATGTACGCGCAAAGCTGGCAGAGCTTGGTTTAGAACTACCAGTAGCTGCAAAACCAGTTGCTGCTTATGTGCCGGCAATCCGAACAGGTAATTTAGTTTTCACTGCAGGACAACTTCCATTGGCTAATGGTGAAATGGCAGGCGTTGGAAAAGTTGATGGATCGATCACTCCTGAGCGTGCAAAGGAGCTTGCACAGATTTGTGCACTCAATTGTTTAGCCGCTGTCGAAACAGTTGCCGATGTAAACAAGATTACAAAGATTGTTCGCGTGGTTGGTTACGTTAATGGTGTGCCTGGCTTTATCGGTCACCCAGGTGTAGTCAATGGAGCTTCTGAGCTGTTCATCTCAATCTGGGGCGATGGTGCAAAGCATGCACGTAGCGCTGTTGGAATTGCAGAGTTACCACTGAATTCACCGGTAGAGATTGAACTGACAGTCGAAATTACCGACTAACTTCGGGTCACTTACCGCGCTTTGAAAGACGATCTAAATCTGTAATCAGTACTGCGCGGCCATCAAGCTTTAACCAGTTGCGACCCGCGAAATCAGCAAGAGCTTTGTTAACGGTTTCGCGTGATGCGCCAACTAGCTGTGCTAATTCTTCTTGAGTTAAATCGTGGTGAACAAATAGTCCTTCAGCTGTTTGCTTTCCAAAACGCTCACCTAGATCAATAAGTGCTTTAGCAACACGGCCAGGAACATCTGAAAAGACTAGATCGCCAACAGCTTCATTTGTACGACGTAAACGCTGCGCTAAACGAGCAAGTAGTTGAAGTGAAACATTTGGATTTGTCGCAAGCCAAGGAATTAACTTTTCCTGGCCAAGACTCAATAACTTCGCATCTGTAACCGCGGTTGCAGTTGATGTGCGGGGACCTGGATCAAAAAGACTAAGTTCGCCGAACATTTCGCCAGGTCCAAGAATTGATAGAAGATTCTCGCGACCATCTCCGCTGGACGTTCCAAGCTTGAGCTTTCCTTCAGCAATTACATACAAGTGATCGCCTTCATCGCCTTCGGCGAACAAAACAGTTCCCTTTGCAATCTTTACGGAATCCATATTTGCCAGCAAAGAAGCAGCAGCGGCGTCATCCAAGGCGGTGAACAGTGGCGCTTTACGAATAACTTCTTGATCTATGGGCACGAGGGGTACTTTACTACCCATGGCGGTCGATGGCGAAATTCGTAAAAGGGCTAAAGCGGTTTATCGCATCCTCACCAAGACCTACCCCAATATTCGCTGTGAATTAGATTTTACTAACCCGTTGGAATTAATCATCGCAACGGTGTTGAGCGCCCAGTGCACAGATAAGAGAGTTAACACTGTCACCCCAGCGCTGTTTAAAAAGTACAAAAATCCGAAGGCGTATGCAAAAGCAGATATTCATGAGATTGAAGATTTGGTGCATTCAACGGGTTTTTATCGAGCAAAGGCCCGAAATATAAAGTCGCTGAACATTAAATTGTTAGAAGATTTTGGGGGAGAAGTTCCTAGAACTCTTGAAGAGTTAATCACCTTGCCAGGTGTTGGACGCAAAACTGCAAATGTTGTTTTGGGTCATGCCTTTGATACTCCCGGAATAACAGTTGATACTCACTTTGGACGTTTGTCACGGCGCTTTGGTTGGACTAAAGAAACCGATCCAGTAAAAGTTGAAATGATTGTTCAGCAGTTAATTCCACAACCTGAATGGACAAATCTGTCTCAGCGCATGATTTGGCATGGACGTAGAATTTGTCATGCACGTAAACCTGCGTGTGGTGCATGCCCAGTAGCAAAAATATGCCCCAGCGTTGGTATTGGTGAGATGGATAAAGCGAAGGCTTTATTGTTGGTAAAGACAGATAAGGATTTCAGATGAAGAAGTTAGCGGTTGCAGCGGTGCTGTTATTGCTGACGGCATGCTCTCCTTCATCTTCATTTGTACAAGGTGAGGTAGTTTCTTGCGATTCTATTTCTCAAGATGCAACCTTTACTGGCGGAGTTGAACTGGAGTGTCTAGATGGCAGTGAAGGTGCTCAACTTGGCGCACTACGTGGACCAATGGTTATTAATGTTTGGGGCTCATGGTGTGGACCATGCAAGGAAGAGATACCAGTTTTTCGCGAATTTCATGAAAAAGCTAAAGACAAAGTTCAACTAATTGGTGTTGATGTCGAAGAAGCAAGTTTGAATGATGGTCGGAGCTTTGTCGATGGTAATGGAATTACTTGGCCAAATTTGTATGACCCAGATGGCCGTTCACGCCAGTACTTTGGGATGGGTGTTCCCGTTACATGGTTTATCGCAGCCGATGGCGGTGTTGCTTACAAACACATCGGAATAATCAAAGATCTCGATCAGATTCTTGAGCTAACCGAAAAACATCTTGGGGTACGTCTTTAATCCTCATCCTTTGATGTATTTAATCCTTCAGAAATCAGCTTCATAACATTTGGATCAGCAAGAGTAGTTGCATCTCCCACCTGACGGTTTTCAGCCACATCCTTAAGTAAACGACGCATAATTTTGCCACTTCGAGTCTTTGGTAATTCAGCAACAACCAAAATTTGGCGCGGCTTTGCAATCGCACCGATTTCTTTTGCCACGTGATTACGTAGCTCGGTAACTAGTTTTTCTCCGCTGGCATGAGCAATTCCTCCACGCAAGATAACGAAGGCAACAATTCCTTGACCTGTCATCGCATCTTGCGCACCTACCACCGCAGCTTCGGCAACTGATTCATGGGATACAAGGGCGGATTCAACCTCGGTTGTTGAAATTCGGTGGCCTGAAACATTCATTACATCGTCAACGCGACCGAGTAACCAAATTGCTCCATCTTTATCTAACTTTGCGCCATCTCCTGCAAAGTAGATTCCCTTAAATCGTGACCAATAGGTTTCTTTGTATCGCTCATCTTCGCCCCAAA
The DNA here is from genome assembly GCA_044346185.1 of Candidatus Planktophila sp. Classification (GTDB taxonomy): domain Bacteria; phylum Actinomycetota; class Actinomycetes; order Nanopelagicales; family Nanopelagicaceae; genus Planktophila. Next base: position 17,184 of record JBIIZR010000072.1, read on the forward strand.
CACCACGCAACATTCCGGGCCATGGTTTATCAAGGATTAAGAATCCGCCATGACCCTTTGCAACTGGGTTTGCACTGTCATCAACGACGACTGCACTGATTCCAGGAATCGCAGTCATCGCTGATCCTGGTTTGGTCGCGGTTACACCAGGTAATGGCGAAATCATGATTCCGCCAGTTTCTGTTTGCCACCAGGTATCAACGATTGGGCACCGATTGCCACCAATAACTTCGCGGTACCACATCCACGCTTCAGGATTAATTGGTTCTCCGACCGAACCTAATAAGCGAAGGGAGGACAAGTTAAATTTATTTGGATACTCATCTCCCCATTTCATCCAGGTGCGAATTAATGTTGGCGCTGTATACAAAATAGTTACGCCGTATTTTTCAATCAGTTCAAAAATACGTCCCTTGTGCGGCGTATCCGGGGTTCCTTCATACATAACCTGTGTTGCACCATTCATTAATGGTCCATAAACAATGTAACTGTGGCCGGTAATCCAACCAACATCGGCGGTACACCAGTACACATCAGTTTCAGGCTTGATATCAAAGACGATTCGATGGGTGTAAGCCGCTTGGGTTAAATAGCCACCAGTTGTGTGAAAAATTCCCTTTGGCTTTGCGGTTGTGCCAGATGTGTACAAAATGAAGAGCGGGTGCTCAGAATCAAAGCCATGTGCTGTGTGTTCTGCAGACTGGCGATCGACAATATCGTGCCACCAGATATCTGTTGCAGGATTCCAGGCGGTCTCTTGATGCGTGCGTTGAACAACTAAGACCTTTTGCACATTGTGCTTGCCCTTTAACGCTTCATCAACAGCAGGTTTTAAGGCAAATGCTCCACCTTTTCTAAAACCACCATCGGCGGTAATAACTAACTTTGCATCCGCATCCTGAATGCGAGACAACAAAGCTTCAGCAGAGAAACCACCAAAGACAACAGAGTGAGCTGCACCGATTCGAGCACATGCCAACATTGCAATTGCAGCTTCTGGAATCATTGGCATGTAAATAGCAACACGGTCTTTGGCTTCGATACCTAATTCCAAAAGCGCGTTTGCAGTTTTCTTAACTTCAGTTAACAAGTGCGCATAAGTAATTGTTCGAGTGTCACCAGGTTCGCCTTCAAAGTGGAATGCAACTCGATCTCCGCGACCTTCAAGTACATGTCTGTCTAGAGCATTAAATGATGCATTGATCTTTCCGCCCACAAACCATTGTGCATATGGCGCATCCCATTGAAGTGTTTCCGTCCAAGGAGTTTCCCAAGTCAATGCAAGTGCTTGTTGATCCCAAAAGGCTAAGCGATCTTTCTCGGCCAGATCGTAGAGAGCAGCGGTGGCATTAGCTTGCGCCGCGAAATCGGCAGTGGGAGGAAATTGGCGATCCTCACTGAGCAGGTTCTCTAGAGATTCATGATCTTGACTCATAACGCTAGAGGTTACCCCTTCACCATTGTTATCAACAGAGAAATCATGATTGATTTTTTCGTTGTTGCTTTCCGTGAAGATGTCTCGACGGAAAGGAGATGCAATGTTGACTTCACTTATTTTGGCTTTAATCAAGCTTTTGAGTAACCCAGTGTTACTGGCGGCCCTGGCTAGGTTCTTGGCCAATGCCTTGAAAACCATCAGTTAAAGGGTAAATCCCACACATGAAGACCCTCCCAGCCTCGGTGCGCGGAGGGTCTTTTTGTGCCATTGGGGCCAAGGTGAGAGGATTGGTTGTAAGCCTCTAGACGACTCAACGAAGCGCTCAGTCTAAAGATTTACAACGAGCCTTAGGAGTCACTGTGCCAATTGCAACCCCTGAAATTTACGCCGATATGTTGGATCGCGCTAAAAAGGGCGCTTTCGCTTACCCAGCAATCAATGTTTCATCATCACAAACCATCACAGCTGCTATTCGTGGTTTCGCCGAAGCAGAGTCAGATGGAATCATTCAATTTTCTTGGGGCGGTGCTGAATATGCATCTGGCTCGACTGTTAAGAACATGGTTGATGGCGCGGTAGCGCTCGCAGAGTATGCACATATTGTTGCAAAGAATTACAAAGTAAACATTGGAATTCATACAGATCACTGCCCAGCTGAAAAGTTAGATGGTTTCATGCGTCCACTTCTCGCATTTGGTGCAGATCGAATTAAGTCAGGCAAGGCTCCATTGTTTAACTCACATATGTGGGATGGATCAGCGGTAGATATGACTGAAAATATGAAGGTCGCTAAGGAAATGTTGGCGATGTCTGTTGCTGCAAAGACAATTCTTGAGATTGAAATCGGAGTTGTTGGTGGAGAAGAAGATGGTATCGAGGCTAAGCATGATGCAAAGCTGTACTCAACTCCAGAAGATGCACTAATGACCATTGAAACACTAGGAACCGATGTAAACGCTCGCTACATGGTGGCAGCAACATTCGGAAATGTTCACGGTGTTTACAAGCCCGGAAACGTTGTCTTGCAACCTAAGATTCTTGCAACTTTGCAAGAGGCGGTCTCTGCCAAGCTTGGTTTACCTGCAGGAAGCAAGCCAATGGATCTTGTATTCCATGGTGGTTCTGGCTCACTTCTTTCAGAGATCCGCGAATCACTTGATTACGGTGTAATCAAGATGAACGTTGATACAGATACCCAATACGCATTTACCCGCCCAGTTGTTGATCACATGCTCAAGAACTATGACGGTGTGCTCAAGATTGATGGCGAAGTTGGAAATAAGAAGGCTTACGATCCACGTGCGTGGGGCAAGGCGGCTGAAGCAGGTATGGCAGCCCGCGTTGTTCGTGCATGTGAAGATCTTCGCTCAAACGGAACTTCATCACTCAAGTAATTAACTACTAGTCGGAGAGGCTTAACCTATGCCTGCATTAGTACTGCTCGGAGCTCAGTGGGGCGACGAAGGCAAAGGTAAAGCTACCGATTTGTTGGGTGATCGCGTTGATTATGTAGTCCGCTATCAAGGCGGTAACAACGCTGGTCACACAGTTGTAATTGGTGACCAAAAGTATGCGCTTCACCTTTTGCCATCAGGAATTCTTTCTCCTAATGTAATTCCGGTCATTGGTAATGGTGTTGTTATTGATCCAAGTGTCTTACTTGAAGAAATTCGTGGATTAAATGAACGTGGGATTGATACAAGCAAGCTTTTAATTTCAACTAACGCGCACTTGATTACGCCTTATCACCGCACAATCGACAAGGTGTCAGAGCGTTTTTTAGGTAAGTCAAAGATTGGAACAACTGGTCGCGGCATCGGGCCAGCCTATGCAGACAAGATCAACCGAATCGGAATTCGCGTACAGGATCTATTTGATCCATCAATCCTTCGCCAAAAACTAGAAGGTGCCTTGCGCGATAAGAATCAGATTCTGATTAAGGTATTCAACCGTAAGAACATCGAAGTAGATGAAGTTCTAGATGAGTATTTAAAGTACGCAGATATTTTGCGCCCTTACGTTGCAGACACTGTTCTAATTTTGGATGAAGCGCTAAAG
>JBIIZR010000046.1:0-6461 GCA_044346185.1 Candidatus Planktophila sp.
GAAATAACAGGAGCTGTCATCGCAATCTTTTCAGAACTCTTATTGCCTTTGGAGATGTACTGAAAGAGAGAACCAAATGCCACGCTACCAGCCGATGCGTAATCAGCCGAGACCTTTACCTCTGCAATGGAACAAGGCAAATACTCGCGAACTTCAAAGCCGCCATAACTTCGAATTACCCTGAACTCTTGTCTCTTCGTCATGTTTTCAGCGTACTCCGAACCACACCCTTATCGAGAGCCAAATCAACCACATCATCACCAAGTTCCATTCTGGCACTGTTCGATTACGGCGCAGATTTATGATCGAGCTAATTGAGTTACTCGCCACGAAACTCCCTTTTTTCACCAACACGCTGTAGTTTTAGCGCACAAGCGATTAAGGGGATCACGACAGATGAGCCATGCCACCCAGCAAGACATCGAATCGTGGCTTTGGGACTCCGCCAATATTCTTCGTGGCCCTGTTGATCCTGCCAACCTACGCGACTTCGTCTTCCCACTTCTCTTTCTTAAGCGCCTCTCTGACACATGGGATGAAGAACAAGAAAAAGCAATCAAGAAGTTCGGCAAAGATATCGACGAAGATACCTCCGCAGATTTCCACACATTTCAAATTCCAAAAGGTTGTCATTGGGCCGATCTTCGCCGTGCTGCCGAAAACCATGGTGTGCTTATTCAAAACATCATGCAAAAGATTGAAGAAGCTAACCCAAATCAATTAGCCCAAATCTTTGGCAACGCACCTTGGGCTGATCACAACAAGATGCCACCTGAGCGCCTTGAAAAACTTGTTAGCCACTTCAGTCAGCGTGATCTTTCCCCCAGCAAAGTCTCTAACGATCTCTTAGGAGGTGGTTACGAATACTTGCTCAAGCGTTTCTCGGATGAAAGCTCAACAAGTGCAGGCCAGTTCTTTACCCCTCGTGCAGTTGTCCATTTACTTGTTCGCATTCTTGGCCCTCAACCAACAGATTCAATCTATGACCCAACATGTGGTTCTGCAGGTATGTTGATTGAAGCCGCAGCCGAAGTTAAACAATCAGGTGGCTCTGTTCGACAGATGCGCTTCTATGGCCAAGAGGTCAACCAAACATCTGCCGCTATCGGCCGCATGAACCTTTTTATCCACGAAGTAGAGGATGCGCAAATTCGTCGTGAAGATACACTGCAAAAACCAAAGTTCATAGATGCAAAAGGAAAGCTTGATCAATTTGATTTAGTTGTAGCTAACCCACCTTTCAGTTTGAAGGATTGGGGCGCAGATAAATGGGCTGCAGATCCACATAAGCGAGCAATCGGTGGAGTCCCACCTAAAAACAATGGTGACTACGCATGGGTGCAACACATGATCACGTCGATGAAACCAGAGACTGGCCGAGTTGGCGTTGTAATGCCACACGGAGTTCTCTTTAGAAGCGGCGCAGAAGGAGCAATTCGCAAGCACCTTATTGAATCTGATCTCCTTGAAACCATTATTGGCCTTGCACCAAACCTTTTCTACGGCACATCAATTCCAGCAAGCTTGATGTTCTTTAGAGCGGCAAAGGACAAGAAACGGAAGAAGCACATTCTCTTCATAGATGCATCAAAGCGTTTCGGCAAAGGAAAGGCTCAAAACTTCCTCACCGATGAAGATGTCGAAGATGTCTTTTCTGTCTATCAATCAATGGGTGACACTGAGAAAACAAATATCTCAGCTCGTTTAGTTTCACACGATGAGATTGAAGAGAACAACTGGGATCTCAATATTGGTCGATATCTCAAAGCAGATGCTGCCGAGGTCGTTGATGTTCAAGATGCGCTTGCTTCTTTTGATCAGGCCCGAACGGAACTCGCAGCTGCGGAGACAGCATTACTCGCCAAATTGAAGGCTGCTGGCTATGCGTGATGACTGGGTTAAAGCAAAACTAGGAAAATATATCTTCATCAATACAGGGAAGCTTGATGTTAATGCAGCGTCTGAGTTAGGTAAGTATCCATTTTTTACCTGTTCTAGAGAAACATACCGAATAGATGAAGCGGCCTTTGATGGTGAATCAGTTATTGTTGCTGGCAACGGTGATTTGAACGTTAAGTATTACGATGGGAAATTCAATGCATATCAACGAACATATGTCTTGAATTCAATCGACAAAAATATCCTCAATAACAGATTCTTGTTTTTCTTCATGCAATCTTATATTGATCAGCTTCGAAGTGAGACTCGAGGAACAGTGATTCAATATCTCAAAAAGGGACAGTTCACTGATGCAATGATAAATCTACCCCCACTCCCTGAACAAAAAAGAATCGTTGACCTAATCTCCTCGGTTGATTCCTACATCGAAGCAGTCCAGCAACAGTTAGTGAGTGCGAAGAGGTCAAGAAATGCTGTGCTGCATGAGTTACTGACTGCTGGTGGCAATGATTGGATTGAAACGACTCTAGGAGAAGTTTCAGAAGTTATTGGTGGCGGGACACCATCAACATCTGTTCCAGAGTATTGGGAAGGTGAAATCGTCTGGCTAACTCCTACCGAAATCACTTCCCAGGATGGAAAGTTTGTATCAAATTCAGTTCGTAAAATATCGGAATCAGGTTTAAAAAATTCAGGTGCACAGATGCTTCCAAAAGGTAGTGTAATTTTGACGAGTAGGGCAAGCGTTGGTTTTGTAGCCATCTCCGCTATTGAACTCTGCACGAACCAGGGGTTTCAATCCCTGGTACCTAATGATTCTGTGCTGGCAGAATTTTTGATGTTTTGGATTCAAATAAATAGAAGTGAATTTGAATCACGGTCAGCAGGCAGCACGTTTAAGGAAATTTCAAAATCAAATGTTAAAAGTATAAAGCTATCCTTACCACCACTCCCAGAACAAAAAAGAATTATCGAAATTATCTCAACTATCGATGAAGTGAGAAGCAAAACAGAAATAGCAATGAATGAGATCAAGAGTCTTCGTTCTGGCTTACTCTCAGATCTTCTCAGCGGAGCACACGAGATCCCTTCTTCCTACGACAAAGTTATGGGAGCTGCATAATGAGCCAGTTTGAAAAAGATGCTGATGAGAAGATGGTTCAGATGGGACTTGCTGGTCATGTCGCAAAGCTAGGCTGGGAATATGCAGATGATGAAACGCTGCTTCGCCCTTTTGAAAGCGTTTTTCTCCTTGATGATGTAATTCAAGCTTTGATTTCATTGAACCCAGAGATTAAAGAAGTGCCTGCTCGAGCTAAAGAAGTTCTATCCAAGCTGCGTGCTGTTTTATTGGGTGTGAGAAATGATGGACTGATCTCGTCCAATGAAGAGTTTGTCGCATGGCTTTGTGGGCGTAAAACTATCAAATACATAGGTACAGATAAAGATGTGCAGGTTAATTTGATCGATTTTGAAAATCCTATGGCGAATACCCTACGAGTCACAACAGAGGCTACTTTTCACATTGGCCGTGAGCATCGCAGGTATGACCTTGTTTTGTGGGTAAATGGTTTCCCACTAGTTGTTGGCGAGATGAAGACTCCAAAGGATAAGAATATTTCTTGGCTAAATGGTGCGACCGATGTTCACAATGCCTATGAGAAAAAGACTCCCGAATTCTTTGTTCCCAATGTCTTGTCCTTCGCAACAGAAGGGCGTGAGTTTAGATATGGAGCTGTTGGGCAACCCCCTGAGTTGTGGTTGAACTGGTCATCAACTGCTGATGCGATTTTGCCTCCAGGTCTGCCTAATATGTTGAGATCAGCTGAGTTGCTGCTTACGCCTGTAATGGTGCTAGATATTTTGCGTTCTTTCACTTTGTACTCATCTCGTCGCACAGCAAATGGTGCCTTGCGAACCAAGGTGATCCCCCGTTATCCACAGGTTGAAGCAGTAGAGGCAATCGTTGCAAGGTGTAGAGATCCAAAGAAGAAGCAAGGCTTGATCTGGCATCACCAAGGTTCAGGTAAGACATTTGCCATGGCGTATGCGGCAGCGAAGTTGCGCCATGAAAGCGATCTTGATGCACCAACAATTGTCATTGTTCTGGATCGCTTGGAACTAATTCAGCAGACTGAGTCAGAGTTTAAGTCTGTCGGTATTCAGTCTTTGAAGACTGCTGAGACAAAAGAAGAGCTTAGGTCACTTTTGAAGAATGATGCACGTGGTGTCATCATCACAACAATCTTTAGATTCGCTGAAGCAGGTTTACTTAATGATCGCTCAAATATTGTTGTAATGGTTGATGAAGCCCATAGAACACAAGAAGGACGTCTTGGTTTGGATATGCGCGAAGCGCTACCAAATGCCAAGTTCATTGGGCTCACCGGCACACCTATATCTACAGAAGATAAGAACACCTTCTCAATGTTTGGTGACATGGATGATCCAGATGGCGCCCTTAACCATTACTCGGTTGAGCGTTCTATCCATGATGGTGCGACACTTCCTGTACACGTTGAGACTCGATTGGTTAATTTCCATTTTAATGGCGAGGATTTGCAGGCTGCCTTTGATGAGTTGGCCGACGAAGAACAGTTGACTGAAGAGCAGCGAGGAAAGCTTGCAGCTCGTGCCGCACACGTTTCTATTGTGGTTCGAGATAAAGATCGTATTGATGCGGTTTGTAAAGACATAGTCGATCACTACCGCGCACGTATTGCACCTCTTGGGCTAAAGGCTCAAGTTGTTGCCTATGACCGAGCTACCTGTGTTGCCTATTACGACGCAATAACGGCGCTTTTAAATGAGGGCGAAGAGGCAACTGTCGTGATGACAACTGTTAAGGATGATCCGCAGGAGTGGGATAAGTGGAATATTGATCGTGAACAAGAGGCAACAATCAAGGATCGCTTTAGAGATATCAATGATCCACTTAAGTTTGTCATTGTGACTGCGAAGCTTTTGACTGGTTTTGATGCACCTATTGAAGGCGTGATGTATTTAGATAAGCCACTTCGTGCCCACACCTTGTTTCAAGCGGTTTGTCGCACTAATCGCCGTTGGACTAATCCGATTACAGGTCAGCAGAAGCTACACGGTTTGATTGTTGATTATGTTGGTTTAGGTAAAGATCTAGCTAAAGCGTTATCCACCAAGGCCACCATGAAGCTAGGTCAGAACCAAGAAGATGTCGAAATTTTATTGGGTGAACTTACTGTCGAGATTGCAAAAACGATGTTGCAATTTGCGAGCGTCGATAAAGAGGCATCAGTCTTTAACCAGATTCACGATGCCCAGCAGATTCTTGACACAATTCCAAAACGTGATGAGTTCGCGGCACAGTTCATGCGTTGCCAAGGATTATTCGAGTTCCTGTGGCCGGATACAAAGCTACGACCAGTTGAAGAGAGCTACCGATTCTTAGCCCGAGTCTATGCCTCAATTGCACCAAATAACGCTGCGGATTTGTTGTTATGGCAAAAGCTTGGTGCAAAAACTATGGAGATTGTCCATGCTCATCTAACAGGCGTCACCATTGATGCAGATAAGTTGGAAAACGTTGCAATGGATGCCGAAGTTCTTGAGGCGCTTCGTGACAACGGCCTATTCCCTGAGCCACCAAAGGTTGGTCAGCCCGCCCCCACCGCCCTTGAAGTTTTACAACGCCTTGAAGAAAGAATTCAAGCACGTGTTGCTGGCACGAATGGAACAAAGCTTTGGAAGTCCTTGACTGAACGGTTAGAACTGTTACGCCTAAGTCGAATCTCGAGTGCGGCAGAGAGCGTTGAATTCTTGCGCTGTTTGCTTGAGCTAGCACGTGATTTACTTGAAGCAGAGCGGGCAGATGATGAAGGTCGAATCGACGAGATCAGGGTTGTTGATCCACGCAAGGGTGCTCTTACTCAGATATTTGAAGAGTTCAAACCGCAAGATGTTCCTCTTGTAATTGAAACGGTTGTCGAACAGGTTGATTCACTTGTGCAACCAGTTCGAGGAACTGGTTGGCAAACATCGCACCCAGGTGATCGCGCTGTGCGCCAAGAGCTGCGTGTAATCCTTAAGAATTCGGGGCTGCCACCTGCCGGTGAATTATTTGACCGCGCATACGCCTACATTCGAGAGAATTACTAATCACTGAGTCGCTGAAATTCTCTTAGCAGCAAAGTACGTCTGAGAGTCTTCTTTGTGCTGCTGCGCTCTATCCCTTTATGCTGTATAAATCGTACTATCGAGTCTGACTAACAAGAATAAGGAGTAAGCGGTGGAAATTGGCGGCCTTAACCTCCGTGGAATTTTTGTTTCCACAGTCACGAGCGATGTTCAATACATTCCACTAACGGATCAATCAATTGCGCTAGTCGGACCAAACGGAGTTGGAAAAACCAGTCTGATACGTGGAATTCAACGCGCAATGCGCGGTGAGCAGAGTTCAACTTCTGATCCGATTGAAGTGAATTTAGATTTTAGCTTGCCGCTTAACATTGAAGAGTGGTTAGAGAATGAAGACGACCCCGGTTTAATCGAGGCAATTCGAAATAGACTTGTCGTAAAAACGGACT
>JBIIZR010000047.1:0-6258 GCA_044346185.1 Candidatus Planktophila sp.
TCAACAGGTTTTGCTCCACCGCAAGGAGAGTCATATGACAACGTCGCACTTCGCATTGATGCCGCGCTGAACCAGATCGCTGCCGAGTATCCGGGACAGCGGGTCGCAGTAGTGACTCACAACGGCACCATTAAATCTGCGGCCAAGGTTGTTGTTGGTGCTCCTGCAGAATCTATTTTTCACATTGATGTTTCACCATGTTCAATTACAACGGTCAGCATCTGGCCAAGTGATGGTTTGCGCGCCTTGCGAACTTTAAATGAACAAGCCCACCTGCATTGAAAGCTATTTTGTAACGCGATAAGTCGCCAGCGTTGGATCGCTTGCATAAGCAATTCGCACCCCAGCTTTTTGTGTTTCCGATAATCCCGAAACAATAGCTTCAGTAAGAACTTCACCAGGTGCAACAACTGCAACACCTGGGGGATACGGTGCAATCAAATCGGCACTTATTCGCCCGATTGCTTTTTCAGCAGAGACAACTTCCGTGTCTGCAAAGTAAGCATCGCGCATCGAGACAGCCACAGTTGGAACGATGGACCAACTTAGGGATGTTTGAGTTGGTCGGGGCGCATTTTTAAGTGATTTTAGAATTCGCACCAAAGCATCGGATAAAATAGAAAAATCATCAGCATGGTCGGCAAGGGTTGCAAGAAAAACGATGGTGTCCTGGTCAGCCATCTCGACGCGGATATTTACCTTTTGAAGTTCCTTTTCAACATCGACTCCTGAAACACCAAGAACATTGGCTCGCAAGACAATTTTAACTGGATCAAAGCGGCTGGCTGCAAAGTTGTCACTGTTGAGAAAGATTTGCTCATCAAAATGAGACTGCACTTGGCTCTTGAAATGATTAACGTATTTCAATAAATCACCGGTCAACTGATCTCCCCGGTTTTCAAGTAATGCACGACAGCCATCGATAGATGCAAGCGGTGCGCCTGCGGGTGACGTTGTGTGGGTTGTTTCAAAACTTTGCTCGATACGGGCCAGGTTTAGTAATTTTCCTTGGGCCAGCAATAAGGCTGATGCGCTGTAACCAGGAAGTGCCTTGTGAACACTAGTGATCAGAGCGTCAGCACCAAGTTGTAATACATGCTGTGGAATCTGAGAGTTAAATCCAAAGTGTGCGCCCCATGCTGCATCAACGATTACAGGAACTGAATGCTCGTGTGCTTTTGAAATCAATGCAGGTAATTCTGAGATTGTTCCAAGATAACCTGGTTCAGTTAACAACAAGGCAATCGGCTTTTGATCCAAAACTCTTTCAAGCTCTGACACCGCAATTCCAGTTGGAACACCGGTTGCTTCATCAATATCAGGTGTTAACCAGATTGGTTCTAAACCTGTCAGAACAAGTGCACTCAAAACTGATCTGTGAGCGGTCCGGGTGATTGCAACCTTGTCACCTGGTTTTCCCAAAGCCAAAATGATTGCTTGATTAGCATGAGTTGATCCACCAGTTGAAAAACGCGCATAATCCGCACCCCACAGTGAGGCTGCTAACTCTTCTGCTTTCTTAAGGGTTCCTTCAGTAAGTTTTATCTCATCAAGCCCACCATAGAGTGGAGTATCTGAATCAACTACCGCGCCTAACCCCTCATCGAGGCGATGTGCTTTCTGTTTGTGACCTGGAATTGTGAAAGCTGTGCGCTGGGTTTCGAAATATGACAGATAAGCATCCAGCAAAGGTGCGGTATCTCGTAACCGTGAATTCATCTTCTAAGCCTAACCACTGGACTCGCGAGTAGGAAATGATGGCTTAGACTTTACCCATGACAACACTTACCGCATTGACTCAAGAGCGTCGGTTGGTTACCGCTATTCCGGGACCAAAATCTCTCGAGGCGCTACAGCGCCGCAGTGAGGCGACATCTGGGGGACTAGGCCTTGCCTTTCCTGCGGTAATTGAACGCGCAAGCGATGCGATTCTTTTGGATATCGATGGCAACCAAATCATTGATCTTGGTTCAGGTATTGGTGTTACAAATGTTGGTAACTCCGCACAGCGTGTGGTTGATCGCGTAATTGATCAAGTACAGGCATTTACTCACACCTGCTTTACTGTTGCTCCATACCTGGGTTACATCGAAGTTTGTGAAAAGCTAAACGCACTCACACCCGGAACATTTAAGAAGAAGTCTTTACTAGTTAATTCGGGTGCTGAAGCGGTTGAAAACGCAGTCAAGATTGCACGCCACTACACAAAGCGTCAAGCAATTGTTGTTTTTGAACACAGCTACCACGGTCGTACTAACTTAACTATGGGTATGACTGCCAAGAACATGCCATACAAAGAAGGCTTCGGACCTTTTGCGCCAGAAATTTATCGAGTACCAATGCCTTATTCATTCCATTGGGTTGGCGATCAAGCAACAATTACTGAAGATGCGATTGACATGGTCACTCATAAGATTGATAAGGAAATAGGCGCACATAACGTTGCCGCGATCATTATCGAACCTATTCAAGGCGAAGGTGGATTCATCGTTCCACCTAAGGGATTCTTACCTGCGCTATCTAAGTATTCAACTGATAACGGAATCATCTTCATTGCAGATGAAGTTCAAACAGGCTTTGCGCGTACCGGCAACATGTTTGCCGTCGAGCATGAAAGCGTTGTGCCAGACATGATCGTTACAGCCAAGGGAATTGCAGGTGGTCTTCCACTAGCAGGAGTAACTGGCCGTGCCGAAATTATGGATTCAGTTCATGTATCTGGTCTTGGCGGTACTTATGGTGGAAATCCAGTCGCTTGTGCGGCAGCACTTGGGGCAATCGAAACCATGCAAGAAGAAAACCTTGTTGCTCGTGCAAACCACATCGGTCAGATTCTTGGAGATTCACTTCGCGCACTGCAGGCTAAGTATCCAGTTATTGGCGAAGTTCGTGGACGCGGAGCGATGCAAGCTATTGAATTAGTTTTGCCTGGTTCAAAGACACCAAATACGGCAGCAATGAACGCAGTTGTTAAGTATTGCCAGAGCAAGGGTGTTCTTATCCTTACCGCTGGAACATATTCCAATGTCGTTCGCTTCTTGCCACCAATTGTTATTACAGATGAGCTTCTAAGGGATGCGTTGAGCGTTCTTGATGAAGCTTTCGCTTCCCTCTAAAATTGGCCTTCCCTCTAAATTCCCGAAGCGTGACCTTCGCAACGAGGGTCTGACCCAAATGCAAAGGTTCCATTAGCTAGAACCTCCATCAGTTGAACTGACGAACCATGTCCCCATGCATTTAATGGTCGAACATCGTGACCCTTTGTGCGCAACTGTTCAAAAACTTCAGTAGAGACTCGGTTCTCGATTTCAAGAACTCCGGCACCTTTTTCTTCTTCCGAACTTTGTCCGGCAGCATTTAGATGTTGCCAACGTGGCGCTTCAGTTGCTTCTTGTACATTCATCTTCAAATCGATCACATTAACAAGTAGCTGCAAATTGCTTTGCACCTGGATGTTTGCACCTGGTGTTCCACCAACTAGGTACAAGGAACCATCGGGATGAACTGCAGTAAATGCATTTAAAGTATGTGCAGGGCGCTTACCCGGAGCAATAATGTTTGGTGATTGTGGGTCTAGTGAAAATCCTGTTAATCGATTATTCAGAAGGATTCCTGTTTCAGGAATCACCCATGAGCTTCCAAAGCCATGAAATACCGACTGAATCCATGAAACCGCATTTCCTTCTGCATCTGCGACTAAGAAGTAGGTTGTATCGCTGCCTTCACTAACGGGGGCAACATCGCTTCCTGCAGAAGTCATTGAAATCTGTGCTGCACGCTGATCTATATGTGACTTAGACAAGATTTTCTCAGTGTTTACCGCGATGAATTCGGGATCACCTAAAATCGCGTTGCGATCAGCAAAACCAATCTTTTTAGACTCAACTCCAACATGGATTCGATCTGCCTCTGACAATGACGCTACATCAAAGTGCTCATTGAGCAAGAGCTCTTCCATCAAGATCATTCCCTGTGTTGGGGGAGGCTGACCATAAACTGTTATGTCTCGGTACTTAACCGAGAGCGGATCAAGAACCCGAGTGGTGTGAGCCTTTAAATCTTCTTCGTTAAACCAACCTTCAGATCCTTTAATCAATTGCTGTGCAATACGCCCTTCGTAGAAAGCTGCACGCCCACTTTCTGCGATTTCGCGCAATGAGCGTGCTAAATCCTTTTGAACAACTAGATCGCCAACCTTTACATTGACATCAATCCCCATATCTTTAAAGAGCGAAGTATCAGGTGCTAACTTCAAATGCCCAGCGATTCGGCGGACAAAGCCGGTGTTTGCAGGAAATCCATTTTCAGCATAATCGATAGCTTGTTTCAACAAAGTCGCCATCGGCAATTTTCCATAACGTTGATGTGCTTCAAACCAGGTCGATACCAAACCAGGAACAGTTCCTGATTTGTATCCGTGCATGGGAATTCCAGCTTTATAGTTTTCAGGAGTTGCAGAGTGTGGTCCTTCGCCACTGCCATTAAATGCCAAATTGGTTTTACTTGCTGCGTGGTGAGTGACCAAGAAGGCATCGCCCCCTAAATGTGAAGCACCTGGTTCAACTACACAGATCACCGCACTTAGCGAGATCGCAGCATCAATAAATGAGCCACCTTGATTCAGGATTGAAATTGCAGCACTGACCGCCAAAGGCTGACTTGCGGCTGCGCCTCCATTTCGCGCATAAACAACACTTCTACCTGTTTGCATTCACCAAACTGTGTCTTATCTGTGAGTTCTTTACAAGCCAAAACGATGATTTTGTTTTTGATTTGCATGCATACCCAGCAACCTTTAACATTTAGCCACGTTAAGGGGAGTACCTCGTTCGGCATCTTCGTCAATACGGATAGAAATATCCCGGAGCTGCGACCGTCTAGTGAACTAGCGGTTGAGGGAGACCTTGGCACCAGGCCCCCTTATACGAAATAGGTGTATTCATGGATGTAACCCTTTTAACTTGGGCGCTCGTAGTCGGCGCAATTTTGGCGCTGATCGTCGTCGATCTACTGACAGTAAGTCGCAAACCTCACGATGTCATGTTCAAAGAAGCTGCTACTTGGTCCATTTTTTACATTGGCGTTGCAATCGCCTTTGGTGTGTGGGTATGGCAAACAGCTGGTTCACAATTTGGAACCGAATACTTTGCCGCCTACCTAGTTGAAAAATCTCTGTCGGTAGATAATCTCTTCGTCTTTATTATTATCTTGGCTCAGTTTGCAGTGCCATCTATCTACCACCAACGCGTACTGATGTTCGGTGTAATCCTTGCACTGGTTCTTCGTGCAATCTTCATCGCCGTGGGCGCAGCAGCATTGGCCGCATTTAGCTTCACATTCGTTATCTTCGGTGCGATCTTGATCTGGACCGGTGTTGGTCTATTCAAGCACTGGGATGAAGATCCTTCACCTGAAGACAACAAGCTCGTAAAGATCATCAGAAAGCGCATTGCTATGACTGATGAATACGACGGGTCAAAAATCTTTACCCGTCAAAATGGAAAGCGCATTGCAACGCCGATGTTCTTGGTAATGATCGCAATCGCGTCGACTGACTTGCTCTTCGCACTTGATTCGATTCCAGCAACTTTCGGAGTAACGCAGGAGCCATTCCTGGTATTTGCTGCTAACGCTTTTGCATTGCTAGGTCTGCGTGCTTTGTACTTCTTGCTCAAGGGCCTTCTAGACAAGCTCGTATATCTATCTCTCGGTCTTTCTATAATCTTGATGTTTATCGGCGTTAAGTTGATCATGACTTACGTACACGAGATTTGGTACGAAGTACCAAAGATCCCAACGTTGGTTAGCTTGGCCGTGATTGCACTTATTTTGATTGTTTCAACTGTGGCGAGCTTGATCAAGGTTAAGAAGGATCCAACCGCTCACGCACACGCTGGTCGCATTACAGAAGCAAAGGAGCCACATGCGCATGGAGGAAAAGAACAGTAATTAAATATGTTGAACTGTGAGTCAGGGTTTAGTTACCCGGGCTCACAGTCGACATATTGAAATCTTTTATAACCATCGGCGGAACAGACATGCTGGTCACATCGCCAGCCCATTCACGAGGCTGAGTCCATTCAGTAGCACCTGCATGAGCAATACGTGAAAGCGCGCTGACTGGTGAATCATTCCAACGGAAGTTATTTGTAGCTCCCTGTACTTCACCATTTTTGACGTAGTAAACGCCATCACGTGTAAGGCCAGTAAGAAGCAATGAATTTGGATCAACCATGCGGATGTACCACAGGGTTGTCA
>JBIIZR010000048.1:0-6173 GCA_044346185.1 Candidatus Planktophila sp.
GCCATTCCTCTAGATATTTGTCGATTCCCACAGGTGACTTCTCGAGTTCACCACGCAAGATTTCGGCTTTCTCCTTAAGGCGACGATGGCGTCCCTCAAGAATTCTTACTCTGTTCTTTGCAGAGGTAGGTGAGAAGAAGGCGAAACGAATTTCAAAGCCCTCGTCCTCCCAGGTTTCAGGTGTTACAGATTCTGTTGAATCCTCAAATTTGCGAGCGCCTTTATCGGTAATCGCATAAACGATTCGCGAACGGCGAGATGTAGTTTCAATGACCGACTCTTCAATCAGGCCCGCCTCCACCATGCGTCGAAGCTGCGGATACAGCACTGAAAATGACAGGGCGCGGAATGGTCCAAAGATTGTTTGGATTCGCTTGCGCAGTTCATAACCATGCAGCGGAGCCTGTGAGAGCAGGCCTAGGAGGGCGAACTCGAGCGACTCTGAACGCGAGCGCATCGGACCCTCCTATCGAACTGGATGTATGTCTGGATATATCCATTCGATATATCGAGCCGTAATCTATTGGGATATGCCCTCAGGGCGCAACCTGAACACGCTTACAGGGGAAATCTTCACCCGCGTGCAGGCGTGGCGTACACACAGGTAACGCCCAGCCCAGTTCTACGCTGAACTCTCAGGCTCGATTCGGGCCCCTCAGGAAGGAAGTCATAAGTGTCTCTACTCTCGTGGAAACTACATGGAAACGGTAAGACGGTTAGCGCAGGTCAGGTTGTCTCAACTGATGAGCGCCTTACTTGGCCCCGCACAATCGGCGTCGGCGTTCAGCACATCGCGGCTATGTTTGGTGCAACATTCTTAGTTCCGATCATTACTGGATTTCCCCCAACAACAACACTCTTCTTCTCAGGTGTTGGAACTCTTATATTCCTAGCTTTAACTCAAAACAAGGTTCCTAGCTACTTAGGTTCATCCTTTGCATTCTTAGCGCCGATCGCTGCAGCTAAGACAAGTGGTGGAATGGGCGCAGCTCTTGGCGGTGTCGTAGTAACTGGCGTGATCTTGGCTGTTGTTGGTCTGATTGTTCGCCAATCTGGCATTGGTTGGATCAACTGGTTGTTGCCACCTGTAGTAACAGGAACAATTGTTATGGTCATCGGTTTGAACTTAGCCGGTGCTGCAAAGAACAACTTTGTTGCAGCTCCAATGATTGGTGTTATCACTTTGGCATCAATCGGAGTTATCTCAGCATTTTCTCGTGGCTTCATGGGACGCATTAGCGTCTTCCTTGGTTTGCTTATTGGTTACCTCGTGGCTTTTGTTCAGGGCGATGTGAACACTGATGGGATCAAGGCTGCGAAGTGGTTTGCACTTCCTACCTTCACTAACCCAACATTTGATGGCAAGGCAATCATTCTCTTCCTTCCTGTTGTCCTTGTTTTGATTGCAGAAAACGTTGGTCACGTTAAGGCCGTTGCATCAATGACTGGCAAAGATCTTGATGATCAAATGGGAAATGCCTTGATGGCAGATGGTGTTGCAACAACACTTGCTGGCTTTGGTGGCGGTTCAGGTACGACAACCTATGCAGAGAACATTGGTGTAATGGCTGCAACTAAGGTGTATTCAACAGCTGCGTACTGGATTGCAGGTGTGGGTGCTATCGGACTTTCATTGTCACCTAAGTTCGGCGCAGTTCTTAGTGCAACTCCGGTTGGAGCACTTGGCGGCGTTGGCGTTGCTTTGTTTGGAATGATCGGTGTTGTTGGTGCACGTATCTGGATCGAAGGAAAGGTTGATTTTGCTAATTCAACTAACCTCTTGATCGCAGGATCAGCATTGATTATCGGTATTGCAGACATGTCATGGACTCGTGGAGATTACACATTCAACGGAATCATCAACGCTACTTTGGTTGCGATCCTTGGATACCGAATCCTGCATTCAATCGCAGATGCACGAGGTAACAAGTAACATCCCTGATTGATCATTCCAGCGCCTGGCCCGAGCGTTTTACTCGTAATCGCTCGGGCCAACGCGTTGGATCGAAAAATAATGGTTTTCCCATGATTGTTTTGGCTCTTTGAGTTTTGTGCCCAGCAATTGTCAGTGCCTAAGTACACAATAAGCACATGATTAAACCTGCCAAACCCGCCCGCGAAAACATCTCACCTTCTGATCTGACTTTTGGTCTTTCCACCTGCAAGAGATGTCTCTGGATTAAGTACTGGTACAAAGTCACAATGCCTGGCGCTTTTCCCCTCGTGGGAACAATGGCGGCTTTGCAAGAGGAACATTTCCAAGGCGCTGATATGCCCACAATTGACTCATCTTTGCGCCCAGGAAAAGTAACTAAGTGGGGCGAGTGGGTTAAGAGCAAGCCACTTGTTGTAAATGGCGCAGAAAGTCGCTGGAGAATTCTTGGAAAATACGATCTGGTCTCAACAAATGATGATGGCACAATCGGTTTAATCGATTGCAAGGTTTCAGATAGTCAGCGCGATAGCGGGCAGTTCTACTCCCCTCAACTTGAAGCCTATGCATATGCATTAGAAAACCCTGCGGCCGGAAAGGCGCAATCTGTTGCATCTATGGGTTTGCTAGTCTGGAGACCAACAACAGCTATTGGCAGTAATGTCGATGAATATGGTTTTGGAGTAATGCAGAAATATGTACCGGTCGAACGCGATCAAGCTAACTTCTTAAAGGTAATCGGAGAATTTATCGAAGTTCTTGAAGGTGAACTACCTGATGCCGGAAGTGAATGCCAAACCTGCACTTATCTTGTAGCCCGAAACGCTTTGGATTAATCCTCTTCGCTAATCTCGCCTAGCTTGGCTTTCTTCGGTGCGTAGATATCGATGTACTCCTGGCCTGACATTGCATGGATAGCATTCATGATTTGATCGGTAACGTCGCGAAGGTGCTGCAGGTCTGTTGAATCGCCACCAAAGTACATAGGTTCGCCAAAATGCATTCCTACGCGTTTCACATTAGGTATAACTTTGCCAGTAGGTTGAATCTTGTCAGTGTTAGACATTGCAACCGGAACAACTGGCGCACCTGATTCAATAGCCAAACGTGCAATACCTGTGCGACCTTTGTACAACCTGCCATCAGGAGATCTGGTTCCTTCAGGATAAATTCCGATGCAATTACCATCCGCTAGAACTTTCAAACCTGTGATCAGTGCTGCTTCGCTTCGTCGACCACCTGATCGATCTACTGGAACTTGTCCTAGAGCAATGAAGGTCAACTTTTTTAACAACCCTTTAGGACCTGGCGAAGTGAAGTACTCGCTCTTGGCAAGGAAGGTAACTTTGCGAGGAACAACTAAGGGCATAAAAATCGAATCGCTAAATGAAAGATGATTCGAAGCGATAATCACTGGCCCCTTGGATGGAACATGTCGTAAACCGCGAACCTTTGGACGAAAAGCCAACATCAAAATTGGGGTCAAAAATGCCCGCAAGGTTCCGTAAGGCAGGTTGTTGAGCACGGCTCTAATTTAGTGGCTATTGACGACTATGACACTATCTGAGGGTGAGTAATGAGAAAAAAGAGCCTGAAGGCTTTGATGAAGAGGAATTAATCCGTTCAGAATTCGAATCCATCGTTTCGGGGCTCAATCTTGATCAATCAGCGCCAACTACATATCTTGATGATCTCGATCGAATAGATCATGAAGGCTTCGTTCCACCCAATCCTGCTCCGCAATCTCCTCGTGGATTCATCGACTCGGCACGCAATGCAATCAAGAGCTGGTTTCACCAAAATCATCGCGATGATGATGGAGCCGCATTATGAGTGATTTTGCCAATGAGGAATTTAACTGGGGAATTTTGGGACCTGGCGGAATTGCACGAGCCTTTGCACAAGATCTCAACTTAATTCAGGGTCACACGATCGTAGCTGTTGGGTCTCGTTCATTAAAAAATGCACAGAAATTTTCGGCAAACTTTGGCGGAACTGCTTATGGAAGCTACGAGGAACTTGTTGCCGATCCAAGAGTGGACGCAATCTATGTTGCAACACCTCACCCAGCACACCATGACAATGTCATTCTTGCGCTCAATGCTGGTAAGCCGGTGCTGTGCGAAAAACCTTTTGCGGTAAATGCAAAACAAGCCCAAGCAATGGTTGATGCGGCGTCTCGTAACTCTGTCGCTCTGATGGAGGCAATGTGGGCACGATTTTTGCCACATTATGCAAAGGTGCGAGAGATAGTTGAATCAGGAGTATTGGGGCCAATACTTTCGATTCATGCAGATCACGGCCAACGACTTGCTGATCAAGGAATTGCTAGATTAATTGATCCTGATTTAGCAGGGGGTGCGTTACTTGATCTTGGAATTTATCCTGTTTCCTTTGCCCACATGATCTTAGGTAATCCTTCACATATAACTTCAAAGGCGGTTATGACAAACAAGGGGGTTGATGCGCAAACATCAATGATCTTTAGTTATGACAGTGGAGCACAAGCGGTATTGACAACGACAATGATTGAACAAACACCTTGTAGAGCAATTGTTGCAGGTTTAAATGGTTGGCTTGAAATTGATCGCACTTTCTATAATCCAGCTGCAATGCGGATTGTTCTAAACGATGGAACAGTTACTGAGTGCCCAAATACCTACGCTGGCCATGGATTACGTGAACAAGCTGAAGTATTCAAACAATTAGTCAGATCCGGAAAACTTGAGTCTGACATTCTTACTTGGGCCGACACCGTGGACATCATGAAGAGCTTAGATACGGTGCGTGCTCAGATTGGGTTGAAATACCCTTTTGAAAACTAGGCGCGAGCTAAATCTGCAACACCGACTAAACCTGCTTCATTACCTAATTGCGCGGCAATGAGTTCCGGGTAAGGGTGCTTTCCTGCAAAAGGCATGGTCCGCTCTAACGCTTCACGAGTTGGCTTTAACAAAATTTCGCCAGCATCGATAACTCCCCCGCCGATCACCACACATGCAGGATCTAACAGAACAGATAGCGATGCGATTCCAGCACCAAGCCATTGGCCTGTCGTATTAAAAGCGGCAAGTGCAACAGGATCACCCTCACGAGCAGCATCGGTAATTGCTTGCCCAGTTAGACCTGCGACAGTTCCGTCTCCACGTGATAAAAGATTTCTTGCAATTTCTGGGCTCGCATTAATTGCTTCACGGGCATGGCGCAATAAAGCATTTCCTGATGCGTATTGTTCAAAACAACCTCGAGCTCCACATCCACACAAATGTCCATCAGGGACAACACGAAGGTGTCCAAACTCTGCGGCAATTCCAAAAGCTCCGCGATAAAGAGAACCGTTCACGACAATTCCGCCACCAATTCCGGTGCCAACGGTCAGCATCATCATGTGATTTTTATTTCGGCCTGCACCAAATTTTGCTTCACCCCACGCTGCAGCATTGGCATCGTTTTCAATAACAACCGGAAGACCTATCTGTGCTGTTAGTTCTGCATCTAGATCGACGCCGTTCCAATCAGCAATATTGGGAGTTGCAAGCATGGTCTTTCGATCCGAAGAAACAAATCCCGCTGCAGAAACTCCAACTGAAGTAACTTCAAACTCTTTCATTAACTCTTGGGCAGTATCGGCGATAGTGCGAGTTAACTCGACACCACCTTGACGTGGAGTTTCTTTTCGAGCGGTGGCAAGAATCTTTCCATTCTCATCAACCACACCACCAAGAACCTTGGTGCCTCCAACATCGATGCCTATCGTGTTGCCCATGAAAAATTTATGCTTCTAGATGTGACTTCAGTTGAGCAAGAGCGGCATCGATTGTTGCCTTTTCTGCCTTTTGACGCATCATCGCTGGAATATTCATCGACACTGTGACTGCGAGTTCATAGGTGACTTCAGTGGTGTCTGCATCTACGGCTGAAATTGTGTAGACGCCATCCATACTGGTCAGTAGGTCGGCTTCATCAAGGGAGAAAGAAAGTTTGCCGGGAGCCTGGCTCCAGTCGTAATCAAGAACCGGACGGTCCTTCATCATTCCCGCATCAATGGTCATTTTCACCTTTGTGATGCGCCCCTGATCATCGTGTGCCAAAGCTTCTGCACTCTTGATCTGAGAAGACCACTCTGGATACTTGTCTAATTCGAAGAGCGCCTTTTGAACCGCTTCAATAGGGGCGTCGATGGATATTAACGATTTGCTGAGATCTGTCATGGCGCAAGGCTACCCTCTTCCGCTTTTGT
>JBIIZR010000075.1:0-5968 GCA_044346185.1 Candidatus Planktophila sp.
TGGCTCAATCAGGCTTAGTAGCGATCGAACGTGGCAGCGGTTCTCTAGCAGACCGTACCCTTAGCACTCAAAGTATTCCTACCGCTGACAGCGGTCAGGCTGATTACCAAAACTAAAACCAACAAAGGACGATGAGGAGAAATACCGTGGCAGCAACGATGTATCACGAAGAGGATGCTGATCTATCGATCATCCAAGGTCGCAAAGTCGCGATCATCGGTTACGGCTCACAAGGACATGCTCATGCGCTTAACTTGCGTGACAGTGGTGTTGATGTTCGAGTTGGACTAAAAGACGGCTCACCTTCTCGTGCAAAGGCTGAGGCTGAAGGTCTCCGCGTTGTATCGGTAGCTGAAGCTGTAAAGGAATCAACGGTCATCATGATCCTTGCACCTGATCACTTACAGCGTCACATTTACACAGAATCAATTTTGCCAAACCTAAAGGATGGCGATGCATTGTTCTTCGGACACGGTTTCAATATTCGTTTTGGATACATCAAGCCATCTGCATCAGTTGATGTCTGCATGGTTGCGCCAAAGGGTCCAGGACACCTTGTACGTCGCGAATACGCTGCAGGTCGCGGTGTTCCTGTAATTGTTGCAGTAGAACAAGATTCAACAGGAAATGCATGGCCACTGACGCTTTCATATGCAAAGGCAATCGGCGGACTTCGTGCAGGCGGAATTCTGACAACATTCACAGAAGAAACTGAAACAGATCTATTTGGTGAGCAATCAGTTCTTTGTGGTGGAGCGTCACAGCTAGTTATGTACGGATTTGAAACTTTGACTGAAGCTGGATACCAGCCAGAGGTTGCATACTTTGAATGCTTGCATGAACTTAAGTTGATTGTTGACCTAATGTACGAAGGTGGAATCGCAAAGCAGCGTTGGTCAGTTTCTGACACCGCAGAATTTGGTGACTATGTTTCAGGTCCACGTGTTATTGATCCACGTGTGAAGGAAAACATGAAAGCAGTTCTTGCAGATATCCAAAGCGGAGCATTTGCAAAGCGCTTCATCGATGACCAAGAAGCTGGTGGAGTTGAATTTAAGGCACTTCGCACAAAGGGTGAAACTCACCCAATCGAGGCCGTAGGCCGCGAACTTCGAAAGATGTTTTCCTGGATGAAGCAGTCAAAGGGTGACGATTACAAGGAAGGCAGCGCAGCGCGTGGCTAAACCTATAGTTTTAATCGCTGAAGAGCTCAGCCCTGCAACACTTGAAGCTCTTGGCCCTGATTTTGAAGTTGTGAACTGCGATGGTGCAAACCGCGCAGAACTTCTGGCAGCTTTAGCAAAGGGTGTTGATGCGGTTTTGATTCGCTCTGCAACCAAGATGGATGCAGAAGCAATCGCAGCAGCAAAAGGATTAAAGGTAATTGCACGTGCAGGTGTTGGACTTGATAACGTAGATATTCCTGCTGCTACTGCAGCAGGTGTCATGGTTGTTAATGCGCCAACATCAAATATTGTCTCAGCTGCAGAGCTTGCGATTGCTTTGCTTATGGCATCGGCTCGATTTGTTTCACCAGCTCACGCTGCTTTGCGCAATGGAAAATGGGCACGTTCAAAATACACAGGCGCAGAAATCTTCGAAAAAACTCTGGGAATCGTTGGATTTGGCCGCATCGGTCAGTTGGTCGCACATCGTATGCAGGCATTTGGAATGAATGTGGTTGCCTACGATCCATACCTACAGCCAGCACGTGCGGCCCAACTTGGTGTCCGTTTAGTTGAATTAGATGAACTTCTTAAAGTTTCAGATTTCATCACTATTCACCTTCCAAAGACAAAGGAAACTGCAAACTTAATTGGCGTAGATGCTTTGAAGAAGGTTAAGCCAACAGTTCGAATCATTAATGCTGCTCGTGGTGGTGTTCTTGACGAGGCCGCGCTATTTGATGCAATTACCGAAGGTCGTGTGGCAGGTGCCGGACTTGATGTGTTCTCAACTGAACCATGCACAGATTCGCCACTATTTACTCTGGATCAAGTAGTTGCAACACCTCACTTGGGTGCATCAACTGATGAAGCTCAAGAGCGTGCCGGTATTGCTGTTGCGGTGTCAGTGCGTAAAGCACTGGCCGGCGAACTTGTTCCTGATGCGGTAAACGTTAAGGGTGGAGCGATTCATGAAGAGATTCGCCCAAGTTTGCCGTTGGTTGAAAAGATGGCTCAGATTGCCACTGCAATCGCAGGTGAAGCTCCAGTGAGCATGGATCTAACCGTTAAAGGTGAGATCTCCGAACATGATTCATCAATTTTGGCAACCAGTGCGCTGAAGGGTGCATTACTTGGATGCGGATTATTGGATGTCACTTACGTTAACGCACCTGCACTAGCTGCAGAGCGCGGCGTTACATCATCTGTAACAACTGATCCAGAAAGCCCCGAATACCGCAGCATGATTTCACTTCGCGCCGCACTTGCCGATGGAAAAATTGTTACAGTCGATGGAACTTTGATGGGAATTCGAAAAGTTGAAAAGATTATTGCGATCGATTCATTTGATCTAGATCTTCCACCAACTGAAAACCTCTTGTTCCTTCGTTATTCAGATAAGCCAGGTGTGGTTGGCGCTGTAGGTAATGCACTTGGAAAAGCAGGCATCAATATCGCAGGTATGCAGGTTGCACGCAATGCAGCGGGTGGCAATGCTTTGATGGCACTTACCGTTGATTCACAAATTAGTGATGACCTGATTACATCAGTAAAGAAGGAAACCGGAGCAGAACTAGTTCGCTCTGTAACTTTGGTGGGGTAATGAGAACCATTAATTTAGCTGTTATTGCAGGCGATGGCATTGGCCCTGAGGTTGTTGCTGAGGGCCTCAAGGTTCTAGATGTTGTTGCAAAGAAGTATTCAGTGGAGTTTAAGAAAACTTCATATGATCTGGGCGCAGCATTTTGGCATCGCACAGGCGAGGTATTACCTGATACAACTTTGGCAGAGCTTGCAAAAGCAGATGTGATTTTGCTTGGCGCAGTAGGAGACCCAACTGTTCCCAGCGGTGTACTAGAGCGTGGGCTGTTACTAAAACTTCGCTTTGCTTTTGATCATTACATCAACCTGCGCCCAGCTCGCTTAATGCCTGGTGTTACAGGACCACTTGCAACTAAAGCTCCTATTGATTTTGTTGTTGTCCGCGAAGGCACCGAAGGCCCATATGTTGGTGCTGGCGGCGTCCTTGCAGAAGGCACTGATGCAGAGATCGCAACTGAAGAAAGCCTCAACACCCGACGCGGTGCTGAACGCGTAATCCGTGATGCATTTGAGCGTGCGTCAAAGCGCGAACGAAAGAAACTGACGCTAGTACACAAGAACAATGTTCTTACCCGCGCAGGTGGTTTATGGACGCGCACATTTAACGAGGTTGCCAAGGAATACCCAGCGATTACAACCGATTATTTACATGTTGATGCAGCATCAATGTTCTTTGTAACCAACCCAGAGCGATTTGATGTTGTTGTGACAGATAACTTATTCGGAGACATCCTGACCGATATCGCCGCAGCGATCTGTGGCGGCATTGGTTTGGCTGCATCTGGAAATATCAACCCAACTGGAAAATTCCCATCAATGTTCGAACCTGTTCATGGTTCAGCCCCAGATATTGCTGGAAAGAACCTAGCTGATCCAACTGCAACAGTTATGTCAGTTGCGATGATGCTTGATCACTTAGGTTTAACAGAAGCAGCTCGTGAGGTTGAAAAAGCGGTTGCTGCAGATCTTTTGGTACGCGGTGACAAAAAACGAAACACAACTGAAATTGGAGATGCGCTAGCAAGCGCACTGTAATCATGAAGATCACTCTTAATCCAAATGCCAAAGATGCGCAAACGCGTGATGCGTTAGTTGCTGAAGGTGGCTTTGGAAAGTACTACACCGATCACATGGTGATGTGCGAATGGAGTGAAAAGGATGGTTGGGGAGAACCTCATCTGATGCCGTACGGTCCAATCTCTTTGGACCCTGCAACAGCGGTTTTCCATTACGGTCAAGAAATTTTCGAAGGCATGAAGGCATATCGCCAACCAGATGGAACTATTGCTTTGTTCCGTCCGACCGCAAATGCAAAGCGTTTTGCTAATTCTGCTAAGCGTTTAGCTCTTCCTGAAATGCCTGTTGAATTGTTTATGGAAACAGTGGAAGCACTTGTTAGGCAAGATGCTGGCTGGGTTCCGAGCAAAGTAGGAGAGTCGCTGTATATCCGCCCGTTTATGATCGCGACAGAGGTTGGCTTGGGCGTGCGCCCAACAAATAAAGCCGCGTACCTTCTCATTGCGACACCAGCTGGTGCTTACTTTGATCCATCAAAGGCGGTCTCGGTCTGGATTTCAACTGAATATGTGCGAGCAGTACAAGGTGGAACAGGTGAAGCAAAGTGCGGTGGAAATTACGCAGCATCTTTAGTTGCGCAAAAAGCTGCAGCCAAAGAGGGTTGCGATCAAGTTGTATGGATCGATGCAAAAGAACGCAAATGGGTTGAGGAAATGGGCGGCATGAACCTTTACTTTGTGAAGGGTAAAGGTGCTGATGCAACTGTTATTACTCCAAAGCTCACTGGTACTTTGCTGCCAGGAATTACGCGAGATTCGATTTTGTCAGTTGCTGCAGATCTTGGCTATAAAGTCGACGAAGTAATGCTCTCTGTTGATGATTGGCGCGATGGCGTTACTTCAGGTGAAATCACAGAAATTTTTGCATGCGGAACCGCAGCGGTAGTCTCACCCGTTGGGCAGGCAAAGAGTGCGATGGGTACCTGGGTAACAGGTGATGGTCAGCCTGGAACAATCACCATGCAGATTCGCAACCACTTACTTGGAATTCAGCACGGAACTATTGCGGATAAGCACAACTGGATGAGTGCGGTTAAGTAATGCCAGTTAATGATTCATTCCATATATATGACACAACCCTGCGTGATGGCGCACAACAAGAGGGTTTGAATCTTTCTGTTCATGACAAGATGAACATCGCTCGTCACTTGGATGATCTCGGTGTTGGTTTTATCGAAGGTGGCTGGCCTGGCGCAAATCCAAAAGATACAGAATTCTTCGCACTAGCCAAGAAAGAGTTAAAGCTGAAGAACGCAACCTTTGTTGCCTTTGGTGCAACACGTCGCCCTAATGCAAAAGCTGCCGATGATGTTTTGCTTGGTGCACTTCGTGACAGCGGAGCTCCCGCTGTAACCCTTGTTGCAAAAGCCTTTGATCGCCATGTTGATCTTGCACTAAAAACAACTTTGGATGAAAACCTTGCGATGATTCGTGACTCTGTCACACACTTAATCCAAGAAGGTCAGCGCGTTTTTCTAGATGCAGAGCACTTCTTTGATGGATATCGCAGCAATCGCGCATACGCTCTTGAAGTAGTGCGAGTTGCCGCAGAAGCCGGAGCAGATGTGATTGCTCTGTGCGATACCAACGGTGGAATGTTGCCCGATGAGCTTTCACAAGTTGTTCATGATGTTCTTTCGGCAAGCTCTGCTCGCTTAGGCATCCATTGCCATAACGACACTGGGTGCGCAGTGGCAAACTCGATGGCAGCAGTTGCTGCAGGTGCTACCCATGTTCAGGGAACGCTCAACGGCTACGGAGAGCGCACCGGTAACGCGGATTTAGTAACGATTATCGCCAACTTAGAGCTAAAGAAGAAGCAGTTAGTTCTTCCGCCAAATGCACTACAAGAGGCCTTTAGAATTTCTCATGCAGTTGCCGAAGTTACAAATGTGACCCCAAGTTCTCGCCAACCATATGTTGGTGTTTCTGCATTTGCACATAAAGCTGGTTTGCATGCAAGTGCGATCAAGGTCGATCCTTCTCTGTACCAACATGAAGATCCATCATCTGTTGGAAATGACATGCGCATGCTTGTTTCAGATATGGCCGGGCGTGCATCAATTGAACTTAAGTCACAAGAATTAGGTGTCGATCTAGGCGGAGACAAGGAACTTATTGGTC
>JBIIZR010000010.1:0-18608 GCA_044346185.1 Candidatus Planktophila sp.
GTAACTCGAGATATTCGCGGTAATTGTTTGCAGCAAAAAGCTTGGCGGCGGCTTCACTGACTGTTGAACCCATCGTTACGACGTGGAAAGCAACAACGTCAGTTTTGCCCGAGTCCTTTGACGCAAAGAAATCACTGATGCACAAACGGCGATCCCGCGTTTGTCGAGGAAAAGTGAAACGGGTTCTTTCCTGACCTTTCTTATCGCCTTCGTGGTGCAGGATTACGAGGTCATTGCCTTCGCTGTAACAAGGGAAATATCCATAAACAACTGCGGCGTTTAACCAACCACTTGATTGAACTTCGTTGAGCAACGATCGCAGACGTGGTCGTCCTTCTGCTTCAACCATGTTTTCATATTCGCCGCGATTACCCTTTAAACCCCATTGGCCAACAAACAATGCTCGCTCATCCAACATCCCTGCATAGTCACTCAACTGAATTCCCTTTACAACGCGTGAACCAAAGAATGGTGGAACTGGAATATCGACATCGATTGCAACATCACTGCGACGAGTATCGATAGGTAGATCCTCACTCTTGACACGAGTGTTTGCCACTTTGCGCTCACGCAAAGCAGGGAGCGTCGCACCTGGCTCCCCACGCTTTACCGCCATGATCGAATCCATCAGGCGTAAACCTTCGAAAGCATCACGTGCGTAGCGGACTTCACCAGGAAACAGTGCTGCCAAATCTTGTTCGACGTATGCTCGTGTTAGAGCTGCTCCCCCAAGAACAATCGGCCACTTTTGGTCCAAACCTCGTGCCGTGATCTCTTGCAGATTTTCTTTCATGATCACTGTTGATTTAACCAGTAGGCCACTCATTCCAATCGCATCCGCATTGGATTCGACAGCACCATCGATAATTTGATTAATCGTTTGTTTAATTCCGATATTGACTACGCGATAACCATTATTGGTCAAAATAATGTCAACTAGATTCTTTCCAATGTCGTGAACATCGCCCTTGACTGTCGCCAGCAACATCGTGCCACGACCTTCGTCACCTGTTTTTTCCATAAAAGGTTCAAGAATCGCTACTGCGGTTTTCATGACTTCAGCGCTTTGTAAAACAAAGGGAAGTTGCATCTCTCCCTTACCGAAGAGCTCGCCGACAATTTTCATACCTTCAAGTAAATGAGTATTAATGATTTCAAGTGGCGGTGTACCTAAGGCCATAGCCTCATTGAGGTCATCTTCAAGGCCAACCTTCTCACCGTCGATGATGCGACGTTGAAGTCGTTCATATAGAGGCAACGCAGCCAAAGCTTCAGCTCTTGCGTTCTTGCTGGTGGCAAGCTCAACACCATCAAATAACTGTAAGAATTCCTGTAGTGGGTCGTACGTACATTCCTGTCCATCGAAGGTGCGACGATCATAAATTAGATCCAAGGCAACCTGCTTTTGCCGTTCATCAATTCTTGCCATTGGCGTGATCTTGGATGGGTGCACAATTGCTGAATCAAGGCCAGCCTGCACACACTCATGAAGAAAAACAGAGTTCAATACAACACGGGCGGCTGGATTAAGACCAAAAGAAACGTTGCTCACACCAAGGGTGGTTTGCACCTCAGGAAATTCAATTTTCAATCTACGAATTGCATCGATCGTCTCGATTCCATCCTTACGTGTTTCCTCTTGACCTGTTGCGATTGGAAAAGTTAAACAATCGATCAAAATGTCGCCTACATTCATACCCCAGTTATCGCGCAAATCAATAATCAATCGGCGGGCTACTCGTAATTTCCAGTCGGAATCACGTGCTTGGCCTTCTTCATCGATAGTAAGTGCGACGACGCTAGCTCCATGCTCCCTTACTAACGGCATGATTTTTGCGAAACGTGATGTTGGACCATCTCCATCTTCGTAGTTAACGGAATTGATGACGCAGCGACCTCCAAGGTGTTCCAACCCAGCTTTTAGAACCGCAGGTTCCGTCGAATCGAGAACGATCGGTAAGGTACTTGCAGTTGCAAAGCGCGAGGCAAGCTGACTCATGTCTGCTGCTCCATCGCGCCCCACGTAATCCACGGAAAGATCTAACATATGCGCACCGTCGCGAATTTGATCGCGAGCGATTTCTACACATTTTTCCCAATCTTCGGCCAACAACGCATCTCTAAATGCACGCGAGCCGTTCGCATTTGTTCGCTCTCCGATTGCCAGATATGTCTTGTCCTGTCTAAATGGAACGTATTGGTACAAGGAAGAAGCTCCTGGATCTAGATCTGGAGTTCTATGGGAAATGGGTTTTCCACTGACTTTATTAACTACCGCAGATAAATGTTCTGGAGTAGTTCCACAACAACCACCAGCCAGCGAAATTCCATAGTCGTTGACGAAACCTTCAAGTGCCAGCGCTAGTTCATTGGGCCCAAGAGGATACGAAGCTCCATTTGCCCCAAGCACCGGTAGACCAGCATTGGGCATAACAGATATAGCGACCTTTGCATTCTTGCTCAAGTACCTCAGGTGTTCGGACATCTCAGTGGGCCCTGTCGCGCAGTTGAGACCGATCAAATCTATTCCCATCGGCTCCAAGGTATTGAGTGCTGCACCGATTTCGGATCCTAAAAGCATTGTTCCAGTTGTTTCAACAGTTACCTGCGCGATCAAAACAATATCGCGGTCAGTTTCACCAATTGCTTGCCTACAACCATTAATCGCTGCCTTAACCTGTAACAAGTCTTGCGAAGTTTCGACAAGCAAAGCATCGCAACCTGAATCAGATAATCCTTTTGCGGCTGTGTAATAAGCGATCTTTAGGTTTTCGTATGTGGTGTGCCCAAGACTCGGAAGCTTGGTACCGGGGCCAAGAGATCCCAATACAAATCGAGGTTTTTCAGTTGTTGAGAAGGAATCTGCAGCTTCGCGAGCAATTCTGCCACCTTCAAAAGCAAGCTCATAAATTCGATCTTCAATTCCGTAATCAGCCAAGTTGGACCAGTTGGCACCAAAAGTGTTTGTCTCGATTGCATCAACACCGGCGGCCAAATATTCGTTATGAACCGATCTCACAATGTCAGGCCGACTGACATTGAGAATCTCATTGCAACCTTCGTGATTTTGAAAATCTTCTAAGGTTGGGTTGGCGGCTTGCAACATGGTTCCCATAGCGCCATCCGCGACAACTACTCGCGATGCCAAGGCTTGACGAAGAAGCCCGGGGAGCTTGGAGGGTGTACTCATTTGGCCAAGGTTACCTTAAGGTTGGTTTCATGGAGATTCATCAGATTCCTCTACTAAGAGAACCGGTCATGGTGATCGCATTTTCGGGATGGAATGATGCCGCAGAGACTGCATCTGGTGCAGTAGAGCATTTACTGTCTGGGTGGCGTGACAAAAATGATGATGTTATTCCCGAACTCATAGCCAACGTTGAATCCGAGGAATTCTACGATTTCCAAGTCAATCGTCCGGTTGTGACTATTGATGAATCGCAAATTCGCAGCATTACCTGGCCTTCTACTCAGGTTTTTGGAATGGCGATTCCATCAATGGAACGAGATCTAGTGATTGTTACGGGAGTCGAGCCTTCAATGAAATGGAAGAGTTTCACCTCTGACCTATTAGATCTTGCAGATGATCTAGAAGTTTCCTTAATCGTCTCGCTTGGTTCTTTACTTGCCGACACGCCTCACACTCGACCTATAACAGTAACCGCAACCGGCTCTCATCCATCAATTGCTAACCGTCTTGGTGTCTCCGTTTCAAAGTACGAAGGTCCTACTGGCATTTTGGGGATCATCCAAGATGGATGCATGAGACGAGGAATAGATGCAATTTCCTTGCGGGCCGCGGTCCCTCATTACGCGTCAAATGCGCCATCCCCCAAAGCAACACTTGCCCTGATCAACACACTAGAAGAGTTTCTTAACATCAAGATTCCCCTGTCTGACCTTCCCGATAAATCAGATGCATGGGAACACGAAGTCAATGATTTAGCAGCTGATGATTCAGAGATCGCTGATTATGTGAAAGCTCTAGAGGAAAGCAAAGATGCTGCTGAACTTCCAGAGGTTTCGGGTGACACGATTGCCAAAGAATTCGAGCGATATTTAAGGCGACAACAGGAGGATTAGAGTTTGAGGCCTAAAAGAGCATCAAGAGCGATTCTTAAATCATCTGAATTTCCTCCGCTAGAACCTTCAAGGGTTGATGATGCCCATGCGTTCAATTGGGAAAGAACCAGTGTCGTATCGAGATCATCACTGATAGCTGCAACAATAGAATTGATCAGTTCTTCCGTTGGCGCACCGCTAGGTTTTTTGAGGGCATCCTTTAACTGAGCAAGCTCACTCTGCGCCTTGTGCAGAACAGCATCACTCCACATTCGATCTGAACGATAGTGATCAGACATAAGAGCCCAACGAATAGCCATCGGGTCAACTCCTGAAGACACTAGACGTGAAACAAATACCAAGTTGCCTTTGCTCTTACTCATTTTCTCGCCATCTAAACCAATCATTCCAGCGTGAACATAGGTTGCAGCCAGCCCCTTACCGGTGATCACTTGTGCCTGAGCCGCACACATCTCGTGATGGGGAAATATCAGATCGCTGCCACCTCCTTGAATATCAATTAACTCTTCATCTAAATCTGAAGGATCAAGATATTCCAATGCGATAGCGGTGCATTCGATGTGCCATCCAGGTCGACCTTTTCCAAGGTTCGAGTCCCAACCTGGCTCGTTAACTCTTTGAGACATCCATACCAGGCAGTCAAGAGGGTTTTGTTTTCCTGATCGATCGGGGTCTCCCCCGCGTTGTGAAAAAATAT
This sequence comes from Candidatus Planktophila sp., assembly GCA_044346185.1. Lineage (GTDB taxonomy): Bacteria > Actinomycetota > Actinomycetes > Nanopelagicales > Nanopelagicaceae > Planktophila. The sequence continues at coordinate 4,781 of JBIIZR010000010.1, forward strand.
CGAGCATATGTTGTTGGGAAAGATTTGATCTAGATCCAAATTTTGCATCACTTTTCACCGAAAAGTAATAGTCAGTATCAACAGAGTAGATGCTGGATTGTTCCTGTAACTCTGAGACCGCTTTAACGACAAGAGGAATAGCCTCCACCGCTCCGATGTAATGTGCGGGTGGAATGACTCTTAAATCAACCATGTCACCTTTGAACAAATCTATTTGCTGATGAGCCAGATCGCTCCAATCTACCCCGTCACGAATGGCCCGTTCTAAAAGTGGATCATCGATATCCGTAATGTTTTGTACGTAGAGGACCTCTGCACCGGTAGCGCGCAGATAACGGTTGATGAGATCAAAAGTTAAATACGTAGCTGCGTGGCCCAAATGGGTCGCGTCATATGGAGTGATTCCGCAGACATACATACGATAAGTGCTTTTCTTGGTAAGCACTTTCTTCTTACATGATGCGGTATCTGTAAGAGCTAATGCAGGGAGTTCTCTGACTTTACCTAAATCAGGAATCGCCGGTGTGGCCCAAGAATTCATTTGCTTATCGTATTACGAACTTAGAAGGCCGGCCACGGAACCGCAGGCCAATCAGGGCTCGGATGCGGAAAACAACCTTGTGCTAGCAGTCTGTTAACGCGCATTACTAAAGCATCTATCTCTTTTGTCGTAAGTAGCTGCTCTAAATGCGTTCTAAGTTCACCTTGCAAGGAACTAGCGGCTCTTTTAAGTAAATCGATCTCATCGTTAGTAAGGAGATCGCCAGCCCACTGCCACAAAACTGTTCTCAACTTGTCTTCAACATGGAAAGTTACTCCGTGATCACATCCATAGACGATTTCACTATTTACTGGTAACAAGTGGCCTATCTTTCGATCAGTGTTGTTCACTACAGCATCAAAAAGTGCCATGGATCGAAGGCCTGCATGATCGGATGAAGAGAATTGCGCAAGATCAATTGATTCATCTATATCGATCCACTCTTGGGCCATACCTTTTCCGTAGGGACCGTCTCGAAGAACCGTTAGCGGAACAACATGGAAACCTAAATGTTCACTCACGATGTAAGCGGCAAATTCTCGATGAGCTAAGCAGCCATCAGGGAAATCCCACAATGGTCGTTCACCCGCTATTGGCTTGTAGATACACACCATCTCTGCATCGTCGAGTTCAGCGATCCCATACAGAGATGCATTAGAGGCATCTATCAATCGTCCAGTGACTCGAAGCGTGCCTTGTTGCAGCCTGGCTAACTTATCTTCGGTAGCCATTTGTCCTAGGACATAAATGTCCGCGTGGATCGATTGGGATTGCGCAAAAAGGGCAAGGCAAGCGTCCCGCGTTTACTAAAGCTTTTGAACGTTGAGCAAAAGCAATGGCCATTCCAAGTGAAAAGTTGATCTCGAGAACTTGCCCGTCCTCAACTTGCTCATCATCTTCCAGTTCATAGAGTTCAAAAGAGAGAAGTTGGTCTATCTCATTCCAGGCAAGGGAAATGGCTCCAACCTGAAACTCTTCATCGACAGGTGTTTCTAGCGCAGCGTCATCTTGTGGAAAGCTTTCAATTGAAATCAAGGGATTACTCTTCTTGACTTCTGCGACGATTAGCTCGAGTCGATTGGCAATTGCCTGAACCTGTGCTTTTTCTAGAGCAACACTAATGACACGCCCCTTGTTTCGGGCTTGAATGAAGAAAGCACGTTCACCTGGTGCACCAATTGTTCCTGCCACGCATCGTTCGGGATGTGTGAAGATATGTCTCACTTACCGGATCCCCCACCTAGAAGATTCTTTGATCGCTTTGGTGCTTTGAGTAAATCGGTAACAACCGCGCGAGTGTCATTTACAAGCAAGATACGCGGCTTTACTGAGTGATATTCGATTACTGACACCGAAGCCGGATCAATGATGATTCTTTGAAATTCATCCAGGTGCATGCCTAAAGCAGATGCAACGATCGATTTAATTACATCGCCATGACTAACAAAGATCGCAATTTTTGAATCAGACAGTGAAGCGACTTCATGAACAGATTTCATGGCACGCGCCTGCATTGCAGCGATACCTTCGCCGCCCGGAAAGTACATACGACTCGCAGATTCTTGAACCGTTTTCCACTCTTTCTTGAGAGAAAGAGTTGCTAAGCGTTTCCCGCTCCAGTCACCATAATCAACTTCATTAAGCATGGGATCAATTGTTGGTTCAAATCTAGGATTTGCCGCAAGGACAAACTCATTTATCCATGGTGACACCGTTTCAAAGCATCTCTCCATGGGTGAAATTCGCATTTGAGCAACAGGAAAACTGCCTAAACGTTGCGATAGTTGTTCGGATTGCTTGACACCTTTTGCCGATAAGTGCACATTCGGGATTCGACCTGACAAGATTCCGGCGGCATTAGACTCGGAGTGAGCATGTCGAATTAAAACCAAACGCATAATGAAAGGCTATCGCAGACTTTGCCCCTTAGCCTTGCTAGGGTCACGCCATGGAAATGCGACGAGCCGGCAGTAGTGGTTTAGCACTCTCCCGTCTTGGTTTAGGCACTATGACTTGGGGCCGCGACACCGATGAAATCGAAGCTGCCGACCAATGTCGAGCATTCTTGGACGCAGGTGGAAACTTTTTAGATACCGCCGCGACATATGGTGATGGTGATAGCGAACGAGTTATCGGCGGATTGATCGGAACGCTTTTTCCACGCGATCAAGTCATAATCGCTACCAAAGCCGGTATCAACTTTTCCGAAGGTGTCAGAAAGGTAGATGCATCTAGACACGCCTTGATTGCCGACCTGGATCGATCCCTTGCAAGACTTGGCACCGATTATGTGGATGTCTGGCAGATACATAGTTGGGATGAATTGACTCCTCTAGATGACACATTGTCAGCACTTGACTATGCCTACACAACTGGACGGGCTCGCTATGTTGGAATCAGCAATTTTTCAGGTTGGCAGTTAGCTCGTGCTGCAACCAAGCAACAATCAAATTCAATGAAGGCTCCTCTTACGACAGTTCAGGGTGAATACTCCTTACTCAATCGATCTGCCGAGTATGAACTTATCGATGCCTCAGTTGAATGTGGTTTGGGTTTTTTGGCATGGGCACCGTTGGCTCGTGGAGTTCTTACTGGAAAGTATAGAAAGGGCGTTCCGAGTGATTCGCGTGGAGCTGCCCCACACTTTGCAAAACATATCGAACCTTATCTTGATGCTCGTTCATCCAAGATAGTCGAAGCGGTTGCGGTAGCTGCCGAAGGTCTTGGTTTTTCACCGCTAGAAGTTGCACTGTCATGGGTGCGAGATGCTCCAGGTGTAACGAGTGCGTTGATCGGGGCGAGAACCGGTGCGCAATTGCGTGGCGTTCTAAAGAGCGAAGAGATTTCACTCCCCGACATTGTCCGAACCGCCCTTGATGAAATAAGTCTTTAAGCGTGTTCTAGGAAATCCTTCAAAACTCTTGTACCAAAAGTTAGTCCTTCTACAGGGACTCGCTCATCAACGCCATGAAACATCGCCATGAAATTGAAATCTGCATCCAATTTCAAAGGTGAGAATCCATAACCAATTATCCCAAGATCGGCTAAAGCTTTGTTATCTGTTCCACCGCTCATCACATAAGGAACAGGGATGGCAACGGAGTCTTCCTTTATAAGTGCGTTGCACATTGCTTCTACGAGATCGCCTTCAAAAGGAACCTCTAACGCTTTGTCACGGGTAATTGTTTCAACTGTGATGTTTTCACCAATCAAGCTCTTGATCGTTGCATTTAGTTCGTCTTCAAAGCCCGGAATGAAGCGACCATCGACGGTTGCACTGGCTGAACCAGGAATTACATTTGCTTTGTATCCAGCATCAAGCATCGTTGGATTAGCTGTATTTTGAAGGGTTGCGCCAATCATTGTTGAAGCAAAACCTATCTCCTTCAACAATGGACGCAGATCATCTTCGTTGTACGGCTTTCCTGTCTCTTCGGCAATTCGCTTGAAGAACGCCTTTACCGTTTTGCTATAGCGCTGTGGCCATTCAAAGCGCCCAATTCTGGCAATGGCTTCGGAAAGTCGAGTAATTGCATTGTCATCGTTCATCATGGAGCCATGACCCGCGCGACCCTCTGCAGTGAGCCGCATCCAGTGAATTCCTTTTTCAGCGGTTTCAATCAAGTACAAACGCTTTCCGCCTGTAACTGTTACCGAGAAACCACCGACTTCTGATACGGCTTCAGTGCAGCCCGCAAAAACTTCAGGGTGGTTCTTCACCATAAAATGCGAGCCGAAAATACTGCCAGCTTCTTCATCTGCAAAAAAAGCCAAAACGATGTCGCGTTCTGGAACATATCCAGTGCGTTTCCATTCTCTAACAGTTGCAAGAATCATTGCATCCATGTTTTTCATATCTACTGCGCCGCGGCCCCAAATAAAACCATCCTTAATCACACCTGAAAATGGATCTACAGACCAATCCTCGGCATTGGCTGGTACAACATCGATATGTCCATGGACAACTAATCCTGGACGCTGAGAGTTGCTGCCTTTGATGCGAGCAATCACATTGCAACGACCTGGTGCAGATTCATAGATAGTTGGTTCAATTCCCACTTCGACCAACAACGAAACTATGTAATCAGCAACCGCCTTTTCATCGCCTTTACCTTCTCCGTAGTTAACGCTTGGAATTCGAATTAATTCCTGGCAGATTCGGATGGCCTCTAGTTCAATTTCGCTATGTGCAGTACTCATTTCGCTATTCTTGCACCCAATTGCTATCCTTTCCTATCACTTAGTCCGGGTGGCGGAATTGGCAGACGCGCTAGCTTGAGGTGTTAGTTCCCGCAAGGGATTAGGGGTTCAAGTCCCCTCTCGGACACATGAAAATAGATGACGCTCTATCGCTCATCCGTGAAATTCCCGACTATCCAAAACCTGGCATTCGCTTTCAAGACATCACACCTTTACTGGCACATGGCGAGGCATTCATCGCAATCACTGAAAAGTTTGCAACATATGCTGATGAATCCACATTGGTTGCAGGTATTGAAGCTCGAGGTTTTATTTTCGCCTCAGCGGTTGCGAATCAACTAAGAAGTGGTTTTGTTCCAATTCGTAAAGCTGGAAAACTTCCTCACTTAACAATTTCTGAGAGTTACGGTCTTGAGTATGGAGTTGATACTTTACAAGTACATGTTGATGCTTTTGCACCCGGCTCGAAAGTATTGCTGATCGATGATGTTTTGGCCACGGGTGGAACAATCGGAGCCGCGATCGAATTAATCCAGCGGCTTGGTGGTCAGGTAACACATGTTCTTGCATTACTCGAAATTAGTGGTCTGCCAGGTCGAGAAAGACTCAATCATAAATATCCAGGGATTCCGGTTACTTCGCTGGTAGTTTCGTAGCAATGCGTATCCTCCAAATACAGGGATTGCGTGCGGTAGCCGCGCTCCTTGTAACTATCTATCATGCTCATCTGGTGCCAGGTGGTTTTATTGGTGTCGATATTTTCTATGTTATTTCGGGATATTTAATAACCGGGTTGATCATTCGTGAAATCGATAAGACAGGTCGATTAGATTTAAATGAGTTCTATCAAAGGCGTATCAAGCGTCTACTTCCTACCTCGGTATTTGTTCTTTTTGCCACCGCGATCGTTGGTTTCGTTGTTCTACCTGCAATAACACGGGATGCACTTGGCCGGGATTTGTTTGCTGCCGCTGCTTACGTATCAAATTACCTTTTTGCATGGTGGGAAAACGATTATCAAAATCTCGACGCGACTCCATCGCCATTTATTCACTATTGGTCTTTAGCCGTTGAAGAACAGTTCTACGTCGTCTGGCCAATCTTTATCCTGTTTCTCTCGCGTTATGGGAAGCGCGCAATCCTGAATGGGGTTGCACTAGTTACCGGTGTTTCTTTCCTCTTTTCTCTCTACTTGACCCAAGCCGCTCCCATCTGGGCTTTTTACTCACTTCCAACTCGAGCTTGGGAACTTGGCGTCGGTGCACTACTTCTTTTTATCCCAGATAAGTATTTGCGCAATCGATTCTTTCCGTGGATTGGCGCAATAGGACTTGCGCTTGGAACCTTCAGTTTCAATGAAAGCACCGCCTTCCCAGGGATCAACGCACTCTTGCCAGTTCTGGCAACAGCGATTCTGATCGCAACTATCCCTATTTGGCCCCGCTTCTTCAATGATCTGAGCAACAACCGACTAATGCAGTGGTTGGGTGCGATTTCATATCCTCTCTATCTTTGGCACTGGCCTGCCTTAGTTCTACCTAGCAGTGCTTTAGGACGGCCACTGAGAATTCGAGAAACCGTTCTTTGTGTTCTTTTGACCGTATTCTTGGCTCATTACACGAGCAAATTTATTGAGCAACCACTAAGACATCGCCAGTTTCCAGCTAAAAAAATCTATGGTTTCTTTGCGGTCACTACTGCTGGATCTCTCTTAGCCGGTATTGCAATCGCTTCAACCGCCTCCTCTGTAATCAATGTGAAAGGTACAAGTTATTCATTTGACCTGAAAGACATTGCTGAAAAACCAGCGGTATACGACGATGGCTGTCACGTTAATTACGGGGAAACCGAATCCGGAGACTGTACCTATGGCGTGAAAGGTTCGGCGACGAAGGTCGTACTTTATGGAGATTCCCATGCCGCACAGTGGTTTCCTGCCTTAGAAAAAATTGCTCGCGAAAAAGGATTTGAACTCACTTCCTTGACCAAGTCGGCATGTTCTTCTGTAGAAAGTCCCCGAGCTGATCAAGGCGCATACAAAAATACTGAGTGCGAAAAATGGCGTGAAAACTCAATAAAAAGAATACAGAAGATGAAACCATATGCTGTCATTGTAAGTAGTTTCCAATATTTCAACGAACCAAGTGGGTATTCGAGCAGAGCTCAATGGTGGACCGAAGGCCAAAGACTTTTACTAGCAGGTCTCCAGGGCTCTTCAAAAAACTTGATCTACATAAGCGATACACCGCATCCACTTCGCGACATTCCCAGCTGTCTTGCTACTCGCAACCTGAAGGAATGCGACACGACTGAAAAGACACCTAACTTGATCATTAACGGTTTCAAGAAAATTGATCCAAATCCTTGGTTGTGTGACGAAGTTTGTTCACCTATAAAAGATGGTTACGTGATTTACCGTGATGCTTCGCACATCACGGTTGCTGCCGCCTTAGCCTTGACACCACAGTTAGTGGCCGCACTGAGGGATAAAGGGCTTTTTTCCTAGCGCTGTGGCAGGATGCGACACATGGCTGAATTGATTTATTACTGCGGAACCATGGATAGCGGAAAGTCAACGCTGGCTCTTCAAACCGCTCATAACCATCAAAGCCGTGGTCGTACTGGTTTGATTTTCACCAACAAAGATCGCGCGGGCTCTGGAGTGATCTCATCCCGCCTTGGCCTTTCGAGCCCTGCCATTGAAGTAAATCCGGATCTAGACATTCATAAAATGGTTGTCGACAAACTGTCCATGGGCGAGCGTGTTGATTACATCATTTGCGATGAAGCGCAGTTCTATGAAAGTGCTCAAATTGATCAGTTGGCTCGTGTCGTCGATGGACTGGGTATTGATGTTTTCGCTTTCGGGATTCTCGCCGACTTTAGAACCAAACTTTTCCCAGGGTCGGCACGATTGGTCGAACTGGCAGATCGAGTCAACACTTTGCAGGTTGAGGCGTTGTGTTGGTGTGGTTCACGTGCTACCCACAATGCCCGAACAGTAGGCGGCGTTATGGTTGTCGAAGGTGAACAAGTTGTCGTTGGTGACGTTGCACCAGGTGCCGAAGTTGCTTACGAAGTTTTATGCCGTAGACATCACATGCGACAAGTGACCGCGCGTGTTTCACGAGCAGCACATACATCTTCACTACCACTTCCGTTTAAGGAGTAGTCCTACTTTTTAAATCAGGTGAACAGCAAGTGCAAGGACGGGAGCGATCGCCAACGCAGGTAGCAGATTTCCTACAGCGACACTTTTGATATTGAGCAATTTCAGTCCGATACATATCAACATGATTCCGCCGACTATAGTCATTGCGTCAATTTGATACCCAGCAAGGACTTCGCCCAATGCAAAACCCACTACCGTCCAAACTCCCTGATATATCCCTACTGGTATGGCCGATACTGCTACTCCCCAACCCAGCGAAGTTGCAAAAGCCATAGCTGCAAAGAAGTCGAGGGTACTTTTCAGAATTAATTGATCGATACCTGTTCCCATTCCATCACTAATGCTTCCCAGGATCGCTAGAGGTCCAATGGCAAATAAGAGTGAGGCCGCCACAAAGCCTTCAACAAAATGAGATTCGCTGGATGCCTTGAAGCGCACCCGTAAATTCTCACCTAGAGCATCGAGTTTGTCTTCAAGCTTTATTGCAGATCCAACTAGCCCACCGATTAAGAGTGATCCCAGAACCACAAGCAAACTCCAGCCTTGAGGCAGCGCCTTGTTGTATCTATCTGACCATAAAGGAATCAGCGCTGAAGCTGCACCGAGCAAAGTGACAAGACCAAGGACATCAGTAAGAAGAGTTCTAGTTCTCGTCGGCATTCTATTTCCAACAAGTACCCCAAGAGATGCGCCTGAAATAATTGTGATGATGTTGATGATCGTGCCAGCGCCGGGAAACATTAGATGATTATACTCATTCAATGTCCAATCCGTTTATGGAGTTCTTGCGACCACATAAAACAGTTCCGCATACTCCTTGGAGCGCAAAATCACGCTGGGATCTCAGTCCCTCGCGCCTTTTTGTTTTATTTTTTGGCCTTTTCATATTTGGTCTTGGTGATTCACTTTTAATCCAAAGCACAATTGGAAATGCACCATGGTCTGTTTTGGCACAAGGCGTCTCTGGCAAGCTTGACATCTCAATGGGTTGGTCAACCTTCGCAATCAGCGCAGTCGTCTTACTGCTGTGGATTCCGCTAAAAGAGAAACCAGGATTCGGCACACTTGCCAATATCGCGATCATTGCCGCTGCCATTCAATTTGGAGTAACTTATCTTCCCGAACAAAATAATTACCTATTCGCCATTGTTTATTGCGTGATAGGAATTGCAATGGTTGGTTTTGGCTCCGCTTTGTACATAACCTGTGGCTTAGGTCCAGGGCCACGTGATGGGTTAATGACCGCGATCCATAATCGATCTGGAGTTCGCATAGGTCGTGTCAGATTGGCCATCGAAGGCACCGTTCTACTCGCAGGCTGGCTGCTAGGAGGCACTTTAGGCTTGGGAACTCTCCTGTTTGCCCTTCTGATCGGCCAATCAATCGCAATTTCCCTGGGAGTCGTTTCTCGGGTTACTACCAGGTAACACTTAGGATAAAGATCTTCCCAAGGGTTGTGCGCCCCATCGCACACGGGGTCGCAAACACCCCCGTTAACAAAATTAGAAAGGCACTACTTCATGCTGGATTCATATTTCAAAATCTCTGAAAGAGGTTCATCAGTAGCCCAAGAGGTTCGAGGCGGACTCGTAACCTTCTTCACGATGGCTTACATCGTGGCCCTAAACCCAATCATCCTGGCGTACTCACCAGATGCAAATGGTCAGTTCCTATTCGGTGGTGACGCTCCGGCACCAGCAATGGTTGCAGCAGCTACCGCGTTGGTCGCTGGTGTTATGACAATCCTTATGGGATCGGTCGCAAACTATCCACTGGCAATTGCAACAGGTCTTGGTCTCAACACTTTTGTTGCAGTTGGTATCGCATCACAAATGACATGGGCTGCAGCAATGGGCCTTGTTGTTCTTGAAGGTTTAATTATCTTGGTATTGGTGCTCACCGGTTTCCGTGTTGCAGTTTTCAAGGCGGTTCCACCACAGATCAAAATCGCAATCTCAGTTGGTATTGGCCTTTTCATCGCACTTATCGGTCTAGTTGACGCTGGTTTCGTTCGTCGTACAGCTAGCGGTCCAGTTCCAGTGGGTCTAGGTGTTAACGGTAACCTCGTCGGTTGGCCAACAGTTGTTTTCGTTTTCGGAACACTGTTAATTATCGCCCTCATGGTGCGCAAGGTTAAGGGTGCAATCCTTATCGGAATCGCATCAGCTACCGCCTTGGCCATTGGTATCCAGCTATTGTTCGACATTAAGCCAAATTTCACTGCAGGAAACCCTCCAACCATCGTAGATGGCGGTTGGCAATTAGGTATTCCTTCAGTTCCAAAAGAGGTAGTAGCGGTACCAGAGTTTGATTTCACTGGACAGTTTGATCTCTTTGGCGCATTCAGTGTCGATAACGTTTCATTGATCGCAGCTATCTTGCTTCTTTTCACTCTTTTGCTTTCTGACTTCTTCGACACTGTCGGAACAGTCACAGCAATCGGTCATGAATCAGGTCTTGCTGACAAGGATGGAAATGTAGACAACATCCAGAAGATTCTCTTGGTTGACTCTGTAGCAGCAGCTGCAGGTGGTGCTGCGGGTATCTCTTCAAACACTAGCTACATCGAATCAGCTGCTGGTGTGGGAGAAGGTGCACGTACAGGCCTTGCATCAATCGTTACTGGAATTGCATTCCTGCTGACAACATTCTTAGCGCCACTCGTTGCAATCATTCCTTACGAGGCTGCAACGCCAGCTCTAATCATTGTTGGATTCCTCATGATGTCTCAGATCAAGAATATTAGCTGGGATGACTTGGGTATCGGCGTACCTGCTTTCCTAACGATCATCTTGATGCCATTTACTTACAACATTTCAGTAGGTATCGGCGCAGGATTCATTACACATGTTGTAATCCGCTTAGTTCAGGGTCGCGGTAAGGAAGTTCATCCTTTGATGTACTTTGTAGCGGGTCTGTTCATGATCTACTTCTTATCTTCGCCACTAAACGCTTGGCTTGGATAAGTACTCTTAATGCAAAAGGCCCCTGGGAAACCGGGGGCCTTTTGTTTTTACCAATTTATTTCTTTGTAGCCTTTAGCAACCAGCTTGGCGTTTACTTGCGAAAAAGGCGACGAGCCGAAAAAGCCTCGATGAGCAGACAATGGACTTGGATGAACTGAGGAAACAACATCATCGGGGTGGAAGTGGTGCTTGAGCTCTAGCGCGGTATTGCCCCACAGCACTGCAATCACATCCTTCTTTCCTAGGGTTTGAGCAACGGCTTCTGATACTTCTTCCCAACCTAACTTGCTATGAGCCATTGATTGTCCAACATCGGTGCTTAGGATTCTGTTAATTAGCATGACGCCCTGCTCTGCCCAATCACCTAGATCACCATTCGTTCGAACGATTCCTAGATCGCTCTGAAGTTCTTTGTAAATATTGCGAAGTGAAGGCGGAAGCGGTGACACTGATGCTTCAACAGAGAAGGCTAGCCCGTGTGCGTGACCCTTAGTTGGATATGGATCTTGCCCAAAAACAACAACGTGTGTGGAATCTACTGATTGGGTAAGTGCCCTAAAGATTAAATCGTAAGACGGCGCTAATTCACGCCCCTGCACGAAAGTATCTATTCGCTCGATTAAATTCTTGTGTCTTTCAAGTTCCTTTTGCCACTCGGGGTGGAGTTGATCAAACAGTGGCGCGGGCAAAGAATCGGCCTGAATCTGGCGTAACAGTGATTGAGGTTCCAAATACTGCTGAAACATGTTCTGACGTAATCACTTGTTCTATAGGGCCAGAAACTGCAACTAAGCCATCTTTGATCAGTAATGCATGTGTGGTTCCCACAGGAATCTCTTCGATGTGGTGCGTCACTAAGATTGTTGCAGGTGCCAATGGATCGGCGGCGAAATTCGCAAATCGTCGCAATAAATCTTCTCTGCCACCCAAATCAAGACCTGCCGCTGGCTCGTCCAACAACAGCAGTTCAGGATCGGTCATCAACGCACGCGAAATCTGTACACGCTTCTTTTCGCCCTCACTGAGTGTTCCATAAAGACGGTCACCAAGTTCTCTTACACCAAAATTTGTCAGTAAGGCCATGGCACGAGATTCATCCCATAGATCATAACTTTCATTCCAGCGTCCCAGAATCGCATACGCGGCGGTGAGCACTACATCCTTAACTGTTTCATCATGCGGGATATCTTCAGCGATTACAGATCCACACAATCCAATTCGAGTTCGTAACTCAAAAAGGTCAACCTTTCCCATCTGCTTATCTAAGACAAAGACACTCCCCTGCGTAGGAAAGATTTTAGTTGCCAAGATTTGTAGGAGGGTTGATTTTCCCGCCCCATTGGGTCCTAGTACTACCCAACGTTCGCCCTGTGAGATTGAAAAGTTGATTGGACCCAGAATCAACCGATCGCCTCGGCGAACCGCAACCTCGTTGAGAGTGAGAACTGAGCTACTCATAGATGCAAAAGATACTGGTTAGAGCGCTCAATCTCGTGTAAACCTCACTAAAAGGATTAGTGATTCACGATAACCTTCTCTTCCTATGACAACATCTAGCCCAAATGCTGAGCAGTTCTCCGGATTGATCCTACTTACCGGCGAAGATAAGCCTGGTTTGGCCCATTCTCTTTTTGAAGCCCTATCCCCTTTTTCTGTTGCTATCGTCGACATAGACCAGATCATCATCAAGGAACGGTTGATTTTGACGGTTCAAATTTCCCTAAACCCAGCACATCAAACCGCCATCGAGGAAGATCTGCACTCTTTAGCGGAATCCTTACAAGTAGATATTGCTGCTGTGTTTTCTATGTCAACTATCCCAACTCAAAAGCCTCAACAATTTACATTAACTATGAGATCCGAAAAACTGCATCCTAAACATTTGTCTGTGGTCACTAAATCACTTCTAACTACAGGTGCAAACATTGAAGACATACAGCGTGCTACGACCAATCCATTTGAGCTAACTATCAAAATTTCAGGAATTTCGAAAACCCAGCTGGCGGAACTGATAGATACTGTCGAGTCTGGAACAGATTTCTCACTGACTAGCGGAGCCTAGTAATGGCGTCTACCAAAAGATTAGTTCAATTAGATGTTGACTCAACCTTTATTCAACAAGAGGCTATCGACCTGCTTGCTGCGAAAGCTGGCGTATTAGATGAAGTGTCTCGGATTACTGGGGCCGCGATGCGAGGTGAATTGGATTTTGCTCAGAGCTTGATCGCTCGTGTTGCGCTACTGCAAGGGCTTCCTGAAGATGTGATTATGCAAGTACAGCACGAGGTCACACTTACTGATGGAGCCGCTGAACTTGTTGCGGCCTTGCACCGGGAAGGTCATTACGTGTCTTTGGTCTCTGGCGGGTTCACCAATATTCTGCAACCTATTGTTGACGAGCTGAAGATCGATTTTTATCGGGCAAACACTCTTGAAATTATCGACGGTCAGTTAACAGGAAAAGTGATTGGGTCAATCGTAGACAGAGCCGCGAAAGCTCAAGCGTTACGCGAATTTGCTCAAGCCTGCTCAGTTGAACTTTCAAATACCGTGGCCATCGGCGATGGAGCTAATGATCTGGACATGATGGAGATCGCCGGAATTAGCATTGCCTTTAACGCGAAACCAATTGTCGAGGCGGCAGCGGATTATTCGATTACTGAGCCATCTTTACGATCAGTGGTCTCTCTTATCAAATTGTGAGCTACAAACGACAAGCGTGAATATCAGTTACTAAAATTCCTCGTGCGCCAAGTGCCCACAGCTCATCCATCACTTGATTAGTTTCCTTGCGCAAAACCATCGCTCGCACCGCAACCCAGTCAGCTTTTTGTAGTGGTGAAATAGTCGGTGATTCCAGACCCGGTGTTATGGCGCAGGCCTTATCAACCAAAGTCTTGGGCACGTCGTAGTCCAATAAAACGTAGCGTCTTGCAGTTACAACTCCTT
>JBIIZR010000093.1:0-5834 GCA_044346185.1 Candidatus Planktophila sp.
CGCACTTGTAATCATTACCGGGTCAGTTCCGGTTTCTAAAGCGCTTCGAAGCGAGATCAGTGCTGCAGAAAGATTTCCATCAAGGGTTGCATCAGCAACATCAAAACCTGTGGTTTCGATTCGACCCTGGTGAAACTTATCAACCATTGCTTCATCAATTAATCCTGAAGGTGCATCGGCGGCAATCTGTCCAACCGCACCCTGTAATTCACGAAGATCATTTCCTAGTGCGCCCACCAATGCTGCAACTGCGCCAGTTGATGCCTTGCGTCCTAGGTCTAGAAAAAGAGACTTAACAAATTCCTCTTTCTCTGCCTCTTTCTTCAGTGGATCACACGCGATTAATTCTGGCTTAGCTTTTTTGATCGCATCTAATAACGCTTTACCTTTGACCCCACCTTTATGAACAAAAATTACCGTTGTAGATGCATCGGGTTGATCTAGATATCGAGTTATCTCGTCCCGATTATCTTCTGGCAAATCTTGTAGATCACGAATGATGAGTGCGCGTCTTTCGGAAAACAACGATGGCGCTAAAGCGTCAGCAATATCGCCAACAATTGTGTCTGCGGCAAACAAAGTGGTGATTTCACACTTTTCATCTTTTAACTGTGCATTGAGCTTGGTCAAGGCGCGGTCTGCAAGTGCGGATTCAGAGCCAAGGATTAAGTAAAAAGCATTCATCCCTTGCCTCCCTAGCTCCAGTAAAACAATTTAATCCTACCTTTGCTTTTGCGGACTCTTAGATGGTGAGCACTTGCCGTAATTGCTATCGCGCCATCTGTATCTGTCCGAAAAACCTGTGTGCCAAGTCTAGTCAGAGAGTCGATACTTTCCTTGGCCGGGTGGCCATATGGATTTTTGGCTCCCACGCTGATCAGCGCAATTTGTGCAGATAAGGCCTTCATCAATCCCTCATCCTGATATTTAGATCCGTGATGACAGAGCTTATAAATATCTACAGGTCCAACTAAATTAATGAGCTCATGTTGTGCGGGTGGTTCAAGATCACCTGCTGAAAAAAGACTCCAGTCAGAACTATGTGCAAAAACGGCAATACTTGAGTTGTTAATTGCAGAACCTTCACCCGGAAGTTCTTCAAAGGTTCTAGTTGTTGTTTCTGGCCAAAGAACTTTCAATCTGACTTCGCCTACTTGTGCGGTCAATCCCTTTTGCACCCTAACAATTTGGGATTTCTTAAGTGAATTCAGTACAAGCTTACTTTGAAATGCCGGTTCTAGATTATTGCTAATCCACACCTGATTAACTTTCCTTCCTTTTAAGAGGCCAGACAATCCCCCAACATGATCTGCATGAAAGTGCGAAAGAATTAGTAAGGGAATCTCCTTGATACCCAAATTCTTTAAGCATTTATCTTCGGCAACTGGTTCAGGACCAACATCAATAACGATTGCGCGATCTGCACCAAGATTTACGACAAGGGAATCACCTTGGCCGACATCACATTGTGCAACTTGCCAATCACCTGCGGGCCAACGCTGCAACCACCCTAAGGTAAAGATCACAATCAAAAGAACTGCAGTGGTTTGCTTCCAACTTCTCTTGAAAAGAAACAGTGCCGACAGAATAAGTGCCACCACACCAAAGCCAATTAATCCGTTATGAATTGTGAGAACAGGAAAAGCCGCCACCCAATGAGCAACTCCGGTTATAAAGCCGGCTGGGAACCGAATAATAAGTATTATGAATTGGGTTAACCAAGGGGCTACGGGTGATACCAGGGCGGCTATGAATCCAAGCACCGTTATTGGTGCCACAACTGGGGCTGCCAATAGATTGGCAACAATGCTCATTGGGGACAGATAACCAGACAGAGATACAAGAATGGGCGAGCAAAAAACTATCGCTGCTATCGGTGGTGCTAGCGCGCCAGCTAATTTCTTATGTGTCGGTAGCTTTTCGACAATTCGTGGGGCAAGCAAAAGCAAACCTGCAGTTGCCAAAACCGACAGCGCAAAGCCGGCATCGCGAGCTTGCCAAGGATCTCCCAGAACAACCGCGCACATAGCAAAACCAAGTGCCGACAAAGAGTCAGAACCTCTTTTGCCAAGTTGTGCCGACAGAAGCACCGCCGCCATTGCGGCAGCACGCAACACCGATGGTGATGGCCTGACTAAGGCGATAAAACAAATGAGCGCAATTGCAGTTGCGATAACTCGCACATTCTTGCGACGAATCAAGAATTGCATGCACCACAGAACGAAT
This sequence comes from Candidatus Planktophila sp., assembly GCA_044346185.1. Lineage (GTDB taxonomy): Bacteria > Actinomycetota > Actinomycetes > Nanopelagicales > Nanopelagicaceae > Planktophila. The sequence continues at coordinate 2,227 of JBIIZR010000093.1, forward strand.
GTTGAAACGATCGCAAAATTGGCACCACTGACTGCAACCAAGTGAGTTAATCCCGAACGCTTCATCGCATCTTTAAATTCGGGTGATTGCTTAGAGGTATCCCCCAGCACCATTCCGGGAATTAGCGCACCGGCATCACCTTCACCAGAGTTATCGCGTAAACCCTGGCGAATCGTGCCTAAAGCCCCCGCCCATCTTGATGGTTCGGTCTGCGTAGTGATTGCACCATTAACAATGAAAAGAGCAGCAACCCTAGCTTCGCTACTCTTTAAAACAGCTGCTGTGCCAGAAATACGCTGTCCTGGAAGAAGTTGAATATCACTTTTTGTCAGAATTCGAATAGGAGTTCTTAGGGAATATGCCCTGTCCTGTGTTTCAAAATGCAAGAGCCGGACTGTAAATGAGTAATTACCAGTAACTGTTTTGCTCGGATCTGTTTTTACTTGAGCAGAGAAAGTAACCTCTTGATTAAAATATTCAGCGATAGCCGCATTATCGAGTGAGGCCTGCCGCATGGACATCGCCGCAGCCCCAACCATGATTGTTAGCAGAAAAAGCGTCAATCTCTTTTTGCTTTTGGCCATTGCAATTACTGCAAAAAACAAAGCACAAGCAAATATTCGCCAAGGTGAAACAGCGCTCTGCAAAAGCGCCCCAGCCCACACCGCTCCTCCTAAAGCTAGGGCTCTGTAATCAACTAAATTCTGACTTTTGATTTGATCTGTGCGAATTTTGCTGCACCAATTCCACTCACTTTTTGAAGATCATCAATGGTCAAAAAGGAGCCATTCTTCTTTCGATACTCAATGATTCGACCGGCAATTACTGGTCCAATTCCATCTAAAGCATCCAGCTGCCTAAGCGTTGCCCGATTGATGTTGATAGGCCCTGATGCAACTTTCTTGCTTACTCGTTGCCCAGAACTATTCACGATCGTTGAATCAACATAAATCTGTTCGCCATCATTGAGCACACGTGCCAAATTAATAGTGCTTAAGTCCGCTCCAGGTGCGCTGTCACCAGCAGCCTTAATGGCATCGATCACCCGCGATCTTCCGGTCAGGGTGTAAACCCCGGGGTCATTAACCGCACCAGTTACATCCACAAATATTTCGGGTTCAGCAATTGTTATTGGAATGATTTCTGGAGCTGCATTTATCTGTGTGTTTCCACGTAGGACAATAAGTACTGACAACGCCAACACAATTGCGGCAACGGTTGATAGCGCTATTTTCTGATTGCGTGAAAAATGTAAGTCAAACCACCATTGAGACAGTGATTCAAATGCGTTTCGGAGTTGATCCATTGAGCAAGTGTGAACTTAGCTCAGCGGCCAAGGTGTAACCAGAGCTTTAGTTGTTGATAACGATATTTACAAGCTTTGGTGCACGGGTGATGACCTTATTGATACTTGCTCCAGCTAAAGCTTCGATAATACTTGGCAAAGCAAGCGCGGCAGCTTCAAGTTCGGCGTCCGAAATAGTTGGTGCTACATCCAAGCGATCCTTAATTTTTCCATTAATCTGCACAACAACTGTGACGGCATCGGCTACAAGTAGCTTTTCATCAACCGCTGGCCAACCAGCAAGTGCCACACATGGTTTGTGACCTAAACGTTCCCACATTTCTTCTGCAGTAAAGGGAGCAACAAGTGACAACATGATTGCGATTGCCTCTACCGATTCACGAACTGCCGGATCTGCCGGGCCACAACCAGAATCAATTGCTTTGCGCGTTGCATTTACTAACTCCATTACGCGAGCGACAGCCACGTTAAACCTGAATGATTCAACTGCAAAACCAGCATCATGTAAGGCCTTGTGGGTTGCTTTACGCAAAGTAAGGTCTCCGGTGCTGAAATCAACACCTGCAGAACTTGTTACATCTCCCGACAATCTCCACGCACGGGTTAAGAACTTAACTGATCCTGATGGTGAAACATCTGACCAATCCACATCATCTTCTGGAGGTCCAGCAAAAACCATTGATAAACGAATCGCATCTACTCCGTGGTTTTCTAACTCATCAGAAAGTCGTACTAGGTTTCCGCGACTCTTAGACATTGCAGAGCCATCCATGACAACCATTCCTTGGTTTAATAAACGCGTAAATGGTTCATTAAAGTCAACCATTTTCATGTCGTTGAGAACCTTGGTAAAGAAACGGCTGTACAAAAGGTGCAAGATCGCGTGGGTAACTCCGCCAACATATTGATCTACAGGTAACCAGGTATCTACATCTTTCTTAGAAAATGGCTCGTCTGCATTTGTTGGATCGGCATAGCGCAGGTAGTACCAAGAAGAATCAACAAAGGTATCCATGGTGTCTGTATCGCGCTTTGCATCAGCTGAACACTTGGGGCACTTTACGTTCACCCAATCAGTTGCAGCACCTAGAGGTGATGTTCCCTTTGGCTTTAAATCAAGGCCTTCGGCATCAGGCAGAGTTAATGGAAGCTGATCTGCTGGCACTGGAACTTCACCGCATGATGGGCAATGAATAATTGGAATTGGAGTACCCCAATATCGCTGACGTGAGACCAGCCAATCGCGCAAACGATAGTTACGTGCAGCTTTACCCTTGCCATCTGCTTCAAGCTTTTTGTTAATTGTCGCAATTGCATCAGCTTTGTTAAGACCATTTAAGAGATCAGAATTAACTAATTTTCCATCCCCAACTGTTGCAACTCCTGATGCGTTGGGATCTTCTTCATCAGTTTCAACAACTACTCGTACAGGCAACTTCATTGCACGAGCAAAATCTAAATCTCGTTGATCATGCGCTGGAACCGCCATAATTGCACCGGTTCCGTAATCAGCCAATACGTAATCGCTAGCCCATATAGGTAACTTTTCACCATTTACTGGGTTGATAGCGTAACGATTCAGGAAAACACCGCTCTTTGGGCGATCCGTTGCAAGACGATCGATATCACTTGCAACCTTAATGGTTTCTAAATACTTAGCAAACTCAGCTTCGACACCTGTGCCTTGCACAAGTTCGGTTGCTAATTCGCTGTCGACTGCAACAACCATAAAAGTTGCACCAAATAATGTATCTGGCCGAGTTGTATAAATCGTTACAGGCTCTGCACGACCTTCGATTTCAAACTTTACATTTGCACCCGTTGATCGACCGATCCAGTTGCGCTGCATCGTTAGAACTTTGTCAGGCCACTTACCTTCAAGCTGAGCCATGTCATCAAGCAAACGATCTGCGTAATCGGTGATTTTGAAATACCACTGATTTAACTTCTTCTTTGTGACAGTTGAATCACATCGCTCGCACAGACCTGCAACTACCTGTTCATTGGCAAGAACAGTTTGGCAACCCGGACACCAGTTAACCGCTGAATCTTTGCGATAGGCCAAGCCGCGTTCGTAAAACTTGAGGAACAACCATTGGTTCCATTTGTAGTATTCAGGGTCGCAGGTATTGAAAACGCGATCCCAATCAAATGAACATGCATAACGTCGCATCGATGCTTTCTGCACTGCGATGTTTTCATAAGTCCAAATTCGTGGATCTGAATTGCGCTTGATTGCTGCGTTTTCTGCCGGCAAACCAAAAGCATCCCAACCAATTGGGTGCATGACATTGAAACCTTT
>JBIIZR010000011.1:0-18311 GCA_044346185.1 Candidatus Planktophila sp.
TGCAAGGAAAGCCTTCTCCAGTTATCGAAGGCATGAGCGGTGAAAAACGATTGATGCTTTCCTGGGCACAAATTTGGCGCGCCAAGGTTCGTCCAGAAGAGATGCGTCGCCGAATTGCAACTGATCCCCACTCACCTGCTGAATTTCGATGCAATCAAATCCTTAAAAACTTCACACCGTTCTACCAAGAATTCAGCGTCACCGAAAAAGATGCTCTGTGGCTAGAGGAACAATCTCGAGTTCAGATTTGGTAATACATTGAGTTTTTCATTTGATATCAAGCATGCTGAAAGTGGCTCACTTGCACGTGTTGGAACGATTAACACACCGCATGGACCGATTCAAACCCCTGCATTTATTCCGGTAGGTACCAAGGCCACGGTTAAATCTGTGTTGCCAGAAGCCATGAAGGATTTAGGGTCGCAGGCGTTGCTATCAAATGCTTACCACTTGTACTTACAACCGGGCTCTGATGTCTTAGACGAGGCTGGCGGGCTGGCCAAATTCATGAACTGGCCAGGACCAACATTTACTGACTCTGGTGGCTTTCAGGTTTTGTCATTAGGTGTTGGTTTTAAAAAAGTCTTAGCAATGGATGCCCAAACTTTCAGGCGAGATGATGTCATCGCCGGAAACAAAGATCGCCTGGCACATGTTGACGATGAGGGCGTGACCTTTAAATCTCACCTTGATGGATCGATGCATCGATTTACTCCTGAAGTATCAATGCAGGTACAACATCAAATCGGTGCCGACATCATGTTCGCATTTGATGAGTGCACCACTTTGCACAACACCCGTCCTTATCAAGAGCTGGCGATGGACCGCACCTATGCCTGGGCCATCCGTTGTCTTGATGAACACAAGCGCCTTACGGAAGAGCGAATTGGAAAACCGTACCAAGCCTTATTTGGAGTGATTCAGGGCGCCCAATATGAAGATCTGCGAAAGAAAGCGGCTACAGATCTTGGGACTTTGGAATCTAGTGGCCAATCCTTTGATGGTTTCGGAATCGGTGGGGCGCTAGATAAGGGCAAGCTGGGAACAATTGTTTCGTGGGTCAATGAGATTTTGCCCGAAGACAAACCACGGCATTTATTGGGTATTGGCGCACCAGAGGATCTATTTGTTGGCGTTGAAAATGGTTGTGACACCTTTGATTGCGTCTTAGCGAGCAGAATTGCACGCACTAGCGCTGTGTACACGATGGAGGGGCGTTTTAACCTGTCTAACAGCCGTTTTAAGCGGGATTTCACGTCCATTGATAGCCAATGCGACTGTTATACCTGTACACACTACACGCGGGCTTACATGCACCATGTATTCCGCGGAAAAGAAATCATTAGCGCGACCTTGGCGACAATTCATAATGAAAGATTCATTATTCGATTGGTTGATCAGATGCGCCAGGCACTTTTAGATGGAAACTTTGCCGATATGAAGGCGGATTTCTTGGGCCGATACACCCACCGAAGTGGGCAGTCGCGAGATTAAGGGTTTTTTACAATCTTGGGCAGATTCCAGTTGTACTTGATTGAAAGCTCGCGGACCAACACAACAACTAGCCCCGCCCATGCAACGACCAATGCTTCATTAAGATCTAAGGCATCCAAGGCTAAGTAAACAATTGCCCCAGAAAGGCATGCCGTTCCAATTGTTTCCCGGTGCAGCAGCACAGGTTCTGTCTGGCACATGATGTCTCGGAACAAGCCACCGGACACCGCGCCAATTAATCCAAGTACTGCAGCCCCCACAAGTGGTGCATCATTTGAAAGTGCGAATTGAACACTTGAAACCGTAGCAACGGCCAAACCCAAAGTATCAAGGGATAGCGCAAAGCGACCAACATCTTGGGTCTTTCCCATTGCAATGGTGATTAAGAATGCAGCGATGATGGGTGCGAACAACCATGGATATTGAATCCATGGTGGTTGCTGGCCCATAAACAAGTTGCGTAATGTGCCGCCAGAAATCGAAGCGATTGCAGCAATAAAAAGAATGCCACCAAAATCTAAACCTTTACTGGCTGCAACTCTTGCTCCAACTAATGCAAATGCGAAGGTCGAAACTAGGTCAAGGGTAAAGACAAGAAGGTCTAGATCCAAATTAATCCCCTATTCCTACGATCGCACAGTCTCAGCCGAAAGTCGCATAAAGAATCCTATAGATGCAAATGCCAAAGCCGATGCCAAAAAACCACCAATTAACATGGGTAGACGCAGGCTGAAGTGGGCAAGTACTCCCCCAATCAAGGAACCGATCGGCATCATTCCCCATACTAAAGTTCGACGGGTCCCATGAATTCTTCCGTACAGCTCATTGGGAATAATCCTTTGATAGGTAGCCATCAGCAAAATGTTCCACTGTGAGATAGCAAATCCTCCAAATGTTGCAAGGGCGAGGAAAATATAGATATTTGATGCAAACCCTTGAAGCAACAAAACGACAGAGCTGCTAGTGATACCCAGGGTCATGATGATGCTGCGGCCGAACTTCTTTGACGCTTTAGGTGCAACGATGGCACCTAAAAGAGCCCCGACTCCTTGGATCGAAAGCACAACGCCAAAGTATTGAGGCGAAAGTTCAAGCTCTTTAATGATGAACAAAACCATGGTTGCAGTACCTGCGGAATAGCAGACACCTATAGTTGCTGTTGTTAGTACTAAGCGTCGCAACACTTTTTGGTTATACAAATATCTAATGCCGAACTTGATGTCTTCTATATAGCTCGCCTTAGTTTCATTTGGACTGTCGGTTCGAACATCTTGCAAGTATTGGATTGGAATCAAAAGGGCAAAAAGTGTCGCAACGGCATAACCAATACTGTTGATAAAAAAGGGCAACCAGATTGCAATCGCATATAGAAATCCACTTAGTGGGGAACCGATAAAGCCCTGGATCACTGTCTCAGAAATCTGAAGTCTAGAATTTCCTTTTTCGTAATGTTCTTCATCCAGAATTTGAGGAATCAAAGATTGCGCCGTCGTATCAGTTGCAACCTCGCACACACCAATAATGAATCCAGAAAAAATCAACCAATAAATGGTTATGTGGCCGGTAGCGATTCCTAAAGCCACTGCGCCAATAACCGCGCTGCGTATTGCATTTGAACCGGCCAAAATGAATCTACGATCGACCCGATCAACCATTACACCGATTGGCATCGCAAAAAGTAGCCAAGGCAACATAACCATTGCACCGATTGCAGAAATTAAGATGGTGCTGTCAGTCAGGGTGATTGCAAGCAGGGGGGCTGCGGCCATGAGAACACCATCGGCCAAGTTTGAAACTAGACTGCTAGCCCATAAACGATTAAATGCTGGGCCCATGGCTAGAACCCTAGTCCATCTAAATAACGAGCAGCTTTATCTGTTTAGATTAAAAGAAGTTTCTTGGCCTTTTCAACGGCTGTGTGACGTCCATCTACACCTAACTTTCTATATACATTTCGAAGGTGGGTCTTCATCGTGTTCTGCGAAATATGTAGCTGCTTTGCAATTGCGCTCAAAGGTATGCCAGTGGTCAGGTGCTTGAGAATTTCAAGTTCTCTCGAAGTTAACTTCTCTTCGAGTGCTCCAGTATCACTATTCATTGCCTGGATTCGTTCAGTCATTTCATGAACCACACTTTCTCTAAAGACGGTAGGTTGAGCGGCTGCTGCTTTCACCATGATCGGATATAGACGGTGTTGCCTTACGAAATATTCGTGATATCCAACTTCAGCTCCTACATCAAGGGCCTTATTGAGATACCCCAAAGCTATATTTTCACTCTCGATATTAATCGTTGCCTGGTAGAGAAATTTGTTGACTTTTTCGCGAGGGGTATTTTCTGGAAATGCATCAACAAAGGCAGGAATTTTCTTGGGGTCATTTTGGAACTTAACATTCAAATCAATCTGGCGCACCATTTCAACCTTTGGCATGCGGCGCAGTAGTTCTTCCGCCCTTTCCCAGTCATCTAGAACAAAACGCAAAAAGATTTCAGTCATGTCAATCAGCCAGCTCAGTTCGTGAGGTGACTTTAATTTTGCCAATTTTTCACGTTGTTGCTTCACAATCTCCATCATCTGCGGAATCTGGCCCTTTGTAATGTTAATCCGCGCACGCGTTCCTTCAGCCATCAGCGCCCAAGGCCAGATATTTGATTCAGAGGATTTTTCAAAAAGCACTGTAGATGTTTCGACCGCTTTGTCCAACTGCGAAAGCTCTAGCTGGCATCTGGTCAACACCAAGTAGGCATCTAGCGGTGCGCTAATCGATGCATATCCTGCAATCGAGGCTTGATTGATTGCGATAGTGGCATGTTCTGCGGCTTCAAAAAAGCGACCTTCACACCATAATGACATTGAAGTGATGCAAGTAATGTAATAAGGAGCGTTAACTACATTTCCTGAACCTAAAAGGGATCGTGCTCGCTTTAGGGACTCATTGACCTCTTCGGGTTGATCATAGAGAAAATGAATTCCAGCCTTAAGGCGAAGCAAAGCGATGCGATCGGTGTTTTCGATGGATTCGTAGGGGGAATTAGATGCCAGAGCTCTATCTATCATTGCAAGTGAGCGCGTGAATTCACCCCTGGCAAAGTAGATATGAGCAAAAGCCATAGATGTAAGTTGGGTGAGGAATCCGAGTTCCTTACTTTGTTCAGAAATTATCTCAAGTTCGGCTGCTAAAGCTTCTGCTCGTGCAAATTCGAGATTTACAAGATGGCCAACAACTTTGATGGTCTTTTTCATTACTTCACCCTGTGGCGTTGAATCACCTGAATACTCAGACCACTTCAATAGCTGGTCTCCTCGACCAATAACAGCCATGTGTCGAATGCTGGTGTCTAGATAGACTTGAAACTTTTTTTGGTCACCAGACTTAAAAACATGTTCGAGAGCTTTTCCATAATCACCTCTGTCCCAAAAATGCGAGGCAAGTTTTTCGTGGATTTTTCTGGTCTCTTTGGGATCTATGAACTCTTGTTGAGACAAAACTTCGTAAACGATGTCATTGAATCTATACATCCGGTTAGTTCCTGAAGAAACGCTCACGTAAAGACCATCTGTCGCTAATTTATTGATATAGCTTTCTGAAAAATCTTCCCCCAATACTATCGCCGCGGTTTCTAAATCAAACTCTGACAATAAAACTAACCTTGAAATCTTTGATTTGTTTTCTGCACTCAGCGAGTTGATGGTTTCAATGGCCAAAACCGCAAGCGGACTAGACCCAGATTGAATTTCAAACTGTGTACTTTGATTTCCTCGGGCAATAGCGCGCGTAATCATCTGAACTGCTGCTGGCCAGCCATCGCACATTTCCAGCAATCTGCGTGATTGATCATTGTCAATGTCAGCGGCATTAAGGTTGGCGATTCGAGAAACTTCGTCGACTGAAAACTTTAGATCTTGACTTGTTATCAGGCTGAGATTTCCAAGACTTGCATACCTTGCTAATGATGTCGTTGGGGTGACTCGTCGAATGATAACTAAGTGGACATTATCTGGGAGGTGATCAATCAACGCCTGAGAAAAATCAGCAACTACTGGATTGTCTGTTGCGGCGTTATTGAGAACAAAATTGAAACCACTTTTTATCTCACCAACCGCAATTGTTAGTTTCTTAATGTTGATTAATGCGTTGGGGCTAGGCTCTTTTTCAAAGTCCGAAGCAAAACCCGGAAACGCAATTCGAATTGATTCAAGAACGTGCGCAAAAAAACTTTGCATAGAATCTTCGGGGTCTACGGAAAGCCAAACTGTTGGACGTTCGACAGATTGCGCCCATTGAGCTACCAATGAACTTTTTCCAAAACCAGCAGGGGCTGCAACGACGGTCACACCTGGTAGGTCAGTTTCAAAAAGGTGAAACAGGTGTTTCCGAGATATCGAACTTGCCGGGATCGCCGGTGGCACTAAGCGTGAGCGATCAATCGAAGGGGTGAGAAATTCTTTGCCGCTCATGGGTTAAGGGTGAGGCCTGAGCGTGTGGGAGGCAAGGCGACATCACCCTAAGTGGGGTGAGAAGTAGAGGCTATTTAATCAACCTCTCATGGAGAGACAAAGAAGAGGAGCGGCAAGGTTTCCCCTGCCGCTCCTCTCGCCCTCGATATGTAAAGAAACTAGCCGATCTTTGCAATCAGATCTTGCGCCTTCTTTAGGAACGCTCCATCAAGAACCGAGAAACCAAGATCCTTTCCTGCATCCTTGGCGCACTTTGTACTCAAGATGTACGTTGCGAGTTCCTTGACCGCTTTACCCTTTGCAGCATCTGCGTTCTTTGTATCTGCAAGTAGGTAGGAAACAATTCCTAGTGGGTAAGCACCCTTTTCCTTCGTTGCATAATCAAAGGAAACAATTCCATTCGCATCCATTGCAGCTTCTGCCAAGAAGGCCGAAACTCCAGGTGAATCTGGCGCAACTGATGCACCAGCTGGGTTAATTATGTTTGCAACCTTTAAACGATTAGCAGTTGCGTAGTTAACTTCAGCAAAAGTAACTGAGTAAGGAGTTTTACCTGCAAGTTGTGAAACACCATTTGAAGATGCTGCTCCAACAATTCGACCCAAGTTGGCTGGATCGTTGATGTTGCCAGGGAAAGATGTTGTGAATACAGCTGCCTTCGGCTTTGTCCAGATTGCTGGTGCTGACTTATTCAAGTAGTTTGTAAAGTTTTCAGTTGTTCCTGACGAGTCTGAGCGATAAACAACTTTGATTGGCTGATTTGGAAGTGTGTAACGTGAATTTACTGTCTGAGTGCGAAGAACAATTGGATTGCCCTTTGCATCTTTTCTCACATTTCCATTTGAATCTAGGCGATAAACGATTTTTACTGAAGAGCGGTTGTTATCAGCAGCAATTACTGGATCGTTCCATCGTGTGATCTTTCCAGAGAAGATTCCAGCGATAGTTGTTGCTGAAAGCTGCAAAGTTGTCTTTGATGGAAGGTTATGCAAAATTGCGATTGGTGCAGCTACCGCTGGCACGTGAATGATTGAAGCGCGCTTTGTCGCAGCTGTGTGTGCTGCATCAGTAAACCAAAAATCTCCGATTGAACGATCTGAGTTTGTGCGACCAGTACCTGAACCAGATGATGAATACACAAATGAATGTGAGCTGCTCTGAGCAAAGCCAGCCTTGCAAGCATCAATTAGTAGCGCAGGAAAAGAAGCTCCTGAACCTTGAAGATCTACTGCATGTGCTGGAGTTCCTGCTACCAAACCGAACGCGAGTGCAAGTGATGCAACTTTCGCGAGCTTTGAAATTCTCATGTACTTCCCCTCATAGATGTTTGAACTACGAGGTAAACCTATGGAGCGAATATGAACGAAGAGCGCTCGGAATCCGAACGCTCTTCGACTTTTAAGTGAACAGTAAGTAAACGATTTAGCCGAATCGGCCGGTCACATAGTTCTCTGTGCGCTGATCTACTGGACGAGAGAAGATCTCACTTGTTGCCGCATATTCAATCATTTGACCGGGGCCGCCATCTGACAGGAAGAAAGCTGTGTAATCAGAGACACGAGCTGCCTGCTGCATATTGTGAGTCACGATAACGATTGTCATAGTTTCGGAGAGTTCACGAATTGTGTCTTCAATTCGCAGGGTTGATCCTGGATCTAGCGCTGAGCAAGGTTCATCCATCAGTAAAACTTGCGGACTTACGGCAAGTGCGCGCGCAATACACAAACGTTGTTGTTGACCACCTGAAAGCGAACCACCATGAGCCGATAGTCGATCCTTAACTTCATTCCAGAGTCCTGCACGTACTAAGCATTCCTCTAGCAACTCATCTTTGTTGCTCACCTTGGTCTGAGATAACTTCAAGCCAGACAACACATTCTCACCAATACTCATTGATGGAAATGGGTTTGGCTTCTGAAACACCATTCCGATTTGCAAACGAATCTTTGTCACATCGGTTCCTGGTTGATAGACATCTTTTCCATCAAGCAAAACTTGACCTGCCATGGCAGCCCCTGGAATGAACTCGTGCATTCTGTTAATGGTTCGAATGAAAGTTGACTTACCGCAACCTGATGGACCGATAAGCGCAGTTACTGTGCCAGCACCGAAATCTAAGTTGATGTCCGAGAGAACATGGTGCTTTCCGAACCAAGCATGCACCCCACGAGTTTCTAGCCCCGTACCTAGCGAAGCATTGCCAGGTGATTTCACCTTAGCTGCTGCTACATCTGCTAGCGATGATGGGCGAACGCCTGCATCCATTTTTTTCTCTCTTTCTGGTGTGTTTATCACTTGGTGCTTTTCTTAGAACCTAGATAACGTGCTGCAGTAAACAAAATGAGGACTAGACCAACTAGAACGAGTAAGCCCGCCCACGCTCTGGTAATCGCTTCTGGAGACCCAGCATTAAATGATTTCCAGATGTAATACGGCAATGAACCCAAGGGGCCACTGAATGCATTTGGATTTACCTTGTCGCCACCACCTGTGAGCAATAGCAACGGTGCAGTTTCTCCAGCAATTCTGGCCACACCCAAGATGACTGCGGTCACTAAACCGCTCTTTGCTGCAGGCAAAACAATCATTGCAACTGTGCGCCATTGTGTGCCACCCAATGCGACTCCTGCTTCACGCAAGTCATTGGGAATCAGATTGAGCACTTCTTCTGAAGTTCTTGCGATTGTTGGAATCATCAAAATTGTTAGAGCAAGCGCACCCATAAATCCTGAAAAGGATTTAGTGATTGGATACAAAATCGCAGAGAGAATAAACAATCCCGCGACAATTGATGGGACTCCACTCATTGCCTGAACTAAGAATCGAATTGGAGAAGTGAACCTTCCCTTGATTTCAGTTAAATAAAGGGCGGTCAAAATACCAATAGGAACACTCATGATTAATGCAAGAGTGACCAGTGCCAACGTTCCGGTTATCGCATGCAGTAAACCACCGTTAGCAAGCGGATCAGTTGGAGTCGCCATCGACATATCTGAGATGAAGAGGTTGAGTGAAATTCCGGGTAAACCTTTTTGCACGACAGTAAACAAAATACTTGCGATTGGAATAACGGTGACGATGGCTCCAAAAGCCACTAACGAGTTAACAATCGCATCCTTGGCAGCAGCACTACCTAACTGAAAACCCTTAATTGAAGAGGTAAAGAGCATGTAGGCCACAAAGAAAACTACGAATAACGCTAGCTTTCCCTTCATCTCAGTGGCGGCAACGATCAGATATGAAGAAAGCAAAGCAAGAATAAAGATAGAAACATCGATAAGACGCTCTCTCTTTGTTGCCTTCCAAGGCTTAATCGGGGTTGGAATGCTTGTCATCGTCCTGATTTTCCTGTCGTCTTAACAATTACATTTGCAATCGCATTTACGAGCAAGGTCAGCAAGAAGAGAATCAATCCTGCCGCCATTAGCGCCTTGATCTCGTAAGGATTTGCTTCACCAAACTTCAAGATAATCAGCGAAGCCACATTTCCACCCGCACCAAGCAGCACTTGCCAGTTGACCTGGAAAACAATGTTGAGAACTGTAAAGACGGCAACTGTTTCGCCCATGGCACGGCCTAAACCAAGCATTGCGCCACCGATAACGCCGTTTCTTCCGTGAGGAATAACTACCGCCTTGATCATCGCCCAGCGGGTTGCACCTAATGCATAAGCAGCTTGAATGCGATCAAGTGGAGCTTGTGAAAAGACTTCGCGTGCAACTGATGTGATGATTGGAATAATCATGATTGCTAGTACTACACCTGCGACAAATGGAGAACGTGTATACACGGGTACTTGTAGGTCAAAGATTGGAATCCAACCTAGGTACTTGTGAATCAACTTGGCCCAGTATTCAGCGGTTGGCATCAAGACTAAGAAGCCCCAGATACCGAAAAGAATCGAGGGAAATGCAGCCATCATGTCGATAAGTGCAACCAAGAATCGCTTTAATCTGTCCGGTGCATAAAAGTTCAAGAAAAGTGCGGAAAATACAGAAATCGGAAGAGCAATCACTACAGCAACTAATGCGCATAGAATTGTTCCAACCAGCATTGCTGCTAAACCAAAGTTGCTGTCTACAACATTTGCATTCTCATCAACAGTTACAGACCAATCAGAGTTAGTGATAAATCCAAAACCTTCTTGTACTAGTACCTCAAAGCCTCGATATCCCAAGAAAACAGCGATAAGACCCAAAATCAAAAGTGAGGATAGACCGCCTGCGGTAACTAGTCCGCGAAAAACCTTGTCCGAACGTCTTGGTTCAGTGGTGATTTCTCGTGGTGATGGTGGAACAAGTGTAGTCAATTTACTTACGCAAACTTTCCTGTTACCAAGTAATAGACGCGTCGCGAAACAGAAACTGCGTGATCGGCAAACCGTTCGTAATATCGGCCAAGAAGCGTTAAATCAATTGCGCTCTCAACTCCATGCTTCCAGTTTGGATCAACAAGAGTTCCGATAAGTAAGCGGTGAAGCTTGTCCATTTCATCATCATCTTTTTCAACCTGAAGGGCAACCTCTGTGTCGCGAGATGCAATAACTGATCCAGTCTTACGTGCGATTTTTTCTGCTGCCTCGCCCATTTGTTTGAAACTTGCAATGAGCTCTGTTGGAATCGCAGCATCTGGATGGCGAAGTCGAGTAATTTTTGCAACGTGGTGGGACATGTCGCCCATGCGCTCAAGATCAGCGCTCATTCGAAGCGCGGTAACAAGTGCGCGCAAATCGGATGCAACTGGTTGCTGACGGGCGATGATGTCAATGATTCGCGCATCTAGTGCATGTTGAAACTCATCAATGGTGTCATCGGATGCGATTACTTCTTCGGCAAGTTTCAGATCGCAATTGAGAATTGACTCAGTTGCCCTGGAAATTGAAACCGCAACCATGTCGGTGAGGTCCACGAGGGACTGTGAAACGCCATCGAGTTCATCTTGAAACACTGATCTAATAAGAGCCATGGCCCGAACCTATGGCGCATGCATGAATGGACTCTGTCGTGAAAGTGAACGCAGGGTTAACTGGCCCAGGCAGGCTATAGAGTTAGGAGCGTGAAGTTCCTTCGCAAGGATGTAGAGGCGCAAGTTCAGCGCCTGCTACCTGACATGCTGATCGACACCCTCTCCCAGATTGATGGAGAGGCCATAGTTCTGGCCCATGGCGAGGTTCCAATCTTTGTAACGCCGGGTATCGAGCAAATCGGTCTTCTCAAGGATGGCAAGGTTCAAAGCGCGGAACTCTTGGCAACCGTTCGTGTTGTTCGACGTAAACATTCTCGCCAAATGGGGCAGATAGAAATTCCCCGTGGCCCGATTGGTGAAGGTCGCCACGAATTAACAGTCAATGTCATTCCATTGACTGAAGATGATTTAGTTCTTGTGTTGTTAAGTGATGAAAGTGAAGCTCAACGCGTGCATGAAGTGAGACGTGACTTTGTTGCCAATATTTCTCATGAGTTGAAAACACCAATCGGAGCCCTATCACTTTTAAGTGAAGCAGTCCTTGGTGCCAAGAATGATCCGGAAGCGGTCGAAAAATTTGCTAACCGCATGCAAACAGAATCCAAGCGCTTAACGGATCTTGTGCAAGAGATCATTAATTTATCAAGGCTACAAGATTCGGATCCACTGTCCGTTCCTAGTGAATTACATGTTCAAGATCTGATTAGAGAGGCCATCGATCAAAGCCAAGTGACTGCAGATAGTCGACAGATTGTTGTCTCTAACTCAGGTGAAGTTGATGGTTTGATTCTTGGTGACCGAGAGCAACTAATTATGGCAATTCAAAACTTAATTGAGAATGCAATTAATTACTCTCCTGAAGGAACCAAAGTCACAGTAACCTCAAAAGTTGAAGATGGCATTGTTGATATCTCTGTCACCGATCAAGGTATCGGAATTCCAGATGTAGATCTTGATCGTATTTTCGAGCGGTTCTACAGAGTAGATCCGGCACGTTCCAGACTTACAGGCGGCACAGGCCTTGGACTCTCTATAGTTAAGCACGTCGCGCTAAAACATGGTGGCGAAGTAAAGGTCTGGAGCTCGGAAAATATTGGTAGTACCTTCTCACTTAGACTTCCTATTTATTCGGCCAATGAAGAGGGCGCTCAATGACAAAGATTTTGATTGTTGAAGATGAAGCATCCTTTTCTGAAGCCTTGGAGTTTCTGCTAGGTAAAGAAGGTTTTGAAGTAGTCGTTGCCGAAAATGGTCAGCAAGCAGTTGATAAGTTCTCCAAAGAAGGTGCTGATTTAATCCTTTTAGATTTAATGATTCCGGTAATCTCGGGCATCGAAGTGTGCAGAATCATCAGAGCTACTTCACAAGTTCCGATCATCATGCTGACCGCTAAGGATGCTGAAATCGACAAAGTTGTTGGCCTTGAACTTGGTGCAGATGATTATGTAACCAAGCCATATTCATCTCGAGAGTTGATTGCCAGAATTAAGGCGGTACTGCGTCGCGGCAATGTAGATGATTCCCTTGACGGCGAAAACGGAATCCATGTTGTTGCCGGAATTAAATTAGACACCGGAAAGCATCAAGTGACAATAAATGGTGAAATAGTTGCATTGCCTTTGAAAGAGTTTGAGCTACTCGAATTCTTGATGCGAAATGCTGGCCGCGTACTAACCCGAACGCAACTTATTGATCGTGTATGGGGCGGGGATTACTACGGTGACACGAAAACACTTGATGTTCACATCAAGCGCTTGCGTGCAAAGATTGAAGCAGATCCCGCAAATCCGGTTTTGATTCAAACTATTCGCGGTCTCGGCTACAAATTAGAAAACGCTTAAATCGCACTCTTTCGAATCATACGCTGGTAAAACATTCCGGGTTTACGAGTGCTTTCTGTGTCCTCGCCCATCTTAATAAATCCAAGTTTTTCATACGCAGCAATTGCGCTGTAGTTGTCGGTCCAAACTCCTAAACCGTGAATCTTCCAATCTTTATCCTGCTGATCGATGAAGTTAAACATCGCACGCATTAAACCTTTTCCGCGAAAACGTGGATCGCTCCAGCAACCACCAATCCAGCATGTTGCTCCAAAATCACCGTTAAGCACTTCAACATAAAGCATCGCAGCATCGAGGCCATCTACTGATGCGACAAGAAAATCTAATGTCTTAAACTTGTTCCGCCAGGCCATTTCATCCTCTGCGCTCTCAACTTCAAATGTTCCACCAAAGGCATGACCACTTTCAGTAAGCGCCTTTAAGCGAATTGAACGCAGGCGCAGCCAATCATTCGGCTCTAAGAGTTCAACTACGGCTGGGCTGCTCATGGGTTAATTGTGTCACCTGCAATACGTTGGCGAGCAACCTGCATTGCAGGCGGTTCTGGTCCAAGGATTGCTAAGAAAATATCCAAGCTAACTCGTGAAATCTTTAGCCAAATCTTTGATCGAGGTTTAAGCCCCAATAGATCTAATTCGCGTTGATCTAGTGTCGCAATCGCTGCGTTTGCAATAACTTTGTAAAAGAATTTACCTGCTCCTCCAAATGGCGGATTCAAAATAAAGCGAACTACTTCATCAGTTCGCTGCGCATGCATTAAGTCATTTGCTCTAAAGTCGTCCAGAGTCGCCTCTAATTGTGCAACTGACATAGGTGCATCAGATAAGCCAAGTGGAATCGCGCTCTTGCTCCATTCGGCAACATATGCATCGGCGCCTTTATTGATCGGATATCCCAGGGCAAGGTGAGCCTTTAAGAATGAATCGGTGAACGCACAATGCACCCACAGCAAGAATCTGGGATCTTTAGCTTTGTAACTTTGGGCATGCCCTTGCTTGTCGGTGAAATTTCCTTTCACATGATCATGCATTGCATTTACTCGAGCCGCTTCGCGATTGATTACCTCTTCAGCGGCAAAGGTTGTAACAGTCAACCATCTAGTTGTACCTGCAAGACGTCCCAATGGATCTGTTTCATACCGTGAATGTTCGGCGACTCCCGAAAGTGGTGCGGGGTGCGCTGCCTGCAAGAGCAAAGCGCGAACTCCACCAACAAGGGTTGCAATAGTTCCATGAACTTGCCAAACAGCGCTGCTCGGGCCAAAAAGTCCTTCACCGCTGCCTTCACCAATTGTCTTCACCCAATCTGGGCGACCATCACGAGAACCTGAAACATTTTCGCGAAACTTGTCCGCCAAAGGTTTAGTCAGTGGAAATTTATGAAGTGCGAACACGTGATAATAATAGAGGTGCTCATGCTGAAATAACACCTGTTCCCAAAAGGACTAGAAGCAACGCACCCAAAGCAATTCTGTAGATAATAAATGGCATGAAACTTCTTGTTGATACAAACTTTAGTAACCAAGCGATAACCAAATATCCGACAACAAAGGCAATTACAGTTGCGGCAGCTGTTTCGGCTAAAGAGAAAACATTGCTTTCTGTAGACGAGACAGCGCCTTGCAGTTGATAGAAACCACTGCCAAACACTGCAGGTAGTGCCAGCAAGAATGAGTAGCGAAGCGCGGCTTCGCGCTTGTAACCAAGGACACGACCCATAGCGATCGTTGCACCTGAACGCGATACTCCAGGCATTAGCGCTAGCGCTTGCGCAAGGCCATACATAATTCCGTGGCGATTGCTGAGTTGATCCAAAGTGCGCTCACGTTTGCCATATGTATCTGCCAAACCAAGAATCACACCAAAGACGATCAAGGTTGTTGCGATTAACCACAGTGAACGAAGATTGTTTTCGATGATGTCGCTGCCCAAATATCCAAGTACGACGATCGGAATTGTGCCAATGACAATCAACCAACCCATTCGTGCCTGTGATTTAGCCTCACCCACTAGTTCTTTGCGCTGAACAGTCTGTCCAAGCCAAGAACGAAGAATTGCAGCAATGTCTTTGCGGAAGTAGATCAGTACAGCTAACTCGGTACCTATTTGGGTGATTGCCGTAAATCGAGCACCAGGGTCATTTGCACCATCCATGAATTCGCCAAAAATACGAATATGGGCACTTGAAGAAATTGGAAGGAATTCGGTGAGACCTTGAACAATTCCAAGAATGATTGCTTCGATCATCTCACCCTCCAATCCACACGTAGAGTCCAATAGTAACGAGCAAAGTCGCATTAATCATCGAAAGGTATATTTGGGGCATGAAAGCCAGCCTCGCACTTGAAGAGCTAAAGGGCTATGGCAAGAAAAGCAGAGTCAGCGACCTTGCGCGTTTCTACAAAACTGGTCCAGGCGAATACGCCGAAGGTGATGTCTTTCTCGGAGGAACTGTTCCGCAAACACGATCCGTTGCAAGCACATACAAGAAATTGGAACTTGCAGAAGTTCAAAAACTCTTTAACTCCCCCTTTCATGAAGCACGATTATGCGCTGCGATAATTCTTAATTTGCAATTCAAGGCTGCAAAATCGCAGCAAGATCGTAAGAAGATATTCGATTTCTACTTGAAGCAAGTAAGAGCAGAGCGAATCAATAACTGGGACATCGTTGATGTATCAGCGCCATGGATGGGCGTCCACTTAACCGAAGTTGAAGATCCCATGCCGCTGCTCATCAAGTTCTCCAAGTCAAAATCTCTGTGGCAACGCCGTGTTTCCATCATCCTCACCTTTGCCCTAATTCGTGCAGGCGACTTGGAACCAACAATCATCATTTCGGAAGCACTGCTTAAGGATAAGGAAGATTTGATTCACAAGGCAGTGGGGTGGATGCTTCGCGAGATGGGGAAGAAAGATGTGATGTTGCTCCGTGGATTCCTGAAACAACATTCGCATGAAATGCCACGCACAATGTTGAGGTATGCCATCGAACGCTTATCTGAATCCGAGCGAAAAAGATGGCTTACAGAAAGTAAGAGTTAACCTAACAAAGGACGCAATTCAACCTTACGATTGCAAGCTTTGGAACCTTCAGCTGCTAATAGTTGTGCGGTTTCTAAAGAATCAACCTTAACGATCCAAAATCCACTGAAATACTCAGCTGATGAGTGATGTGGGCCAGGAATTGATACTTCCGAACCATTTCGTGAATCAAAAACCACTGCCTTATCCGGAGAATCAATTCCGCATGCAAATAAGCGTTGCCCAGCATCTTCAATCTTGTCGTTGAAATCATCTATGGCCTTCATCTCTTCAGGCGTATGAGGAGCTCGTGTTTGAGTGTCAATTACGGAGATTAAGAAGCGCATAGGAAAAGTGTACAGAAAGGGCATAAAATCACTCTATGTACGAATTTGAGAATGAAGTCCATGAGCGTTGGGGAGATACCGAGGCTTACCGTCAATCCACATCAAGAACTTCAAAGTATTCGAAGGAAGATTTCGAAGCAGCCAAAGTAGATCAAGAGGCTGCAACCGAACTGTTCGTGTACGCATTCGGTAACTCGCTTCCAATTGACTCCCCTAAAGCCCAAGAAGCCGTACGTGCTCATAGAGATGCAATTACCAAATGGTTTTATGACTGTTCTGTCGAAATGCAGAAAAACTTAGCTTTGATGTACATCGAAGATCCACGTTTCAAAGAGTATTACGACGGACGCGTGAGAGGCTTAGCCCAATACGTCCACGACGCCATAAAGGTTCATTAGTTTTATTGCCCTATTCCGCTTACTCCGGCATCAGCACATCTCTTTGAAATCGAATCTGTGATTCCCTGAATCTCTGATTGGGCACT
This sequence comes from Candidatus Planktophila sp., assembly GCA_044346185.1. Lineage (GTDB taxonomy): Bacteria > Actinomycetota > Actinomycetes > Nanopelagicales > Nanopelagicaceae > Planktophila. The sequence continues at coordinate 16,613 of JBIIZR010000011.1, forward strand.
TGTAGCCGAGTTAGTTTCACCCAGTGCGGTGGTCAGTGCTTTCAAATCTTCTGCTAATCCAGTCGATAACAACGAGCGAGCTTGTTCACCAACTAAGTTGTCGACTGTTGTAATCAAACCAGAATCGATCACACCAGACTGATAGGTACTTACTATGGTGTTGATCGTTGATTCCAAAGCTTTACATGCGGTGGCATCGGCGGCTTGTTTAGCCAGGTCCGTTACTCCACATGAAGACAACAAGAAAGTTAGAAGTACTGCAAAGATTCCGAAGCGAAGTTTCATGTGAGGATCTTTAGGTATGCCAGCCTCAATTTCCTTCTGGAAACGCTCAAAGTGGAGCTCTCAAAGCAAACTCTAAGAATCAGCATTTCCCATTGAGCATTTATCACCCAATTGAAGCTAACACCGGCAGATCATCTGTTTCGTGTGAGTACATTCATCAACTGTTCAAGTGGTCCCTGACTGAATCTGTTCAGCCAAATAGTTGTGAGGTTCGCTAGGAACAGCCAAATTCCGAAGGCAAGGATCAATACCTGCCAAGTCTGAAGTTCTTGAAAGAGCCCCAATCCCCATGAACTGAAGATCCATGCGGTGATTACCGATTGAGAAATGTAGATAGTGAGGGACATCTTTCCTGCTGGTTTCATCCATTCAACAAGTTGAGGTTTCTCCTCGACCAACTTACGAATCACACCGATGTAGAACATAGACATGAGCGGTGCTGCAACAGAGGATGCGAAAAGCGCAATCAAGTAAGTAGCCTCGGATGGATCAGCGCTTTGTTCATTCTGAACCAAGATAACTGCTGCAATAATCTGAATCGGAGCGCCTAGGAATAGCCCTGTCTTTATCAACTTGTTGTTTTGCTTGATATCAATTGGTGAAGAAAGGAAGTTGGCTCTGGCCATACGAACTCCAACTAAGAAGGCAGCAAATGCCATTCCGCCTTGAAGAAAGACTCCCGTTGAAACGCCGTAAACCCATAACTCCAATCGAGCTGGAATTGCATCTATAAAGGATCCATCTAAGAGAACAGCATCAAGTTTTGTCTCCATTGGATCTTGCAAGCTCTCTTCTGGGAACAGCCGCTCGGCAAGAAAAGCCAAGGCACCAACCAAAAGAATCAATGTAGAGCTGAAGATAAAAACTATGCGGGTCCAGATCTTAAGTGTTCGATCTGTACGGAAAAAGAATGCGGTGAGCAGCAGCCCAAATAATCCATAAACAAAGATTATGTCTCCGTGCCACAAGAATGTGAAGTGAAGTGCTCCAAGGGCCATGAGAACAAAGCAGCGCTTTACCCAGCGACCTCTATTGGAACGCTCGCCTCGGATTATGTAGTTAGAGCTGTACCCGAAGAGGAAGGAAAACAAGAGATAGAACTTTCCCGCAAATATCGAAGCAATAATGAAAGTTGCAGTCCCGTTTGCAAATCCAAGAGTCCATTCTCCGCGCGCTCCGTCAGAGCTGCTGAGGCCCATGAATTGAATGTTGACGACCAAGATTCCGAGAAGCGCGAAGCCGCGCAAAACATCCGGAGTTATATCTCTTTGCTTCATTTTGTAATCTCCTAAATCGTTACATCGAAGGCGACCATTGCGATTGCAATAGCTGTAGCCCATACGGCCAAACTAGTAATGATTAGAATTGAAGCTCGAAGTGGCTTTACTCCAGCGGTTACAGCAGCAACTGCTGC
>JBIIZR010000049.1:0-5687 GCA_044346185.1 Candidatus Planktophila sp.
CGTGCTCTTATCTGACCAACCGTATTCGTAGTTGCCTAGGCCTTCGAGTTCTGGATGTGCTGTTGTCATGCACGGACCTTTCCCTTGCTTGTGTTTGTTTGTGAACTTTGCTTTCTTGCTGGCTGTGCTTTGGGGATGAAAGTTGTACATACGCCATCACCATGAGCGATGGTCGCTAGCCGTTGAACATGTGTTCCGAGAACTTTAGATAATGCTTCTGTTTCGGCCTCACACAGTTGCGGAAACTCGGCAGCAACATGAGCAATCGGGCAGTGATGTTGACATAACTCTTCACCCATAGGCTTTTCAGTAACACTTGCTGCGTAGCCTTGATCTGTAAGAAATGTTGCGAGCGCATCAACTTTGTGCGAACGCTTTGCGAGTGCGACCGTTGCTTTTCGTTCGATGTCATCAGCGCGTGATTGAGCAAAAGCATTTACAAGATGTTCGCCAGATTGAGCCGACATGAACTTAAGTGCAGCAACAGCTAAGTCGTCATATGAATGTTCAAAGGTTTCGCGACCTTTGTCGGACATCACAAAAACTTTTGATGGACGACCACGTCCGCGAATTGATGATGAACGAGGCTCTCGTGCCTCAAGGATTCCATCTGCCACAAGAAGATCTAGATGCCGACGAATTCCGGCGGGTGTCAGACCTAAACGCTCTCCCAGTACCGCAGCCGTTGAAGGGCCATTTTCTAGAATTGAACGGGCGACTAGATCACGGGTACGAGAGTCATCCCCGACCTGGTGTCCTGCGGCTATTTTCACAACAGTATTGTGTCGTAATTCGACACGTTCAGCCACTCGGGAGCGTGTGGGTCGGCGGAGTCATAGGCTACGTGCATGGGCGTATTGCAAGCACGGGCGAGTCGAGTTTTATCCCCGGCAAGCGGTTTTCTGCTCTTTGCCCAAGCCGCCATCGTTGTTACCGGCGGAGCGGTTCGATTAACCGGTTCAGGTTTGGGATGTCCGACCTGGCCGGAGTGCACCCCCGGTTCATATACCCCAAAGCCATACCAGGTTGAAGAACAGGTCAAGGTTTGGATCGAGTTTGGAAATCGATTACTTACCTTTGTTCTTGTCTTAGCTGCAATCACTGTACTTGTTAGCGTCCTAGCTGCAGGCAGAAAAGATTTACGCGGGCTTGCGCTGGGGCAAGTTTTGGGAATTCTTGGTCAGGGAATTCTTGGTGGCATTACAGTGCTTACTGGTTTACATCCAGCAACTGTTGCCGCTCACTTCTTACTGTCAATAGTTTTAATTGCTGGTGCAACCTCCTTACGTGCTCAGAGATTTGCGAGTTTAGAAAAACAGGACACTGCGCCTTTGGTAAAAAAAATAGCCACCGCCCACATAGCGGTATCTTTTCTCGTTCTCTTTTTGGGCACATTGGTCACAGGCTCTGGACCACATGCAGGTGATGCCACGGCACCGAGATTCCCATTTGACCTGCGCACCATGGCTTGGTTGCATGCAGACTCAGTTATTGCACTCTTCGGAATTACTTTCGGACTATTTGTAGTCCAAGGTGTATCTGCACACACTAAGAGGCGATTGAAGATCTTTGTTGCTATCGCTTTGAGTCAGGGGTTGATTGGTTATGTTCAGTGGTATTTGGACTTGCCAGAATTAATAGTCGGGCTCCACTTGGTTGGATCAACTTTGGTATGGATCGCAGCGTGGCGAGTTTGGTTATCGGTTACAAAGAGAATGGACAGTAAATGAGCGCACTAACAGGGTGGACCGCACAAGATGACCAGGCGGTTGCATATGCAAGAGCTCTTGCCGCCGATGCTGTGCAAAAGGTGGGCAACGGACATCCTGGAACTGCGATGTCACTGGCACCAGTTGCCTACAACTTGTTTCAACGCCACTTAGTTCATGATCCATCAGATGCACAGTGGCTTGGTCGCGACCGTTTCATTCTTTCATGTGGGCACTCATCATTAACTCTCTACATTCAACTGTATTTAAGCGGATACGGCCTAGAGATGAAGGATCTAGAAAGCTTTAGAACCTGGGGCTCATTAACTCCTGGCCATCCCGAATACGGTCACACCGCCGGTGTTGAAATGACAACTGGTCCCTTGGGTCAGGGTGTGGCTACCGCCGTGGGAATGGCGATGGCGGCGAGATATGAGCGTGGATTACTTGATCCTCTTGCTCCTGAACAACAATCAATTTTTGACCACACAATTTGGGTGATTTGTTCTGATGGAGATTTACAAGAAGGCGTGAGCGCAGAAGCGCACTCACTAGCTGGCACACAAGAGCTGGGTAATCTCAACGTTATTTACGATGACAATCGAATCTCAATTGAGGGCGATACACATAACGCATTTACAGAAGATGTTTCAGCACGCTACCGCGCTTATGGGTGGCATGTAATCGATGTAGCTGCTGCAAGTGATGGAAGTGTAGATATTGCAGCACTTGATGCGGCGATGGTTGCAGCAAAGAATGAAAGTTCAAAACCTTCATTGATCCGTATGAAATCAGTTATCGCTTGGCCCGCACCTAAAGCTCGAGGAACAGCAGCATCGCATGGTTCGGCGTTGGGTGAAGATGAGATTAAGCAAACCAAGATTGCACTGGGATTAAATCCTGAAGAGCATTTTGCAATGCCTGCCGATGTATTGGCACATGCGCGTTTGGTGAAGTCTCGTGGTGCGCAGGCTCGTGCGCAATGGAATGCAAAGTTTGATCAATGGAAAGCGAGTAATCCAGATAAGACAACGCTGTTGTCCAGATTGCAAACACGTTCACTTCCTGCAGGTTGGGATTCAAAGCTTCCTGTTTTTGCTCCTGGTAAAGATGTGGCTACTCGCGCAGCATCAGGTGAAGTCATTAATGCGATCGCAGCTGTCTTGCCAGAATTCTGGGGTGGATCAGCAGATTTGGCTGGATCAAATAACACCAGCATCAAGGGTGGCGGTTCATTCCTGCCTGCAAGTAGTTCTATAGAAGGTGCCAATCCATACGGTCGAATCATTCACTTTGGTATTCGCGAACATGCAATGGCCTCGATTCTTAACGGAATTACTTTGCACGGTTTAACCCGTTCATTCGGTGGAACCTTTGCGGTGTTTAGCGACTACATGCGTCCAGCGGTTCGCCTTGCAGCATTGATGCAGATACCTGCAACTTTTGTGTGGACACATGACTCGATTGGCGTCGGAGAAGATGGTCCAACGCATCAACCGATCGAACACTTTGCCGCACTTCGCGCTATTCCTGGCCTGGATGTAATTCGTCCAGGCGATGCCAATGAGGTTACAGAGGCATGGAAAAAGATCATCACACGTGATCGTGCCTGTGGAATTTTGCTGTCACGCCAAAACTTGCCTGTCTTTGACCGCACCGCATGTGAACCCGCATCGGGAACTGCACATGGTGCTTATGTCTTGAAGGATCTGCCTAATCCAAAGGCCATTCTGATCGCCACCGGATCCGAAGTTTCCTTAGCAATTGATACGCAGACCGCCTTAGCCGCTGAAGGAATCAATGTTCGAGTTGTAAGTGCTCCATGCCTTGAATGGTTTGCAGAGCAAGATCAAAGTTACAAAGACTCTGTGCTCTCCCCTGGTGTTGTAAAGATCAGCATCGAAGTTGGCATCGCACAAGGCTGGCGTGAACTGATTGGTGATTCAGGTGTGGCTATCTCTCTTGAACATTACGGAGCTTCGGCTGATGCAAAGCGTTTGTTTAAGGAGTTTGGTTTCTCAGTTGACAATGTTGCAGCGGTAGTAAAGAAGGCGATCTAATGTCGGTTCAGGATATTTCAGCTAACGGTACTTCGATTTGGTTAGATGATTTATCTCGCGCCAAGATCACATCGGCCGAACCACATGCATTGCCTGCACGCATCAAGCACAGTGGCGTCGTGGGAGTAACAACAAACCCCAGTATTTTCAGTGCAGCCATTAGTGGCGCAGCTGAATATGCCGCCGATATCGCATTGATGAAGCAATCAAGCGTTGATGAGGTTGTAAAAAAGCTGACCACAGATGATGTGCGTCAAGCATGTGATTTGTTTACCGGTATCTATGGCTCTTCAAAGGGTGTTGATGGGCGCGTCAGTATCGAAGTTGATCCGCGATTGGCTCATGACACCGAAGGAACAATTGCAGCAGGTAAAGAGCTGTGGGCAATCATCGATCGCCCGAATTTGATGATTAAAGTTCCGGCAACAATTGAAGGACTACCTGCTATCACAGCATTGATCGCGTCTGGCATTAGCGTCAACGTGACCTTGATCTTTTCGGTCAAGCGATATGGACAGGTTATTGAGGCCTATATGAAGGGCATCGAACAATGCGAAGATCCTTCTAAGGTTCATTCAGTTGCATCCTTCTTTATTAGTCGAATTGATTCAGCAATTGATGCGTTGCTGAAGAAGAACGGCTCTGCTGAGGCAACGGAATTGTTGGGCAAGGCTGCGATCGCTAACGCACATTTGGCATACCAACTCTTTGAAGAAAAGTTCGCATCCGAGCGCTGGAATCCTCTTGCGGACAAGGGTGCTCATAAACAACGCCCACTATGGGCATCAACTGGCGTTAAGGATCCTGCTTATGACGACACTCGCTACGTTGTCGAATTGATTGCACCAAATACCGTTAACACGATGCCGCAATCCACTTTGGATGCAGTCATTGATCACGGCGTAGTCCGTGGAAACACAATCACCGCTCACTACGCAGATGCCGTTGATGTACTGAAGGCGCTTTCGGCGTTAGGGATTTCACTGGATCAAGTGACGACAGAGTTAGAGATAGATGGAGTTAAAAAGTTTGCCCAAGCGTGGGATGAACTACTAGAGAATGTAAAGGCTGCGCAACAAGGATGATTTCAATCAAGGGTTCGGCACTATCTAAAATCGATCGCTCGTCAAAGGAATACGCAGCACTTCAAACCTTTCATGAACGATTAAAGGTAAAGGATTCAACCATCTGGGGACCACAAGCCCAAGCTGAAGCTTCTATTCGTATGAACTGGATTGATCTACCTGAAAGTTCTAGAGACTTACTGCCGCAGTTTGACGCTCTTGCGGCAAAACATCGAGACAAAAGCAATGTGATCTTATGTGGCATGGGTGGCTCGTCACTTGGGCCTGAAGTAATTGCTCAAACATTTTCAAAGAGTTTGTTTGTTCTAGATTCGACTGATCCAAATTACGTTGCTCATGCGCTGAAATTTGATCTAGCAAAAAGCGTTGTTGTGGTCAGTTCTAAATCAGGTTCAACTATAGAAACCGCATCACAACGTGCACTCTTTGAAGGTGCGTTTAGAGATGCGGGATTGAATCCAGTAGATCACATGGTGTTTGTTACTGATCCAGGTTCGCCACTTGATAAGCAGGTCCGCGATGGCGGTTTCACCGTTGTTAACGCCGACCCCCATGTTGGAGGACGATTTAGCGTCCTTAGTCCTTTCGGTTTAGTGCCTGCTGCATTAATCGGAGTTGATGTATCTGTGCTGCTAGACAATGCAAGCGACACCAAGAAAGCCTTCTTTGCTGATTCACAAACCATGTGCGATATCGCTTACTTGTTGTCCTATGTATCTAATCAATATGTTGCATACACCGATGAGGCATCAGGCATGCCTGGCTTAAGTGACTGGATCGAACAATTAGTTGCCGAATCAACGGGTAAGAATGAGGTTGGACGCCTACCGGTT
>JBIIZR010000080.1:0-18032 GCA_044346185.1 Candidatus Planktophila sp.
TAAAAGATAAATCCTGCATCGAAGAATGTCCGGTTGATTGCATTTACGAAGGCGATCGCATGCTTTATATCCAGCCAGATGAGTGCGTGGATTGCGGGGCATGTGAGCCTGTTTGTCCAGTAGAGGCCATCTATTACGAAGATGATGTTCCTGGTGTGTGGAAAGAGTTTGGAAAGGTCAACACCGAATTCTTCGTCGAGATTGGTTCACCAGGTGGTGCGAGCAAGGTTGGCCCAACGGGCACCGATCACGCAACAATCGCAGCCCGCCCACCAAAGAGCGAGTAACCATTGCGTGCCCAGCTCCCAGATTTTCCATGGGATGCGTTAGCGCCATATGGTGAGAAGGCTCGAGCCCACCCACAAGGGATAATTGATCTTTCTCAAGGAACTCCAGTAGATCCCACACCTGAATTTATTCAACAAACATTTCGTGATGCTTCAAACTCTCCCAGTTATCCAGTTACCGCCGGAACTCCTGAACTTCGCGCTGCGATTAAAAAGTGGGCAACTGATCGTTTAGGTGCAACCGGTGATTTCGATGTGTTGCCAATCATTGGGTCCAAAGAGTTAGTTGCCTGGCTTCCAACTTATCTTGAATCAAAATCAGTCTTAATTCCTGAAATTGCATATCCGACGTATCACGTAGGAGCCGTGCTTGCCGGAGCAGATTCGGTTCCAGTTGCAATTGATGCAAGTACCTGGCCACAAGCAGATCTAGCATGGTTGAACTCTCCATCAAATCCAACTGGACGAGTACACAGTGTTGAAGAAGTCAAAGCTTGTATCAACTGGTCACGTGCCAATAAATCAGTTTTGATTTCGGATGAGTGTTATCTCGAATTTGATCAAACTGCACACTCTGTTTCAGTCTTATCTCAAACAGGTGGCGATAACACCAATATTCTTGCGGTGCATTCATTATCAAAGCGATCATCGATGGCAGGTTATCGCGCAGCATTTATGGTGGGAGATAGTGCACTAATCGCTCGAATTCGAGAGATTAGAAAGCACGGCGGCATGATGGTCCCGCTGCCGGTTCAAAAAGCAATGACTGTTGCACTTGCCGATGATGTTCATGTTGCCGAACAACGCGCTCGCTACAACGCTCGCAAAGATGCGCTGCGTCCGGCTCTGATGAGCGCAGGATTTACCATCGAGTTCAGTGATTCAGGTTTGTACTTGTGGTGCACCCGCAACGAAGATGCATGGGCAAGTGTTGCTTGGCTGGCAGAGCGTGGAATTTTGGCGACTCCCGGAAGTTTTTATGGCGAGCAAGGGAAAAACCACATTCGTATCGCCATGACAGCATCAGATGCCCAGATTTCCGATGCAGTTCAACGTTTGAAGGCGTAAAAATGGCTGTTGCAATTCTGCTTGTGGGTGGCTTCGGAACTCGCTTAATGCCATTAACTCGCAATACTCCAAAGCCGATGCTGACAGTTGCTGGGATTCCTGTAACAGAACATCAATTGATGATGGCTAAAGCTGCAGGAATAACAGAGATTGTTTTAGCAACCTCTTATCTCTCAGATGTTTTCACACCATATTTTGGCGATGGTTCCAAATGGGGGATGAGCATAAAATATGCTGTTGAAAAGGAACCTCTTGGAACAGGTGGTGCAATTGCTAATGCAGCTCAATTGCTAGAAACCAAAGAATCTATTGTCATTTTAAATGGTGATGTAATCAGTTCTCATGATTTAGCAGAACAAATCCGCCAACATGAAGCTAATGATGCGGATGTAACTTTGCATTTAACCCAAGTAGAAGATGCCCGAGCATTTGGATGCGTTCCAACAGATGCCCAAGGACGTGTTACAGCGTTTCTTGAAAAAATGGATAACCCAGTTACTAATCAAATCAATGCAGGTTGCTATGTTTTCAATCCTAGGGTTATTTCCTCTATCCCATTAGAAACTGTTGTTTCCGTCGAACGAGAAACTTTTCCTCAATTAGTAAGTAATGGCGCAAAAATTTATGGATATCTAGAAAATGCATATTGGTTGGATATCGGAACACCCAAAGCATTGCTAAAAGCATCAACAGATATCGTTCTTCGAATTGGCCCTGGCCTGGTGATGCCCGATGCCCAGGTTGATTCCAGCGCAGTGATTTCAGGTGGTAGCTGCATTGGCCGAGGCAGTTCGGTGGGTGCTGGCACACGAATAATTGGCTCAATCGTCGAGGCTGGTGTCCAAATCGGCCGTGATGTTGTCATTGAAAACTCATTTGTTGCCACAGGGGCGATCGTCGATGATGGAGCAAAAATAGGGTCATCTTTTGTCACAAAAGGGGAAAATCTTCCAATTCCTGCCTAGCGCAAGCGTGAATTCCAATTTTCGGGCTTGACATCAGCGAGTTACAAGCGTGTAATTCACTCTTAAGAAAGTCTTTTCCAAGAGGGATGAGACAAGATCTAGCTAATGGAGCATCGACGTTATGCCGATTCAACCCGCAGCCCAGAACTCCCCAATCCCCACTTCAGGTCCAACCATCACACTCGCATCTGGCGAAAATATGGAGCTTTCATGGCAGGAGCGCGCTCTGTGTGCGCAAACTGATCCAGAAGCTTTCTTCCCAGAAAAGGGTGGCTCAACTCGCGAAGCAAAGCGCGTATGTCTTTCATGCGATGTTCGCTCCGAATGTCTTGAGTATGCATTAGCTCATGATGAGCGCTTCGGAATTTGGGGCGGTCTTTCAGAACGCGAGCGCCGTCGCCTTAAGCGTCGCACTGCTTAAGGTTCACATTTCTCTAACGAGAAAGTGAGTTATAACTATGGCTTCCCAAGCCGCAGTCGATAAGCATCGCGTAACCGCTGTTCTTGTTTCACACAATGGAGCGGTGTGGTTACCCGAGGTTGTTGCAGCGCTAACTTCGCAAACTCGTCCTATTGATCTGATCACCGCGGTCGATACTGGATCGCAAGATGCATCTACGAAACTTTTAAAATCTGCACGAATTCCATTTATCTCCGCCGATGTTGAAACTGGTTTTGGCGAAGCAGTTTCTTTAGCTGTCGAAAAATTACCTAAGACTGTTGATCATGAATGGATTTGGTTGATTCATGATGATTGCGCACCTGCGCCAACTGCGCTCGCAGAGTTGTTAGCGGCGATAGATGATCGCCCACAAGTTGTGATGGTCGGTCCAAAGTTATTGGGATGGCATGACCGTACACATTTACTTGAAGCAGGAATAAGTATTGCTGGCAACGGTGCACGTTGGACAGGACTTGAACCTTTGGAGTATGACCAAGGTCAGCACGATGGAATTTATGATGTTTTGGCCGTTAGTACCGCCGGCGCATTGATTCGTCGAGATGTATTTGAAGAACTTGACGGTCTAGATCCTAATTTAACTCTATTCAGAGATGATGTGGATTTTGGCTGGCGTGCTCGAGCCGCTGGCCATTCAGTAATGGTTGCAACGGGCGCAGTTGCATTTCACGCGCAAGCATCTGCAACAGAGCGAAGAGTTGTAGAAGTTGATGGAGCATTTCTGCATAGACCCTTGCTTTTAGATCGACGCAATGCGGCATATGTATTACTTGCAAACTCTTCTTGGTGGATTTTGCCATGGCTAATGATTCAAATTCTTGGCAGCGCAATTGCAAGAGCTATTGGCTATTTAATTGCAAAACTTCCAGGTTACGCCGCTGATGAAATCCTGGCTGTAGGAGCCTTGATCATTAGACCTGGTGCATTGATTAGCGCACGTAAGGTTCGAAGAAAGCAACGATTTGTATCAGCACGAGTAATTGCTGAGTTCATTCCACCTCGTTGGTCTCAGATTCGACTTGCATCTGAAGGAATAGTCGAAGCGATTCGCTCAAAGCTATTTCCCGAAAATGTACAAGTTTCTACAACCTCTGTCTTGGATGCTAATGAAGATGAAGATTTACTGACTCCGGTCAATACAAGTCACTGGTTCGGAATCTTCAAGCGCCCCGAGGTTATTGGTTTTCTGCTACTAGGGATTATTTCTCTCCTTAATTCACGCAATAGGTTCGGGGCATTGGTCGGGGGCGCGCTACCAATTTCGCCTTCAGGTGCCACAGATCTCTGGCGAACTTATTTTGAGTCGTGGCATCAAGTTGGCATGGGTTCATCTGTTGCCACGCCAACTTGGGTTGCAATTACTGCGACCGCATCCTTGTTTTTCTTGGGCAAGGTTCAATTCCTCATTACAACCTTCTTCTTAGTCGCACCCGTCATCATGATGTTTACCGCCTCCAAACTTCTCAAGCATTTAACCAAAAACTCTTGGATTTCAATTCCTGCTGCATTTCTGTACGCAATTTCACCGGTTGCCATCGCAGCAATTTCTACTGGGCACATCGCAACCGTTCTTTTCTTGATTCTTGCGCCATACGTTGCATTGTTGCTTCGTGATATTGAGAAACTCGAGGAGTTTAGCTGGCGAAGAATTGCGGGCATTTCGCTGTTACTAGCTGTTCTGTACGGTTTCTCGCTCATGATTTTTGTTATTGGTTTAATGGCTGGATTAGTTTCAACCTTGAGCGATTATGAAAAACATGCGAAAGAGGCAAACTCGCAGTTGTACATACTTCGACTACAAAAACGTGCCTCCTTGATTTTCATCCCTTTTCTAATGAATGCGCCTTTTTCGCTAGAGGCTCTTGTTCAACCAAGTCGCTTATTAGTTGAGCCGGGCTTGCTGATTTCAGGCGGAGGTCCATTTTTAACCTTGCTCGGCAATCCTGGCGGAGCAAACTCATTACCCGTATGGCTTGTTAGTCCAATTTTATTGGTGTTGGTAACTTCATTATTCTCATCAACGCACGCACGTCGTATAGCTGAATATGGTGTTGGCGCACTTGTTTTAGCTGTAATCATCTCTGGACTTTCTATTTCAACTCATGGCAATGAAGCATCGTCAAAAGTTTGGTCGGGCCCTGTAATTGTTCTAGTAACCCTTGCAGCGATTGCTGCCGGAACAGTGCTCTTAGATCGTTTGCGAGAGACATTGGTGCTAAGTCATATACATTATCGACACATTCTTTCGGCCCTGCTTCTCTTTACAACCTTTGCTTATTCTGTGGCCGCTATTGGTTGGTCAGTTACTAAAGGTGCTGATTCTTTGGTTCAGGCTAATCGCGAGACAGTGATGCCAGCATTCTTAAGCATCGAACGAGACACAAAGATCCTTGTCCTGCGTGAAGTTGGAAGCGAGAACCAAAAGAAGATTCAGTACCATCTTTCACGCGGCAAAGATATTTCACTCGGTGAACCGGATGTTGCACCTGCACAAAGTTCAGCAATTGCAGAAGCAGCACGTGGACTTATCGATGGATCCGGAGTTACAAGCAGCTCTACGTTAAGTGATTTTGGGGTCAAGTATCTTTTTGTGAAAGCACCATTTAAAAAAGAGATTATTCGATCCATTGATGGCCTAGGTGGATTCACACGTACTTCGGCGACATCTTTAGGTGTTGTATGGAAAGTGAGTGCTCCCGCTTCGCGACTCATGTTTGTTGGTACAGATGGTGTTCGAAAAGAGTTGCAAGCTGGCGAGGTTGGAGCTCGAACTTACGTGCCTTCGGCAGGCACACTGATCCTGACTGAAACCTATAACCGCTCTTGGCAGGTTCTTGAAAATGGTTACAGGCTAGAGCGCAGTAAGAATGAGCAAGGTTTGCCAACATTCAAGGTCACCGAACCTGGTGAAATTTCTTTGATCCATGATGGAACTACTCGGCGTGCATGGTTGTCTTTGCAGTTGATTTTCTTTGTTGTTGTGCTCGTGATGGCCCTTCCTGCAGGCCGCCGTAAGAGTGAAATCTCGGAAAAGGAGTTGGCATGAACTTCTCACGGCCCCTTCGTTTCATTGCTTTTATTGCAGCTGCAATCATCATTTCATCAGCGCTCAATGTTGCCGTGACCAAGAAGAGTTTTTCCGAAAGTTACCCTGCAGTTGTATGCCCGCCCACCCTTCCTGGTCTTGCATCACAAATCTCACTTTCCTCAAAGAAAACTCAGTTCCAAAGATTGCAAAATCGAAGCACAAACACTGAAGCTGTAAAGATTTTGCGCCTTCCTGTAATGAAGGATTCTTTGCTTTTCAATTCCGAAGGTTCAACTCCGGTCGTGTGGCAAAGCCGTTCTGGAAGTTGGGCTGGCGGAGCGTTGTGTTCAGGTCCCGCGTCATCGCAGTGGTTTGTTGGAGCAAGTGCAGATATAACTACTAAAGGTCGCCTAATAATCGTAAATAGTGGACTCAGTGAAGCGGTGGTTGATATCAATGTGTTTACAGAAAATGGAAAACAGCCTCTTCGTACTTTAGATGTTCCATCCAAAAACTACCTAGTTATTCCTGTTGATTCACTTGCACCCGGAGACAAGACTTTGACAGTCCATGTTGTTCCTCGCTCAGGCAGAATCAACTCATTCATGATTGATGAACAAGGTAAAGGGTTGCGGGCGCTAGGTGGAGATTTGATCAATCCAATAGTCACGCCAAGTAGAAACCTTGTGCTACCGGCAATCCCTAATCAAAAGAAAAAGCCAGGACAAAGCGCTGGATCTACCAATGTGCTTAGAGTATTAACGCCAGGTGAAGTAGATGCAAGCGTCACCGTAGAACTTGTATCTGGCGATGGAGTATTCATTCCTGTCGGTTTGAACTCAAGAAATGTTGAAGCAGGAACAGTCACCGAATTCACTTTTTCTCCAAGTATTTCTTCGTCAGTTTTTGCACTGAAGATTACTTCAACCGAGCCCATTGTTGCTGCCGTCGAATCCACAGTTGCAATAGGTGGAAGAAAAGACTTTACGTGGAGCACTCCGGCACCTGAGTTGTCCACCTTCACAATGGCGGTCACTGGCCTTGCCCCGCTAATTGCATTTACAGGAGCAGAAATTAATGTGGCAGTTGATATCACTATGGTTAATGGCAAGGTGGTACGTAAAGCCATCAAGGGAGCAGATATCGCTACATGGAAAGTGCCAGCATCTGCTCGTTCATTTACGATAACTAAGGTAGGTAAGCAGACTTTTGCAGGTGCACTGGTGTCTTCAGTAAATGGCTACGGCTACTTCCCAATTGCAGCCGGAAGCGTGCTTACTAGAGTTGAAGTACCTGATTCAAATATTCGCATTTTAAATCCTTGATAATCCCAAGTTTTCCTACCTGCTCCCACTAATGTTTCTCTCATGAGAACTCAAGGTGGTAGAGGTTGCTCCCGTGCGGGGTGCAAATCTCTTGCAACGATGACCTTGACCTATGTGTATTCCGAATCGACGGCAGTTGTTGGCCCATTAGCTACCTTCTCCGAACCACATGCCTATGACTTGTGCGTTGTTCACGGAACCCGTTTAAAGGTTCCTCATGGCTGGAGCGTTATCAAGCAGGAACTTGATGGTGTTTCTCAAGGGCCAAGTGATGATGATTTGATGGCGATTGCAGATGCAGTTCGAGAGGTTGCTTCACAAGAAGTGGATCCAATAACTCCAGCTGCATCAACATCTGCTCAACAGCAAATAGGTCGCCGTGGTCACTTGCGAGCAGTTCCTTCATAAAAAACATGGATCTAATTCCGAATATTTTTAAGGCCTATGACATCAGAGGCTTGGTAGACACAGAAATAGATGCAGACTTTGCCTTCGCAACCGGAATGGCATTTGCTCGTTTTCTACAAATTGAACGTGAACCCGGAACAATTGTTATTGGTGAGGACATGCGTCCATCATCTCCAGAGCTGGCCGAAGCATTTTCTGCGGGTGCAACCTCGCAAGGTATGGATGTTATTCGAATCGGTTTAGCCTCAACAGATATGTTGTATTTTGCTTCTGGAAAGTTAGGGCTTCCAGGTGCGATGTTTACTGCAAGCCATAACCCTGCTCAGTACAACGGGATTAAATTGTGCCTCAGTAAGGCGCGTCCAATTGGCAAAGAATCAGGATTGCTAGTTATTGAAAACTTTGTTCGAGAAGGTTCACCTATAGCTTTGCGCAATGTGGGTGTTGAAAAGCATAAAGATATGCTCAATGAATATGTCGATCATCTTTTATCCTTGGTTGATGTCACCAAGATTAGGCCCTTAAAAATCATTGTTGATGCTGGAAATGGAATGGCCGGTCACACAGCTCCTGCAATTTTTGCAAGACTCAATTGTGAAGTTATTCCTATGTACTTCGAATTAGATGGCTCATTTCCCAACCATGAAGCCAACCCATTGGATGAATCCACACTAAAAGATCTTAAGCAAGCAATGATCGATCACAAAGCCGATCTTGGTTTAGCTTTCGACGGCGATGCGGATCGCTGTTTCTTAGTAGATGAACGAGGCGTCGCGGTTAACCCTTCTGCATTAACAGCTTTAATTGCACAGCGAGAATTAAAGAAGCGACCAGGTTCAAGCATTATTTATAGTTTGATTTCTTCACGTGCAGTCCAAGAGGTAATTGGAGAAAATGGCGGCGTAGGTTTACGAAGTCGAGTAGGTCACTCATATATAAAGAAGATGATGGCCGAAAGTGGTGCAATTTTTGGTGGCGAACATTCTGGTCACTTCTACTTCAAAGAATTTTGGATGGCAGATAGTGGAGCACTTGCTGCTCTACATGCGATCGCCGCCCTTGGTGAAAGCCCCGCCACCATGTCAGAACTCTTGGCTCCATTTATTCGATATAGCTCAAGTGGTGAAATCAACTCAAAAGTTTCAGATACCCAGCAAGCAACTGAGCATGTTCGCAACACTTACCAATCACAGGATGTTTCAATGGATGAACTCGATGGATTGACAGTAAGTGGGGACACTTGGTGGTTTAACCTTCGCCCATCAAATACTGAGCCTCTCCTAAGGCTTAACGTTGAGGCTTCTACTCAGGCTCAAATGGAGTCGGTACGTGATGCGGTTCTCTCACTAATTCGCGACTGACCCCCGTTTTCCATTACGAGCTTTTCACAAGAGGGCAGTAATCTATGCACATAGCCGCCTAGCACAGTAGAGCCCTACGCCTTAGGTATCCAATTAATACTTTGATTACCATTTAAGGAGATTTACGTGAACGTTCCAGTTACTTCAACCCTTCCAAAGCATGACATCGCTGATGCATCACTTGCAGCAGAGGGTCGCAAAAAGATCGAATGGGCTGAGCGCAACATGCCTGTGCTTGCGCAAATCCGTGAGCGCTTTGAAAAGTCACAACCTTTCGCAGGTGTTCGCATCTCTGCTTGTATGCACGTAACAACAGAGACCGCTAACTTGATGCGTGTTCTAAAAGCTGGTGGAGCAGAGATTGCTCTATGTGCATCAAACCCACTTTCGACGCAAGATGACACTGCTGCAGCTCTTGTACATGAATACGGAATTTCAGTATTTGCTCGCAACGCTGTTGATCGTGATGGGTACTACAAGCACATCAATGCAGCCCTTGATATCGAACCACACCAAGTCTTTGATGATGGTTGCGACCTTGTAAACACATTGCACACAACCCGTAAAGAATTGATTCCAAACATCGCCGGTGGTTGCGAAGAGACAACTACAGGTGTGATTCGCCTTAACCAAATGGCTAAAGATGGAGCACTTCAGTTCCCAATGATCGCTGTGAACGACACAGATACAAAGCACATGTTTGATAATCGTTATGGAACAGGGCAGTCAACACTTGATGCAGTGTTTCGTGCGACTAACTTCTTGCTTGCAGGTCGCATAGTTGTTGTTGCTGGATTTGGTTACTGCGGTAAGGGTGTTGCAGAGCGTGCCAAGGGTATGGGCGCTGATGTAATCGTGACTGAAATTGATCCAACTAAGGCACTTGATGCAATGATGCAAGGCTTCCGCGTTATGCCAATGCTTGATGCTGCAAAGGTTGGCGATGTCTTTGTTACCGTTACAGGTAACCGCGATGTATTGCGCGATGAGCACTTTGCAGTAATGAAGGATGGCGCAATCATGGCTAACTCAGGCCACTTCGATATCGAAATCGATGTTGCATGGCTCGAACAGAACGCTAAATCAAAGAACTTAAAGATGCGTCACCAAACTGATGAATATGTATTGTCAGATGGGCGCCGTTTACTACTTCTAGCCGAAGGCCGTTTGGTTAACCTAGGAGCTGCAGAAGGTCACCCAGCATCTGTAATGGATATGTCATTCTCAGATCAGGCTCTAACCGCTGAGTACCTTGTTAAGGAAGCAAAGAACTTGAAGCCTGGTGTGCACGAAGTTCCTACATACATTGACAAGGAAGTTGCTTCACTTAAGTTGATCAGCATGGGTGGACGAATTGACGTACTAACTCCAGCACAAGATATGTACCTGAACTCTTGGGAGCACGGTAGCTAATGACCTTAGTCATGGTCGTCGATGACGACCAGGATCTCGCAGAGATGCTCGGCATCGTTTTAACCGGTGCCGGCATCGACGTGGATCTAGTAAGTCGTGGCGATGAGGTCATGGATGTTTTTCGTAACAATCCTCCAGATTTAGTTTTGTTGGATGTTATGTTGCCGGGCCTTGATGGAATCGAAGTCTGTAAATTAATCCGCGCAGAATCTATGGTTCCAATCGTCATGCTTTCAGCTAAGGGCGACACACAAGATGTCGTTAAAGGTTTAGAAGCTGGCGCTGATGACTACATGGTTAAACCATTTCGCCATCCATCAGAGTTAATCGCACGAATTAGAACTCGTTTGCGCAGAACTAATGCTGATGTTTCAGGACTATTAACTATTGGTGACTTAGCAATTGATGTTCAAGCCCACCAAGTAACACGTGCAGGTAAGCAGATTGCGTTAACACGCTTGGAATTTGATCTACTAGTGGCACTTGCGAAAGAGCCTGGGCGAGTATTCACGCGTGATGCATTACTCAGCGAAGTTTGGGGTTATCGTCATTCAACAGACACACGCTTGGTAAATGTGCACGTTCAGCGATTACGTTCAAAGATCGAACATGATGCTGAGCACCCAGAGATTGTTGTGACTGTGCGTGGAGTTGGATATAAAGCTGGAGTAATGGGCGGTTCCTAGTAATGAACCGAATCTTTAGCCGTATCCGAAACTCCCTTGCGATCAAGGTTATTTTCTCTACTGTTTTGCTTTCGTTAGTTGTAACCGGAATAACCGGATCTGTCCTAAATACTCAGTTATCTGCAGGTATTAAAGATGTAAATCTAAGTTCGGCACTGGTTGAAGCACGTTCGACTATCTTCACTGCCGAGTATCGATTCTTGTTAGCTCAGGGTGAAAAAGATTCTGTTGTACAAAAAGTTGTAGATGATGTTATTAGCTCAGCCACAACATTAACTTCTAATGAGAATACACGCGAAGTGGTATTTCTTAGAAGTCCCGGCAATACAAGGGAAAACAATTATGAGATTGCCTCTAACCTACTAGACCCGACTTCGATTCCATCAACACTAAGTGAGCGGGTGCGTAAGAGTCCAGATGTCGTATATCAATATACCAACATGAATTATCTGAGCGGAACCCGAGTTAAAGGCTTAGCAATTGGCCAAAAAGTTCAGATTCCAAATGCTGGTCAGTACGAGATGTATATTATATTTTCTTTAGCAAATCAAGAAAAAACTCTTGATTTAATTTCTCGCTCGCTTTTTCTGGGCGGTTTTATTCTTTTGCTTTTAGTCGCGCTCATTACTTGGCTTGTAGTTCGACAGGTTGTTAGCCCCGTACGTGAAGCTGCGATGATTGCCACCGAATTCACCGCTGGAGATTTCCGAAAGCGTCTAAAGGTTGAATCACGGGATGAAATCTCAACCCTCGGCTTAGCTTTCAATGAAATGGCCGAATCGATCGAGAAGCAGATTGCGCGCCTTGAAAACCTATCTCGCGTGCAGCAAAGATTTGTGTCAGATGTTTCCCATGAATTGCGCACTCCGCTTACGACCTTGCGCATGGCTTCTGAAGTGATTTATTCAACTAAAGATACATTTGATCCGATTGTTGCAAGAAGCGCCGAATTACTGGTTGCTCAGCTAGATCGATTTGAAAAATTGCTCGAAGATTTATTAGAGGTTTCTCGATTTGATGCCGAAGTCGCCGTTCTAGAAGCCGTGGATTTCGATATGGTCCAATTGGTACAACGCTGCGCGGAGGATTTGGGACTTGTTGCTAAAGAGCGAAAGACGCAGATTTATGTCAATTCCACAGAGCCGGTAATCATGATTAAGGCCGATATCCGACGGGTCGAGCGCATTCTTCGTAATCTAATGGCTAACGCAATTGACCATTCTGAAGAGATGCAGATTGATGTTCGAATCGTGGCTAGTGAACATGATGTTGCAGTGGGTGTACGTGATTACGGAATCGGACTTGATGAAAATGCGCTCACTCGAGTTTTTGATCGATTCTGGCGTGCAGATCCTTCACGCGCACGAACTCGTGGAGGAACTGGACTTGGCCTCTCGATTGCACTTGAAGATGCGCGTTTACACAATGGTGAACTCGAGGCATGGGGGCGCCCTGCACATGGTGCACACTTCGTAGTTACTCTTCCGCGCAACACTTGGGAAAGTATTGATCAGCGACTTATTCCTTTACAGCCCGAGGATTACAAAGCCTAGTTTCCACAGTATTTGTCGGTGACTCCGAGAACTTATCTATTGCACCAAGATTGCAGTGTGAGTCCATTTGCCGAACTGTCTCAATTAATCTTTCCTAGTAGATGTTTTGGTTGCAGAGTTTTAGGTCCAAGTATTTGTTCTGTCTGCAGAAGTGATTGGCATCCACATTATTACAAAAGTAAATTTGATGCTCTAACTGTGCATTCAGCACTGTTGTACACACCAACTGCCTCGAAGATAATTCTTGCGGCAAAAGAATCTAGTTTGAAAGGTGCCGATGAATTAATCATCGAAGCGATTATTCACGCACTAAATAAAGCAATACCTGACACAACTTTGTTTCGATTGGTACCGGTTCCTTCAAGTAGAAAATCTCAGCGGCGCAGAGGTAGAAGTTTTGTAGTAGATCTGGTGTCACAGATTTCGCAACGAACTGGTATCCCGATGATTGATTGCCTGCAGCTTTCCAGAAAAGTTCTAGATCAAAGTGGCTTGCATCGCGATGAGCGGGCTACAAATCTTTCTGGAGCCTTTGCCCTGAGTTCGCGCGTTAGGGGAGAGCTGATATTGGTCGATGATGTGGTGACAACCGGTGCGACCCTTCGAGAGGCGGCTAGGGCTGTGAATTCGCAGGGTTTTCAGGCGGTTGGCTCAGTCACCGCGATTACCGCCTGTGTTGCCCAACGTCTACGATAAGGGTCTGAATACGGGTTCCACCCCCATCGAAAGGCGAGGTCAATGCCAGCATTTGTAGACAAGATTTTGCGTGCAGGCGAAGGACGCATCCTTCGCGATCTCACCAAGATCGTTGCCTTGGTCAATGCCGAAGAAGCTCGCTTTTCAGCGATGTCAGACTCCGAGCTACGCGAACAGACACCTCTTTTCCAAAGCCGATATGCAAATGGTGAATCACTCGATGATCTTCTTCCCGAAGCTTTTGCAGTTGTTCGTGAAGCAGGTCGACGTACTTTAGGTCAACGTCACTATGACGTTCAGATCATGGGTGGTGCAGCAATGCACCGAGGCAATATCGCTGAAATGCGTACCGGTGAAGGTAAGACATTAGTTGCAACGCTTCCTTCATATTTAAATGCTCTTGCTGGTCGCGGTGTTCACGTTGTCACAACAAATGATTATTTGGCTGAGCGCGATAGCGAGTGGATGGGCCGCGTTCATAGATTCTTAGGTTTAAAGGTTGGCGTCATTCTTGCCAACATGACACCTGCCGAACGTCGCGAAGCATATTCAGCAGACATTACATATGGAACAAATAATGAGTTTGGCTTTGATTATCTTCGCGACAACATGGCCTGGTCACTCGACGAGTGCGTGCAGCGCGATCACTTCTTTGCAGTAGTAGATGAGGTGGACTCGATTCTGATCGATGAGGCTCGCACACCTTTGATTATCAGTGGACCTGCAGATAAAGCCACCAAGTGGTACGTAGAGTTTGCCAATCTTGTTCAAAAACTACAACGCGATCTTCATTACGAAGTAGATGAAAAGAAAAAGACTTCAGGAATTCTTGAAGAAGGCGTTACCAAGGTTGAAGAGCTCTTGCAGATCGGCAATCTGTACGAAGCCGCCAATACCCCAATGATTGGCTATCTGAACAACGCGATTCGTGCAAAAGAGTTATTCAAGCGCGACAAGGATTATGTCGTAATGAATGGCGAACTTCTTATCGTGGATGAACACACAGGTCGCATGCTTGCTGGTCGTCGTTACAGCGAGGGATTACACCAAGCCCTAGAAGCCAAAGAGCGCATTGAAATTAAGGACGAGAATCAAACTCTTGCAACAATCACCTTGCAAAACTATTTCCGTCTCTATGACAAATTGTCAGGTATGACGGGTACAGCAACTACTGAAGCCGCAGAATTCCAGCAGATTTATGGGCTAGGCGTAGTTCCAATCCCAACTAACCGCCCATCACAGCGAATTGATTCGCCAGATTTGGTGTACAAAACTGAGATTGGAAAATTTGCAGCAGTAACGGCAGATATTGTTGAACGCTATCGCAAGGGACAACCTGTATTGGTTGGAACAGTAAGCGTTGAAAAATCTGAAGAGTTATCTGCATTCCTGCGCAAAGCTGGAGTACCTCATGAAGTTCTCAACGCAAAGCATCACGAACGCGAAGCAGCGATCATTGCACGCGCGGGTGTTAAGGGCGCAGTAACCGTTGCTACAAATATGGCAGGCCGCGGTACCGACATTATGTTGGGCGGAAACCCAGAGTTCATGGCAGATTTTGAGTTACAGCGTCGTGGAATTTCTCCAGTAGATAACGCTGAGGAGTATGAAAAGCAATGGCCAGCAGAAATTGCTCGACAGAAGTCGGCAGTTGAAACCGGACATGAAGAAGTTGTTGGACTTGGCGGACTTTACGTTCTAGGTACCGAGCGCCACGAATCACGTCGAATCGACAATCAGCTTCGTGGTCGTTCAGGTCGTCAAGGCGATCCAGGTGAGTCACGTTTCTATCTTTCTTTGCAAGATGAATTAATGCGTCGATTTAATTCAGGAATTGTGGAGCGCTTCTTAACCGCTGCTGGACTTCCAGATGATGCACCTATCGAATCAAAGATGGTGTCAAATGCGATTAAATCTGCTCAAACTCAGGTAGAAGCGCAGAACTTTGAAATGCGTAAAAATGTTTTGAAATATGACGATGTCATGAATCGTCAACGCACCGTCATTTATGGCGAACGTCGTATGGTGCTCGAAGGAGCCGATATCAAGGCACAGGTTGCAACATTTGTTTCAGATACGTTGTCTGCATACATCGCAGGGGCAACTGCTGACGGTTATGCAGAGGAATGGGATCTGGAAACCTTGTTCACTGCGCTCAAGACGATTTACCCAATCTCATTTAGCATCGAAGAGCTTGAAGCCAGAGCAGGTTCACGAATTGGACTAGACGCTGATTTCATCACCGCACAGGTACTTGAAGATTGTGAAGCAGCCTATGCACAGCGTGAAGAAGCATTGGGCGATGAAGTTATGCGTGAACTCGAGCGTAAGGTGCTGCTTTCAGTACTGGATCGCAAGTGGCGTGAGCATCTTTACGAAATGGATTATCTGCAAGAGGGAATTGGCCTTCGTGCGATGGCCCAACGTGATCCACTAGTTGAATACCAAAAAGAAGGCTTCGATCTATTCGCAGCAATGATGGATGGTGTTAAAGAAGAGATCGCAGGCTTTGTGTTTAACATCGAAGTCACCGTTGAGAGTGCAAGTAATCAAGTTGTAGCTCCAGGGCTTGAGTCAAAGCAATTGCCTCAGGCAGGTTTGCAGTACACAGCTGCAGATGAATCAGGAGTTCGAACAACTGGTGAAGTATCCCGAAATGCACCATGTCCTTGTGGATCAGGTAAAAAGTTCAAGCGTTGCCACGGAGGCGCAGCTTAAATTTAAATAAGTGTTAGACAGGTGCATAGCCAACGTCCATCTAACCCTTCAAATCTGATTGCAACCACACGTAAGCGTTCACCAAAACGCACGGTGACAGTTGCTTCACACACACCATCAAGCGGTTCAGTAATTCTTGTTTTTCGCACTCTTCCAATTTCTGACAAAGAGCCAGTGGCGCGCTGCAGTTGCGAAAATATCGTGTAATGGCATGACAGTTGTAGCTGTTGAGAAGAACGCCTACCTGCCCAGATTTCCAGAACGTTATGAATGAATTGATGTATCAAGGGTTCGATTTCTGGCAAAGTGGCTGCAGAAGTTGGTTGAGGTGCAAACTCTTCATCAAATTCTTCACCAAAAGTGCTCGGGACCAAATAGAGCCGTGGTTTCTTAGCTACCTCCACCGGCGGGGTGGGTCGAAACATCTCTAGGACCGGATGCAGAAAATCCTCATTGGGGTCACTCGAAACTGGAGTTAAATCGGTAATTGTAAAAGTTGGCATTTGGTCAAAGTCGGGTTGGGTTGTCATAGACATACCGTTGCGGATTTTAATAGACGCAAACTCACTCTTAAGTCTCTAAAGTGCTCATACCTTTGACTGATTGTGGATAAATCTAGACAAGATGTTGCTCTAGCCCGTTGGGTATCCCTATGAAAAATAAAAAAGATTCTTATGGTGCACGTATGCCACTTGCAATTACTTTAATTGTTGCCGCATTTGCATCTGCATTCTTCATTTCGACATATTCAAATAAGGGTTTCAACTATTGGGTTATCGCACAACCTGTAACTCCAGGGCATGTGATTGCCCTAACTGATCTAAGGACGGATCACTTAAACCTGGGAGAAAGCGCTGATTATTACTTAAGAGAATCGGATCAAATTGTTGGCCTGGTTGCCACACGACAGATGCAGGCTGGCGAAGTAATGTCGACAGCGGATGTAAGCAGCTCCACAGAGGCCATGGCAACAAGTGCGGTCCCGCTTAATCTTCGCTCAGGGGATTTAGCCTTCGGAATAAATGTTGGTGATTCGGTAGATCTGTATTGGGTTCTGGATTCACGAAATGGCGAAGAAGTTGTCAATCCAATTTTAATTCTTGGTGGAGTTTCTTTAATCGGCCTCGATAGCTCGCAGAACTCTTTAGGGGGAGATGTCTCAATCACAGTTGCCATTGAAGAAACGCAAGTTCTTCGAATGTTGAGCGCAACGACGCAAGGCCGATTAGTAGTGGTTCGTTCACATGTCTGAACTTGAAATGCCAACTGTCATCACTGCGATTGCAAACTCCGAAGCCGAAGGCTTTGTCGCGGGAACACTATTCGCCCAAGGCTGGAATGTTGTTTTCCGGGCTATTGATTGGGCTTCATTACAAAGCTACCTTCAATCAAATACAGAAATCAGTCAAAACGCCCTGCTTATCCTTGGAACAGATTTGCCAGGCTCGGATAAAAAGTTGATGGATTCACTTAATGGGGCTGTCCGACAGATGATCGGCTTCTCAATACCCAATGTTTCAAATGGTGATTTTGATGTATTGCACCCATTGCCATCAGTAAGCACTGATTTAATCTCCTTAGTTCGCGGATTCATACGTGCGCCGTTGGTGCGGACAAGTGCCGTTACCCAACGTAAAGCTAGAAATTCGAAGGTTTTTGCAATTGGTTCTGCAGGTAGTTATACGGGTTGCACTTTCATTGCACTCAACCTAGCCATGGAGTTAAGTCTGCTCGAGAAATCAACTCTGCTCATTGAGGCAAACTTTCGAGCACCATCTCTCTCGCCGTTACTATCGATGCGAAAGATTAGCGATGGTTCACATTGGAAGAAAATCGCGCCTAATCTTTCGCTATCAGAGATAACTCAAGACACATCAGATGATTTAGATCAGTTCATGAATAAAGCGACAGATGAGTTTGATTGTGTGGTCTTAGATATCGGCTCTGTTTCGGGTCTTTCAAATCGCTTAACAGATAGAAGATGGACATCAACTGTTACAACTTGGTGTTGTGATCAAGCCGACGAACTGATGATTACTTCACGCGCGGATCACTTGGGTCATC
>JBIIZR010000050.1:0-5568 GCA_044346185.1 Candidatus Planktophila sp.
ATTGTGCGAAGGGCTTGCGTTAACTGGAGGACATGCACCCCAGCGCCACCATAAATGGCCGGTGGCCACTCTTTGGTAACGATTCCAACCTTTAACGCGGTCATATCTTTGCAAACCTCTTCCTCGGACAAGGGTGAAAGGCTATCGTTAAGACATGGCCAAACTGCAACTTCCGCTCAGCATCGTTCTTGCAGGTGGCGAAGGTAAGCGTTTAATGCCCCTTACAGCAGATCGCGCCAAGCCGGCTGTTCCATTTGGTGGCTCTTATCGTTTAGTAGATTTTGTCTTATCGAATTTGGCAAATGCCAACATGCTCAAAGTTGCTGTATTGACTCAGTACAAATCACACTCTCTTGACCGTCACATAACTACAACTTGGCGCATGTCTTCTCTGCTTGGAAATTACATCACTCCAGTTCCTGCTCAGCAGCGACTTGGGCCACGTTGGTACACAGGCAGTGCCGATGCGATTTTGCAGAACTTTAATTTGATTCATGATGAAGACCCAAAGCATGTTTTAGTTTTTGGTGCTGATCACGTATATCGCATGGATCCAATGCAGATGTTCCAACAGCACCTAGATTCTGGGGCTGGGGTAACGGTTGCAGCGATTCGAATGCCACGTTCTGAAGCACATGATTTTGGTGTTATTGAATTAGCTGAAGATGGAATCACTATTAAGGCTTTTCATGAAAAACCTGCCAATCCACCTGCAATGCCGGGTCATCCTGAACTTTCACTGGTGTCGATGGGTAATTACATTTTCAAGCGTGACGTTATGGAAGAAGCCTTAATTCTAGATTCTGAAGATATTGAATCCCGTCACGATCTAGGCGGAAACATCATTCCTTACTTAACCTCACAAGGTCAGGCCAAGGTTTATGACTTCGCAGACAATGTTGTACCAGGTGAAACTGAACGCGATAAGGGTTATTGGCGGGATGTAGGTTCGATTGATGCTTACTACGACGCGCATATGGATCTGGTATCTGTTCATCCGATTTTTAATCTTTATAATCGTGAATGGCCATTGCTTACAAATCCACCTTCATTACCTCCTGCAAAGTTCAGCGAAGGAGGTTCTGCCCACGATTCGATTGTTGGTGCAGGGTCAATTGTTGCCGGTGGCATTTTGCACGGCTCAGTAGTTTCCTACGATGTTTCAGTTGGAAAAGCAGCAATCGTAGAAGGCACAGTCTTAATGCCGAATGTGAGAATCGGTGAAAAAGCTATTATTCGTAAAGCAATTTTAGACAAGAGTGTGATCGTTGAACCAGGTGCACAAATCGGCGTAGATCTAGAGCGGGATCGTCAGCGCTTTACAGTCAGCGATGGTGGAATCGTAATTGTTGGTAAAGGCGTGCGCGTTACCATCTAAGAAAAGCGGGCTAGTACTGTCCTGGCACACAATTTCATCCGCGTTAAGTTGCTTTTTGGTCACGAGGCACGGCTAGACTGTGCCAGTCAGCGTTGACCATAGGTGGCGGAAAGTATTTGAGCCACACAATCAAACAATCAAATTGTTGGAGTAAATGATGCGTATTGGTGTCCTCACTGGCGGCGGAGATTGCCCTGGTCTTAACGCGGTTATCCGCGCCGTAGTTCGCAAAGGTGTTAAAGAGTACGGTCACGAGTTTGTAGGTTTCCGTGATGGCTGGAAGGGACCACTTGAAGGTCTGACTATGCCTTTGAATATTGAAGTCACTCGCGGCATTCTGCCTCGCGGTGGAACAATTCTTGGTTCTTCTCGCACCAACCCTTTCAAGATCGAGGGTGGCGTAGAAAAGATTAAGGAAAACCTAGAGAAGGCTGGCATCGATGCATTGATTGCAATTGGTGGCGAAGACACTCTTGGCGTTGCAACAAAGCTTGATGCTCTTGGCGTCAAGGTCATTGGCGTTCCAAAGACAATTGATAACGATCTAAACAACACTGACTACACCTTTGGTTTTGACACTTCTGTAAACATTGCAGTTGAAGCAATTGATCGCCTGCATACAACTGCTGAATCACACCATCGTGCTTTGATCGTTGAAGTTATGGGCCGTCACGCAGGGTGGATTGCTCTTCACTCAGGTCTAGCAGGCGGTGCAACATGTATTTTGATTCCAGAACAAAAGTTCTCAGTAGAAAAAGTCTGCGAATGGGTCGAATCACGCTTTAAGTCTCACTATGCACCAATCATCGTTATTGCCGAGGGTGCTATTCCTCAAGATGGTGACATGGTTGTTAAGGATCAGACCCTTGACTCATTTGGTCACGTCAAGCTTTCAGGTATCGGCGATTGGCTAGCTGGTCAGATTGAAGAAAGAACAGGCAAGGAAGCACGCACATCTGTACTGGGTCACATCCAACGTGGAGGTACGCCAACTGCATTTGACCGTGTTCTTGCAACTCGTTTTGGTCTGCATGCGATTACAGCCGCACACGAAGGTGATTGGGGCAAGATGGTTGCGCTTCACGGCACAAATATCGCCCGTGTCCCACTGGCATCTGCCACTGAAAAGCTAAAGACCGTGCCTTTGGAACTTTATAAGGAATCAGAGATCTTCTTCGGTTAATTGCCCCGCGCAATCACCTACGAACTCTCTAGACTTCTCCAATGAACTCGAATTCGAGCACTAAGTTAGACACCTTGTTCACACCTGGTCTCGTTGCTGCCCAGCAACCAACGTGGCCAGGTGGACCAGAGGGTCCACAAGTAAAGGCTGCAGTAGCAGAGCTTAAAGCTTTACCTCCATTGGTCTTTGCCGGAGAGTGCGATGATCTCAAAGCTCGAATTGCTTTGGCTGCAGAAGGAAAAGCATTTTGGTTACAAGGCGGAGACTGCGCCGAAACTTTTGTTTCAGCAACTGCAGATTCAATTCGAAATCGGATTAAAACAATTCTTCAAATGGCTGCAGTTCTGCAGTACTACTCAAGCCTTCCGGTAATCAAGGTTGGCCGTATGGCGGGGCAGTTTGCAAAGCCACGTTCAAGTGAGTTTGAAACTCGCGGTGATGTGAAGCTTTCTGCATACCGTGGAGATGCCGTTAATGACATTGAATTTACTGAAAAGGCGCGAACTCCAGATCCAATGCGTTTGGTTCGTGTGTACAACACCTCTGCAGCAACACTCAATCTAGTTCGAGCTTTCACGCAAGGTGGATTTGCCGATCTTCGCCAGGTGCATGAATGGAATAAAGGCTTTATTCGCGATTCAAAGGTTGGCGATCGCTACGAAAAGATGGCTGATGAAATCGGTCGGGCATTAGCTTTCATGAAATCTGCCGGTGTAGATCCTGAAAGCTTCAAATCAGTAGATTTCTTTGCAAGCCATGAAGCGTTAATCATGGAGTATGAAAAGGCGTTAACTCGTATCGATTCGCGCACAGGTGATGCTTACGATGTTTCAGGACACTTCATTTGGATCGGCGAACGAACTCGTCAATTAGATGGCGCACATGTTGATTTTGCTTCAAAGGTTCGCAATCCAATCGGAATCAAGTTGGGGCCAAAGTCAACCGTTGAGGATGCGCTTGCATTAATCGATAAGTTAGATCCAAACCGTGAACCTGGACGCATCACTTTTATTACTCGAATGGGTGCAAAAAACATCCGCGAAATCTTGCCTGCACTAGTTGATGGTGTTACAAAGTCTGGCGCAAAGGTGCTGTGGGTGTGCGATCCAATGCACGGCAATACCTATGAAGCACCATCAGGGTACAAGACGCGCAGTTTTGATGATGTTATGGATGAAGTAAAGGGTTTCTTTGAAGTCCACAAAGCTTTGGGTACACATCCTGGAGGAGTCCATATCGAACTTACTGGTGATGATGTCACCGAGTGTGTTGGCGGCGGTGAGGAAATTTCACATGATGATTTGGCATCACGATATGAAACAGCGTGCGACCCACGCCTTAATCATGCTCAATCTCTAGAACTCGCCTTTTTAGTTGCTGAAATGTTGCGCGATCGCTAATTTTGGTCAGTGCCGCTTTTCATAACTTCTCATAAGACACCAGTCGGCACCCTCAATTTATTGGCCGATGATCAAATTCTAATTGGCGCAAACCTTTCAACTGTGTCAGCCTTTAAAGCTGGTCGCGATGTAAAGATTGTGAAATCAATTCCAGTAATTTCAGATCTTGTAAATGATTACTTTGATGGAGATTTAACTGCGCTGAACGGCATTAAGGTCCGCCAACCAGGGGCTGCATTTTCACAAGCAGCGTGGAAAGCGATGCGAAAGATTGCACCGGGAAAAACTTGGTCCTATGCCGACTTGGCTGAAAAAGCTGGAAGCCCTGCTGCAGTCAGAGCTGCCGGAAGTGCCTGTGCAAACAATGCGATCATGCTTGTTGTTCCTTGCCACCGAGTTGTAAAAACTGGGGGAGCGTTAGGAAATTATGCGTACGGCGTTGATAAGAAGCAGTGGCTCTTAAGCCACGAGGGCTTTCTTTAAAATTTCAATTGCTTGGGCACATTGCGCATCATCAAAATCAAGATGAGTAACTAAGCGCGCATACTTTGGACCAAGCGCGCTAATCCATAAACCTGCATCCTTACAGCGGGCGGCAAGTTCAGCGGCAGTAATAGGTAGCGCGGCAAGATCCAAACCAACAATGTTTGTATGAACCGTTGTTGGATCAATTAACGAAGAATCAATAGCAGCGATTGCTTGCGCTAACTCTTGTGCACGGCGGTGATCTTCAGACAAGCGGGTGATGTTGTTATCTAGTGCGTAATGCGCACCGGCGGCTAGTAATCCGATCTGGCGCATTCCTGCGCCATAACGCTTACGCCAAACGCGAGCCTTTGCTACACGATCTTTGGTCGAAAGCATGACTGAACCAACTGGTGCGCCTAATCCCTTAGATAAGCAGACCGAAATCGTGTCAAAGTATTTGCCGTATTCAGTAAATGAAACACCGGATGCGACATGTGCGTTCCAGATTCGAGCACCATCTAAGTGAAGAGCTAGACCTAATTCATCCGCGCCTTTACGCAAAGCCGCAATCTCTGAAATTGGTTGAACAGTACCGCCGCCAAAGTTGTGGGTATTTTCTACAGCGATAGCCGTTGTTGAAACCAGGTATGGGCCGCTGTTGGGACGAGCAATTTCAAGGGCATCTGCCGCCTTGAGCAAACCATGCTTGGCAGGAAATGTTCGTGTCGTTATTCCACTAAATACTGCCGCAGCGCCAAGTTCGGCACGCACAATGTGGCTATTGGTTTCGGCGATTAATTCTTCGCCAGGTGCGACCAACATTCGAATAGCTAATTGATTTGCAAGTGATCCAGTTGGTGTAAACAACCCGGCTTCCTTGCCAAACATGGCGGCAACGCGTTCTTCAAGGGAATTAACCGTTGGGTCATCACTGTAAACATCATCGCCAACCGGTGCCTGCGCAATTGCTTCGCGCATCGCTGCCGATGGTCGAGTAACTGTGTCACTTCTAAGGTCAATTGCCATTACATCAGCCTACTTCTGTTCCTTCAGCACAATCAAATACATGGCGACGACGACAAGGATTCCGCCTAATGCGCTTTGCAGCGTCAACCTTTCGCCACCAAAGAAGATTGCAA
>JBIIZR010000012.1:0-17230 GCA_044346185.1 Candidatus Planktophila sp.
CAGTAACGATGCCCGCACTTGGCGAGAGCGTTAGCGAAGGTACAGTCACTCGTTGGTTAAAAGCCGAAGGTGATCATGTAAATGTCGATGAACCATTACTAGAAGTTTCAACCGACAAAGTAGATACCGAGATTCCTTCACCAGTTTCAGGAACTTTGCAAAAAATTGTTGTACAAGTTGATCAAACTGTTCCAGTTGGAGCAGAGCTTGCGATCATTGCGGATAGTGCTGGTGCATCAACGCCAGCTCCTGCAGCTGCGCCAGTGGCTGCAGCGCCAGCACCAGTTGTTGAAACTCCAGCACCAGTCGCTGTTGCGCCAGCACCAGCAGCACCTGCTGCAACAGGTGCGGGAACCGTCATCACGATGCCAGCACTTGGCGAGAGCGTTTCAGAAGGAACAGTTACACGTTGGCTAAAAAATGTTGGAGACTCAGTTGCAGTTGATGAAGCGCTGCTAGAAGTCTCTACTGACAAGGTTGATACTGAAATTCCTTCACCAGTTGCTGGAACACTTCTTGCAATTGATGTCGCAGTTGATACAACTGTTGCAGTAGGAGCACGTCTTGGATTGATTGGAGTGTCCGGCGGAGCGGTTTCTGCTCCATCAGCACCAGCACCAGTAGTTGCAGCACCAGTAACGCCACCGCCGGCACCAGTTGTGTCCGCACCAGTGATCTCCACTCCGGTGGCACAGGTTCCAGCCCAACCGGTGACAACATCTGCAGTGTCTCAATCAGTTTCACAACCAGCTGATGCTTATGTGACTCCCCTAGTTCGCAAACTTGCTTCTGAACTTGGCGTGAATCTTGCACAAGTTAAGGGAACCGGAATCGGCGGAAGAATTCGTCGCGAAGATGTTGAAGCTTTAGCACGACCTGCAGCACCTGCAGCTGTTGCATCAGTTGCTTCAACACCATCTGCTGCTAAGCCACCAGTTGTTGCGGTTTCTCCACTACGTGGAACAACCGTGACAATGTCACGTCTTCGCAAAGTTATTGCTGCTCGAATGGTTGAATCACTTCAGGTCAGCGCACAACTAACAACTGTTGTAGAAGTAGATGTCACAAAGATCGCGCGTCTTCGCGATCGTGCAAAGGCAAGTTTTGAATCACGTGAAGGTGTAAAGCTTTCATTCCTTCCATTCTTTGCTGTAGCAGTATGCGAAGCTCTAAAGCAACATCCAGTTCTTAACTCTTCAGTTGAAGGCGATCAAATTACTTACCATAGCGCCGAACACCTTGGCGTTGCAGTTGATACAGAGCGCGGTTTGCTTGTGCCTGTCATTGCAAACGCAGGTGATCTGAACATGGGTGGCATCGCTCGCAAGATTGCTGACCTTGCTGCACGTACTCGCGATAACAAAGTAACTCCAGATGAACTTGGCGGCGGAACTTTCACACTGACAAACACCGGAAGTCGTGGAGCGTTGTTTGATACACCAATTATCAATCAACCACAGGTTGCAATCCTTGGTCTTGGCGCAGTAGTAAAGCGACCAATGGTTGTTCGTGGTGAAGATGGCGGCGAAACAATTGCTATTCGTTCCATGGTTTACCTTGGATTGTCTTACGACCATCGTGTTGTAGATGGCGCAGATGCGGCTCGATTCCTAGTTACTCTCAAAGAGCGTCTCGAAGGTGGCGCATTTGAGTCTGATTTAGGGCTCTAATCTTCAGATGTCTGTACACCAGCGCATTGCGATAACTGGCGCTTCCGGTTTAATCGGAACAGCTCTAGTTGGACACTTAAAGGCCGAAGGTCACACTGTTCAACGTTTGGTTCGTCGCGCACCGGTTGGTGCCGATGAAGTTCAGTGGGACCCACAAACAGGCTATGTTGATCTAGAACCTTTACGCGGCGTTGATGCAGTTATTCACTTAGCTGGTGTGGGTGTCGGAGACAAACGTTGGAGCAAAAAGTACAAGAGTGAGATTCTTAACTCTCGACTACTGGGAACAACTGCTATTGCAAATGCAGTTACTGAGTTAAAGCCACAAGTTTTCATTTCAGCGTCTGCAATCGGCTGGTACGGAGAAAGCGGAAACCGCGCAGTTGTAGAAACAGATCGCGTTGGCGATGATTTTCTCGCTGCAGTGTGCCGCGAATGGGAAGCTGCGGCAGATCTTGCTCAAGATGTGCGCACTGTAAAAATTCGAACTGGTTTAGTTTTGGATCCAACAGGTGGGGCTCTAGGAAAGATGTTGCCGCTGTTTCGCTTAGGTCTTGGTGGAAAATTAGGGAACGGCAAGCAATGGTGGTCCTGGATTACATTGCATGATCAAATCCGCGCAATTATTTTTGCTTTAGAAAATCCAATCTCAGGTCCAATTAATCTGACCGCGCCTAACCCAGTTACTAATCAAGAGTTCACCGCTGCTTTAGCTCGTGCAATGCATCGTCCTGCATTATTTCCAGCCCCAGCAATCGCGCTGAAAATCGCATTGGGCGGTTTTTCTTCTGAAGTTCTTGGATCAAAAAAGGTTATCCCTCATGTCTTGCAAGAAGCAGGCTTTACCTGGGACTACCCACATATTTCAGAGGCGTTATCAGCTCTTATTGAGGATTAATTCTGCGGCCAGTCGCCCAGAGAAAAGTGCACCTTGCTGCGAAGGCACGGCGCGATGATCTCCAACTACATAGACATTTTCTGAAACTTTAACGGTTTGTGTCAGTGCACGTCCCACGCTTTGAATCGGAAGTGCTGCAGGAATTTCATACTTGGCAATCAATTGCCAGTCATGGGTGCTCATCCCCCACATAATTGCTAGGTGTCTTCGTACATCTGATTCAGTTGCACCCAATTCTGTAGTTGTGGACACTAAATGCTGACCCTGTGGAGCGTAACTAGAAGAGATATCTGAGATCACGATTGAGTTAATGATTGGCCCGCGGTTCTGACCATCGACAATCAACCGCCCATTTCCTGAAGGGTTAGTCGTCACTGCGTGATACCAAGTGATGCAACCAGCCATTCGCGGTACTTCGTGCAATCCAAGAAGTTGTGTAGCAGTAGTTGCATCGGTTGCAATAACAATTGTTGAGGCTGTAAATTCTCCGATAGATGTTTGTAGGACTTTTCCTTCAAGACTATCCGCGCGGACCCCGTAGGTAACAGAATTTACGCGCGAAGCTAAGGCTTTTGAAAGTTCAGCCACACCCTTGCGGGGTATACCGGGTGATCCCGTCACAAAACTTTTCACAATCGACTGGCCATAGCGCGCATCCACATTCTTGGGATCTGTCAGAAAAACTCCGTGCAAGAAAGGTCGCAGCGCACGTGTATACGTGGAGCCTGCAATTTTTAGAACATCTTCTACCGATTGATTCTCTTTAGGAGTACTTGCAAGAAAACGAAGTAAAGATAACTTCTCTGGGATGGTTCCCGTGGCTTTATCTAAAGCAGTCCATGGCGCGACGCGAGGATCTCCTAATGTCCGGCGATCATTGCCCAGAGCAACTTCTATGACTCGTGGAGCTTTAATGAAATCAATCTCTTTAATAACGTCTAGTTCCTGAAGTGCTGGATACTTAGAGTTAATCAGTTGAAAACCACGATCACAGATAAATCCATCAATGACATCTGATGTCACTCGTCCACCAGGGCGATCCGAACTTTCAATTAGTCGAACATCTCTGCCAGCTTCTTGCAAAGTAATCGCTGCGCTTAAGCCTGCAAGACCTGCGCCAACTATTAAGACATCTGAAGAACTATGCATGAGTTCCGATAACCCTTGCCTGATCAATTATTGAAGCCACAAGTAATGCATCATCGTTAGATATTGGCCACGGCGTTCCCTTACTAATTGCTGAAGCTACGGCCGTATAGAAAAGTGCATAGTTTCCGGGGATGCCTTGAATTTCCTCAACCTCGGTTCCGCGATGAATAAAGGCGGCAGATGTTGTTGGTTCTGACCAAACTGCCCCAGCGGGATATTTACCAGCACGCAACAGCGCTTCTTGCGGATCTAAATCGTTTATCACTAATGCGCCCTTGCTTCCCAAAATTCGAATTCTTGGACCTGGTGCGCCCACTACAGCACTTGCTGAAAGGTATGACATAACTCCGCTGTCGTGACGAAGTACCAACACAGAATCATCATCGGCTGCTCCGCGAATCGATCGAACCGTTGCGGTTACTAACTCGCATTTGCCGAACCAATCAATTGCAGTTGAAATCAAATGTGGCTGAAGGTCCAGAAGCTGACCACCGCCATCTTCGGCGCTCATGTTTTCTCTCCAGGAATCTTGGTTTACTTTTGGTCTAAACCGTTCAAAGCGTGAATCCATTCGATGAATATCACCCAGTACACCGCTAGCAATCACTTGTTTAATCGTTAACGCATCGCTATCCCAGCGACGATTAAAGAAGGTCGAAACCGGGACACCAAGATTTTTTGATAGTTCAACTATCGCTTTGGTTTCCTCGTAATTTCTTCCCATTGGTTTATCTACTACAACCGGTATTCCGGCCCTCAATGCTGCAGCGGCTTGTTCTGCATGGACCAAATTCGCAGAAGCCACAACCACTAGATCTAAATCGCGTCCAACTAATTCTTCAATAGTTTGAACGATAACAGTCTTTGGAAAATCTTCGACCGCATGCCCAGCCCGCGTAGCGTTAGTGGTTAGAACCGCAGCAACATCAAACCCACAGCCTTTAAGAAGTGGCGCGTGAAAGTACCGGCCTGCCATTCCATACCCTGCGATTCCAACCCGAAGACTCATGGTTAGGAATTTTGTAACTTAGACGGCCACCAAACTTTTCCACCAATGTCGTGGACAAGTGCTGGAACAAGAATTGTTCTAACAATCAAAGTATCCAAAAGAACTCCGAAAGCAACGGCGAATCCAAGCTCTGCCAGGAAGACAAGCGGCAAAACTCCTAAGACAGCAAAGGTTGCTGCCAATACGATTCCTGCCGAAGTAATAACTCCTCCGGTAACTGTCAGGCCTTTAATGACACCCGCTCTGGTTCCAATTTTTGCGCTTTCTTCGCGCACACGTGTCATCAAGAAGATGTTGTAGTCGATACCGAGCGCGACCAAGAAAATAAATGCGAACAATGGGAAGGATGTATCCGCGCCCTTGAAACCGAATATGTGTTCAAAAACTAACTGACAAGCACCTAGCGTTGCAAAGAATGAGAGAACTACTGTTCCCAAAAGCAAAGCAGCCGAAAGTATGCTTCGAAGCAACAGACCCAAAATAATCGTAATCAAAACAAGCACAATTGGAATGATTGTTCGGTTGTCTCGATTTGCTGAAACATCGGTGTCAAAAGCAACCGCGGTGCTTCCTCCCACCAAAATATTAGGATCGATGGCATGAACAGCTTCGCGAATCACCGGAATGACATCTCGCGCTTCTACCGAATCTGGATTTAGGGCAAGGGTCGCATTGAGAATCACTTTTCCATCAACAACCTTTATCGCAGAAGGTGCTTGGCCAGGAATAGTTGGAGTCAAACGCATTGGCTCGACAGATGAAACACCAGAGACGCTCATGAGCGCAGCTGAAACAGGTCCGATTAGTTCTTCTCGAACAACAACTTCAGTTGGTTGTCCAGAGCCTCCTGGGAAATGCTCTCCCAGCAATTCAAGGCCTACAACAGAATCTGGACGTTGCGTAAATGCATCTGCGGTAGACAATCCCTTTGCGTTTAAAGTCGTAGAAAAACCAGCAAGAATTGCAAGACCTAACGCAGTAACTATCCATAACTTGCGAGGACGTTTTTCAACTGCTGAACCAATTTTGGCCCATGTTCCAGCCAGTTGAGTATTCACATCATCATTACGCGGAATTCTCGGCCAAAATATCCAACGGCCAAAGGCAACCAATAACGCCGGCAGCAATGTCAAGATAGTTACGACTGCGGCTGCAACACCGATAGCACCAACTGGACCGAGTCCTCGGTTTCCAGACAAATCGCTGAGTAGCAAAACAAGCAGCGCTGAGATAACCGTTGCGCCAGATGCCACAATCGGTTCAAATACACCCTTAAGGGCCGCCTTCATTGCCTGTGCAGGATGTTCAAAGTGATGTAATTCTTCGCGATAGCGAGAAATCAGCAGCAATGCATAATCTGTTGCGGCACCAAGAACTAGCACCGAAAGAATTCCTTGAGACTGACCGTTCAGATCAATCACATCGTTTTTTGTTAACAGGTAAACCAGACCACCTGCGGTAGACAATGCGATCACTGCAGAAAACAGCGGAAGGATCCAAAGAACCGGAGATCGATAAACAACGATCAAAATAAGGGCAACTACGATTAATGTCGTCAGCAATAGCGAAGAGTCGATTCCTTCAAATGCACCAAAGAGATCACCGAGTAAGGCACCGATTCCAGTTACATTTGAAGTCAATCCAACGCTCTTTGCAAACTCAGCCGAATCTTCGCGCAAAGTTTCGATTACTTCGGGCAGTGCAGGTTTGTTGTTAGGCAAAAGATCTGTCGCAATTTCGGATTTAAAAGGCAGGTTTACAAGTAGCGCTTTTCCGTCTTCGGATGGGAATGCAAAAATCTGCTCCTCTTGTGTCAGGTATGTAGAGATCGGGACATCTGTTCCAATGATTTCTTGCGAACCAATTTTTGCGAGATGTTCATTAAGCGCTGCGATTTTGTCGGCGTTTACTTCGCCCAAATAAAGAACAAGTGTTGGCAGGCTTTGATTTTGATCTTGATTGAACTTTTCAATGATCTTGGCAGCTTGTGTCGATTCGGCGCTATCTGGCAAGAAGGCGGAGTTGTCATTTTCTTGAACTGTAGAAAGCTTGCCGAATAGAGGACCAAAGACTCCGCTGGCACCGAACCACAGGAATATCACGATCAAGGCGTATACAAGTGGACGGCGGCTCTTTTTGTTCAATGCAGTGGACACGTAGTCAGACCCCTTATTTATCTGGGCCTCTAGCCCTCAATTGGTATGTAGGTAAGCCTACCTTTAGGCTATGGGTGTGCCTCTAATGGAAAGCCCTTCGGATTCAGCAATTGCTTTGTCCCGTCACGGGCTGGTTGATTATCAGAAGGCGTGGGAATCCCAAAAGACGATTCATCAAGAAGTGGCCGATGGAATCCGTCCCAATACCTTGTTGCTGTTGGAGCATCCCTCTGTTTTCACTGCAGGTCGTCGCACAGAGGAATCGGAAAAGCCAACCGACGGCACCCCAGTCATCGAAGTCGATCGAGGTGGGCGAATTACCTGGCATGGTCCCGGTCAATTGGTCGGTTATCCAATTGTGAAGCTGATTAATCCCACTGAACTAGTCGGTTTTGTTCGAGAGATTGAAGCTGGATTAATGTCGGTGTGCTCTGATTTAGGTTTAGCAACAGAGCGTATCGATGGTCGCTCAGGTGTTTGGGTGCGTGATTCCAGCGGAGATCGCAAGATTGCTGCAATCGGAGTACGTGTCGCCCAAGGTGTAACAATGCACGGCTTTGCGATCAACGTTAATCCAGATCTCTCATCTTTCAAGTCGATCATTCCTTGCGGGATTGCTGATGCTGGGGTTACCTCACTTGAAATCGAGTTAAATCGCGCAATCACAATTGAAGAAGTTTCACCATTAGTCGAACGACACATCTTTGAATCTCTCAGAAGGGTCAGCGCATGACAATGGCACCTGAAGGTCGCAAACTTCTTCGTATTGAAGCTCGTAATGCACTTGTTCCGATTGAGCGAAAGCCTGAATGGATTAAGACCCGTGCAAATATGGGTCCCGAATACACACGTCTTCGTTCCCTGGTTAAAAGTGAAGGTCTTCACACGGTCTGCCAAGAGGCAGCTTGCCCAAACATTTTTGAATGTTGGGAAGATAAAGAGGCGACATTCTTAATTGGCGGAGATCGTTGTACCCGTCGTTGCGATTTCTGCAACATTGACACTGGTAAGCCACTACCAATCGATCGTGAAGAACCGCGCAAAGTCGCCGAATCGGTTAAGTCGATGGGTCTGCGCTATGCAACGATTACCGGCGTAACACGAGATGATCTTGAAGATGAAGGTTCATGGTTGTACGCAGAAACAATTCGCGCAGTACATGAACTTAATCCCGGCACAGGTGTTGAAATGCTTGCTCCGGACTTCAATGCCAAGCCCGAGCTTCTTAATCCAATCTTTGAAACTCGGCCCGAGGTCTTTGCCCACAACCTTGAAACGGTCCCACGTATTTTCAAGCAGATACGCCCAGCCTTTACCTATGAAAAGTCCCTGAAAGTAATCGGTATGGCTCAAGATTTCGGTCTCATTACAAAGTCGAACTTGATCTTAGGATTAGGTGAAACTCGAGAAGAGATTTCGCAAGCTTTGGTTGATTTGCACAACGCTGGTTGTGACTTAATCACAATTACTCAGTATCTACGACCAACAAATAAACACCACCCAGTTGAACGTTGGGTTAAGCCTGAAGAATTCGTTGAACTAGCCGCAGAGGCTGAACAAGTCGGATTCCTTGGCGTTATGAGCGGGCCGTTGGTGCGGTCGTCATACCGTGCGGGGCGTTTGTATAAGCAAGCTATGGAAAAGAAAACTTCTCGTGGTTGATTTGGTCTATCCCCCAGTAATCGCTTTAGTTAAGGGGTTTTGGAAGTACCTAGGTTTTCAATTTGATTTTCAAGGTGATGAAAACATTCCACGTAAAGGTGGAGCCATCCTTGCCATCAATCACGTCAGTTATTTGGACTTTGCAATCGCTGGAACTGGCGCGCTTCCGGTAAAAAGATTTGTTCGATTCATGGCAAAGAAGGAACTCTTTGACCACAAAATTGCAGGTCCCCTGTTGCGCGGAATGCACCACATCAATGTCGATCGCAACAATGGCGCCCCGTCATATGTAGCCGCATTAAAGGCCCTCAAAGCAGGTGAGATTGTTGGTATTTTCCCAGAAGCAACAATCTCAACTAGTTTTGAGATTAAGCAACTAAAGTCAGGTGCCCTGCGACTTGCTGTAGATGCTGGAGTACCCATAGTTCCCACGATTGTTTGGGGTGGGCAACGGGTCTCTACAAAGGGTGTTAAGCCAAATTTCAAGCACGGTAAAACACCAGTGTCAGTTTCATTTGGCGAGCCAATTCATTACGCCAAAGATGTCGATATCGAGACCGCATCGCAACAACTACGCCAAGTCATGATTTCTATGCTGAATCAAGTCCAAGAAAAATACCCTGATAGCCATGTCGGCCAGCGTTGGGCGCCAGCTCGTCTTGGTGGAACCGCTCCTGCCCCACTAAACTAACAACATGTTCAAGAGAAAAGCTAAACAACCCAAGATCAAGAAGCCACGTTTCCAAACCTTCCGTGATGCTTACAAAGTAACCAAGCAAGTAAAGCCTTGGATTGCCTTTGCGCTGATCGGTGTTTTCTTGGCTTCATGGAGCATCGGTATCGGAATTGGCTTTGCTCTTAACGAAGTTGCTTACTGGGCTTTTGTTTTCTTCCCACTTGCACTTCTTTTGACACTTTTCTTCTTCACCCGCCAAGCCGGAACAGCCGCTTACGCTTCAATTGAAGGTCAGATCGGCGCGGGCGCAAGTGTTTTGATGGCAATCCGCAAAG
This sequence comes from Candidatus Planktophila sp., assembly GCA_044346185.1. GTDB lineage: Bacteria > Actinomycetota > Actinomycetes > Nanopelagicales > Nanopelagicaceae > Planktophila. The sequence goes on from JBIIZR010000012.1 coordinate 9,556, forward strand.
GTTGGACCACAACTCCTGCGGTGGCTGTCTCTAAAAATCAAGACATGGTTCACCGCTCAGTTGGCCGTGCGGGAATTGTTCTCACTGGTGAAGGCACAAATGCTGTGCGTCAGATGATTGCTGATGAGCGAAAGAAAGCTGAACGCTTCGCACCTGGTGTTCCAGTTACAGAATTCTTGGTAGGCAACGAAGATGGACGAGTTCCAATTCGTAAACTACAAAAGCAAATGCGCCGTCTTCCAAAGAAGTTAACCGCGCACCAAATGCGTGAAGTACGAGCTCGACTTAAGGCTGTTGGAGGAATGTCTATGCCAATTCCAAAGGGTCCGATGCCAACTCGTGCACCAAAAATTCGCTAGCTCTTAAAACTTTTAACTCGCGTTAAAACCGTTCCGCTGAATCGTTCGTGTAGACCTCTGCCGTTTTCATCAAAGGTAATAGCAAAGATAACCGTTGTTAAGAGTGTCGTCCGAATCAGCGCTTGAAGTGGCGTAACGGTTCCACCATCTGCGAATCTGATGACTTTTATGCCAAAAATTCGGTGACCCAGGGATGCTCCTTGAAGCATGACAAGGAATGCCACATGTGCGAGGAACACCGCGGAAATCTTGAACTGTCGGCCAGGGGAAACCGCAAACAGACCTCCAGTCGTCGCAATTACGACGAAACAAGCCGCCAACCAATCGACCATTAACGCCGACATTCGACGTCCTAGGGTTACTCGGATGAAATTCACGCTCACGTGACAAGCCTAACGCCCAAACCCAGCAGACGTAACATGAATTTAACAAGCGGGTTATGCCGATTTCATGGTGTGGACCTAGGGTTCAACTACCTAAAAGCGCCAGAAACTCAATGATGAGGGGTCTAGCGCATCACATGTGAAATTGGGAGAAGCATGTTTAAGAACGCCGCAGAAATTTTTGCATATATTAAGAAGGAGGATGTCAAATTAGTTGACGTTCGCTTTACAGATTTGCCTGGTATCCAGCATCACTTCAACGTTCCTGTTGAATCATTTGATGAAGCTGTGTTTACCGATGGCCTTATGTTTGATGGTTCCTCTATTCGAGGTTTCCAGACAATCAATGAATCAGATATGAAACTGTTACCAGTTCCAGAATCTGCATACATTGATCCATACCGTAAAGAAAAAACCCTCATCATTATTTTCTCGGTTCATAACCCAGTTGATAACACTCCATACAGCCGCGATCCTCGCGGTGTAGTAGCACGCGCAGTTGATTACATGCGTTCACTTGGAATTGCTGATACTGCATTCTTTGCACCAGAAGCCGAGTTCTATGTCTTTGATAGCGTTCGCTTCAAGACCGGAATCAACTCAGCTGTACACGAGATCGAGTCATATGAAGGCGCTTGGAACACAGGCGTTGAATACGATGCAGATGGAACACCTAACCGCGGTTACCGCACACGCGTAAAGGGTGGTTACTTCCCTGTGTCTCCAACAGATCAGTTCGCTGATCTTCGCGATGAAATGGTGATGCAGCTAGGTAAGGTCGGACTTCTTGTAGAGCGTTCACACCACGAAGTGGGAACTGCTGGACAGATGGAGATCAACTACCGATTCACCGACATTCTTACCGCCGGCGATGATGTAATGAAGTTCAAGTACGTCATTCGCAACACTGCATGGCAAGGCGGAAAGACTGCAACATTTATGCCAAAGCCTCTCTTTGGAGATAACGGCTCAGGTATGCACGTTCACCAATCACTGTGGAAAGATGGAAAGCCACTGTTCTTCGAAGCAGGAACGTACGGCGATTTATCAGACATGGCACGTTGGTACATCGGTGGTCTTTTGAAGCACGCACCATCATTACTTGCCTTCACTAACCCAACCGTTAACTCATACCGTCGCTTAGTTCCAGGTTATGAAGCTCCAGTAAACCTTGTTTACTCAGCACGTAACCGCTCGGCTTGTATCCGTATCCCAATTACAGGATCCAATCCAAAGGCAAAGCGCATCGAATTCCGTTGCCCAGATCCTTCATCAAACCCATACCTAGCTTTCGCAGCAATGCTAATGGCTGGTCTTGATGGAATCATGAACAAGATCGAACCACCTGCCCCAGTTGATAAGGATCTTTACGAGCTAGAAGGCGAAGAGGCAGCATCAATTCCTCAGGTTCCTGGTTCTTTGGATGAAGTTCTCAACAACCTCGAAAAGGATCACGATTTCCTAACTCAGGGCGGAGTATTTGCCAAGGATCTTATTGATACATGGATCGCATTCAAGCGTAAGGAAGAGGTCGACTACGTTCGACTACGTCCACACCCAGCTGAATTCGAACTGTATTACGACATCTAAGAGATTCTAAATCACAAAGCCCGCCCCTAAAAAGGCGGGTTTTGTTTTTTTATTTTCGCGCCAGCAATTTGAATAATGCAATTGACAGCAGTGCGCTGACAACAGAGGCGACTATGACGGCAAGAACCGCAATGTCTTGAGTCTGGGCATCATCAAAAGCCAAATCAGCAATGAAAATTGCAACGGTAAATCCAATACCGGCCGCACTTCCCGTGGCCAGAATTGAAGAGTTTGTTGCTCCTTCTGGGAAATCAGCCAATTTCGATCGCTTGGCAGCCATTGAAGCCATAAGTACACCTAGCGGTTTTCCTATTACTAATCCGAAGAAAATTCCCCATGCGATTAGGGACTGTGAAGCACCCTTGATTGAATCACTCGTGATTACAACACCTGTATTGGCAAAAGCAAAAATTGGAACGACCAAAAAGGTACTGACTGGGTGGAATTTATGCTCCAGCCATTCAATGACTGAAACGGAACCATCCTCGATATCTTCAACCTTAGTGCTGCGGTGCAGGATATTTGGAGTCATGAGTCCAATAATTACGCCAGCTAAAGTTGGGTGTACACCGGTTTTGTAGAACGAGAACCACAATATGAATGCAAAAATTGAATAAACAAGCATTGACTCAACGCCTGCTTTCTTCAATATAGCGATGACACCAACACATAAAGCGGCAGCTGCCAACCATGAGAACTTGATTCCCGTTGAATAAACAATTGCAATGATCAAGATCGCACCAATGTCATCAATGACGGCAAGTGCAAGTAAGAAGGATCGCAAAGAGGCCGCAACTGATGTACCCAGCATGGCCAGCAAACCAACGGCCAAGGCAATATCGGTAGCAACAGGTACTCCCCAACCACCGGGTGCGACACCACCAGCTATTGCAAGATAAATCAGGGCCGGCACGGCCATTCCACCTATTGCTGCGACAAAAGGCAACAGTGCTTTTTTGAAGGAGGCAAGATGACCTGAAGTAAGTTCGCGCTTGATTTCCAACCCGACCACGAAGAAGAAGATGCTCATGAGCAGATAGTTGATGACTTTAAGAACTGACAGATCAATCAAATACCAATCGGCACCTAAAGTTAACTTGAAATCTAAGGTAGAAAAGTAATCATCGGATAACGGCGAATTGGCTGTGATTAGACCAAGGGCAGAAGCCACCAAAATCAGAAGCCCACTTGTAGATTCGCGATTTAAGAAATCCCGAAGCGGTGCAATCCGACGTCTCATGGTGTAACTCTAACTGAGCGTGTTCTCCTGCGCTCGAATTTTGCGCGCTGAAAGCACAATATGGCCCAAGAAACCGATCAGCAAAGCGAAAATCACACCAACATTTGAGTAAGCCCAAGGACCCTCTTTGCCACCAATAAGTTCTAAGAAGTAACCCTGCCATTGAAGCCATGGAGCAAATGTATTAGTCACAAAACCCCAACCAATAACTGAACCAAAAATCATTAGGAGGATAGATCCTTTGTTCACTGACCCATACATTCCACTGGGATCAAACAAGTCTTTTTCACTGTAAGCCTTTTTGCGAATCAGAACATCTGCAACGAATATCGAAGACCATACTGCAATGGGAACACCTAAAGTAATCAAGAAACCCTGGAATGGATAGAAGAAATTGTCTGCAACCCAAACAATATAAATCGCTCCACCAAACATAATCAGTGCATCTATGCTCGCGGCTTGATATCGCTTGATAGGCACACCTAGAGAAACCAGCGTTAATCCAGATGAGTAGAGATTTAAAATCGCCCCGCCAACAAGTCCAAGAATGGCAGCCACCGCAAAAGGAATTAAGAACCAAGTTGGAAGCAGCGTGGTGAGTGCGCCTATCGGATCCATGGAGATCGCTTCGCTTAAGCTCTTGCTGCTTCCAGAAAGTGCGGCCCCGTAAATAACAAGAATGATGGGAACGATAGAAGCACCTAGAACTGTCCAACCAACTACCGATTTATTAGAGACTGTACGCGGCAAGTATCTAGAGTAATCCGCTGCTGCATTCACCCAGCCAAGGCCAATACCGGTAACCGCAAAAATCGTTGCACCCACAAAACTTTGAAAACTGCCATTTGGAATGTCGGTCACTGCACTCCAGGAAACATTCTCAATTGTTAAGGCGATATAGAGCAAAGTCATCGTTGCGATTGTGATTGTCAACAATTTCTGGAGCTTCATAATGACTTTTAGCCCCAACACTCCCCCAATTACCGTAAGGGTTGCAGCCAAAGTAAAGCCCAGAAGCAAGGCAATGTTTCGATCAATCCCACCGACTCGAGCGAAAACAGTTCCGGTTGCTAACGTTGCAAGGGAAATAAGCACCGTTTCCCAACCTACGAAAATTAAGTATGAAAGCGCGCCGGGCAATCTGCTGCCCTTAACTCCAAAGGATGCGCGCGACAAAACCATTGTCGGTGCATTTGAACGCTTTCCTGCTAGAGAACTAATCCCTACTAGTAAGAAAGATCCAATGGTTCCAACGAAAGCTGCGATTGTTGCCTGCCAAAAGGAGATTCCAAAGCCTAGGAAGAAGGCTCCGTATGAAAGCGCCAACAATGAAACATTTGCGCCCGCCCAAGGCCAAAACAAAGAGCGAGCACGACCGGAACGCTCGGACTCGGCGATGACATTTGCGCCATTAATTTCTACATCAAATGCAGGCATAACTACTCTTTTTGATTTTTTGCTCTCACGAATATTCCAGCAAGGAAAGTTAGTACCAGAGCTCCAATCAAGATGCCGCCCACTGGAATTGAACTTTCACCAGATGTGGAACTAATCGGCATAGGTGATTGTTCTGCAGCGTAATCAGGAGAAGCGTTAAAGGTGTAATCACCTTCGATGACATGTCCATCATCACCAACGACACGGTACTTCACAGTGAAAACACCCGGAGCGCTCTGCCCTGAAACCTTGGTGGTTATTCTTCCACCGCTAATAATTGGATCTTCAAAGTTAACTGCTATCCCCGTCGAATCAACAACTTCGAGCGAGTTAAGCGCTTCGCCATTTAGGGTCTGCAATTCTCCGCTGAATTCGATCCAGACCTCAGTTGGAATTGGGTTCACATTTGCAAACTGTTCAGGAAATGAGGAAACGATAGTTACATGTGCCGAAGAACTAGGGATGACTAGAACCGAGAGACAAGAGAGTAAAAAAACTGAGACTAGTTTGCGCATGAGTGCAGTTTAGTCGAGAAAGAAATCCAATAGGAAATCCTTAGTTCCCGGAGTAACTGAGTACTTCTCTAAATCAGTGATTCCTTCACTTGCAAGCAGTACATCATCGACAAAGAAGTTTCCGGTGCACTCTTTAGCATCACGATTGAAAATGATGTAAGCAGCATCGGCCAAGATCTCAGGTGTTCGCCCAGCTAATGCATCGATACCTGGAATCATTTGCAATGCAGCGGTATCAATAACTGTGCGTGGCCACAGAGCATTTACGCCAATTCCATCGCGCTTGAACTCTTCGGCCATTCCTAGAACACACATGCTCATGCCGTACTTGGCCATTGTGTAAGCAACATGATTTTTGAACCAAACCGGCTTCATTGAAAGTGGTGGAGATAAGTTGAGAATGTGCGGGTTACGTCCTTCTGCCGCGGACTTTCGCAAGTGAGGTAGTGCCGCTTGTGAGGTCAAGAAAGTGCCGCGCACGTTGACATCAAACATCAGGTCAAAACGCTTGGCAGGAGTCTGATCAGTGCGGGTCAAATTGATAGCACTGGCGTTGTTAATCAGAATGTCGATGCCACCAAAAGCTTCTGCAGCTTGAGCAATTGCCGCTTCAATCTGGGTCTCATCACGCAAATCACATTGGATAGCAAGGGCTTTTCCGCCGGCTGCTTCAATCTCTGCCGCTGCGGTATGGATTGTTCCCGGAAGTTTTGGATTGGGATCCGAGGTTTTAGCTGCGATCGCAATAGATGCACCGTCACGAGCCGCACGCAAGGCGATAGCTAAACCAATTCCACGAGATCCACCTGTGATGAAGATTCTTTTTCCGGCTAGTGACATTTACTTACCCTTCTTAGACATGAACTTCATGAATGCTTCCATAGCTTCTTCCGATTGAAGAGCCATTGCAAATATTTCAAACTCAGCCTTCATTACGGCTGCAACAGAATCATGGTTACGTGCCTTGAGCAACGCCTTGGTATTGATGATTGCCTGTGGTGGTTGCTCGGCGATGTGTTCGGCAATCTTTAAAGCGTGAGCCAGCGGATCTGAATCTTTTGCTGTCGCCAATCCCATTTCAATGGCTGCATCTGCATCAAAGCTTTCACCAGTCATGAAGATTCTCGCCGCTCTTTGATACCCAACAAGTTGAGGGAACAAGTAGCTAGAGCCAGCTTCTGGAACAAGACCTAGGGATGCAAAAGGCATTGAAAAGTTTGCAGTTGGTCCAGCAATAACAACATCACAGTGCAGCAACATCGTTGTTCCGACTCCTACTGCGTTTCCCTTAACTGCAGCGAGCAATGGTTTTGGAAAGTTAAGAAGAGAAGCTAAAAACTGTGCAACCTCTGAATCATCTGAAGTTGGTGGATTGTTCATAAAATCATTGATGTCATTGCCCGCGGTGAAGTGATCTCCAGCAGAAGTGATAACCACTGCACGAATACCAAAGTCACCTGCAGCGTCATTGAGACCCTTGGCTAAGCCTGCATACATAGAACGGGTCAAGGCGTTCATTTTTTCAGGCCGATTAATGGTGAGGGTTAGCACTTCTTTGTGGCGTGTGGACAAGATTTCGCTCATTTGCGCATCTTACGGGGTGACCAGTGAAAAAAAGAAGTGCAGAATAGGAACACGCGGAGAGGCGGCAGAATTAATGGCACGTGACATCACAATATCAACTCGAGAACTAACACCCTTTGAACAATTGGTATTAGAGCTCGTGTGCGAAGGAAAATCAAACGCCGCGATCGCTTCTCAAACTTCTCACAGTGAGAAAGTTATTGAGAACACAGTCAGCCGCAGCGCACAAGTATTCGGAATTAAGTCTGATGGGGAAACAAATCTGCGAGTTCTGTTAGCACTTGCCTACCGCACACATTATGGTGATAAAGCTTTCGATAAATTAAACGTCCCATGTTCACATTATGAGGTTGGACCTGATGGTCAATCTCTTTGCAATCGTCACGTTGATTGATACTTTAAAATTACTGACTCTTTTTAAGTACACGCATTGAGGGCAAACACTCACTTCTCCTATCTCGAGTGCTGACCCTCGACATTTTCTCCTGCAGCGACTTCTTCACGGAGTACACATATCTTGTGTTGATTTTCCTATCAATGCCTAAGTAGGAGAGAGAGAATTATGAA
>JBIIZR010000081.1:0-17113 GCA_044346185.1 Candidatus Planktophila sp.
AGAGAATTAACCGTTGGGTCATCACTGTAAACATCATCGCCAACCGGTGCCTGCGCAATTGCTTCGCGCATCGCTGCCGATGGTCGAGTTACAGTGTCACTCCTTAGGTCAATTGCCATTACATCAGCCTACTTCTGTTCCTTCAGCACAATCAAATACATGGCGACGACGACAAGGATTCCGCCTAATGCGCTTTGCAGCGTCAACCTTTCGCCACCAAAGAAGATTGCAAAGACTGCAGCGAAAACAACTTCCATGGTTAAAATGACTGCAACTTTAGTTGCGCTCATGTGGGCCTGAGACCAGGTTTGAATAATGAAGGCAATTGCAGTTGCAAAGACGGCGGTAAAAATAACTACCGCCCAAACTCCAGAATCTGGTGGCGGGGCATAACCACCAGGAATTGATGCGATGCCTGCCAATAAACCACACATGGTTAGTTGAACAACTGTCATGGCATACACATCGCGACCAGAAGACCACTTGCTTAAAGCAATAATGTGAGCGGCAAAGAAAAATGCGCTGGCCAAAACCAGCATTTCGCCAGTACCAACTGAGAATCCTCGGACAGATAACAATGCCAAACCAACTGTTGCAACCATGATGCACAGCCAGACAAAGCGGGTGATCTTCTCTTTCAAGACAAGCCATGCCAGAACTGGCGTCAAAACAACATACAAACCAGTGATAAATCCGGTAATTGCTGCACCTGTTCGCTCTAGGCCCAGAGTTTGAAAGATGTACCCGAAGCCTAGAAAGATGCCCGCTAAAGATCCCCGCTGCAATAAATCTTTATTGAAATGTTTAACGGTCTGCGGGCGAATTATGAGCATCACCAGCACGGCTAAAGCAAAGCGGGTGAAAAGAAAGTTATTGACGCTTTGTCTTTGGATCGCATCTTTCATAACAACGAAAGCAAAACCCCAAGCGGCAGCTACTGACAACAAGGCCCAAGGAGCCAGTTTTAGTTGAAGTTGATGACGAGCAGACATTAGCCGCGCAACTTCTTTAATAAGGCAACTTCCTTGCCATGTTCTGGTTCCATGCCTGGAGTTTCAAGAATCAATGGCGCGTTAGCAACAGCAGGGTGAGCAAGAAGCTCTTTAAACGGATCTACACCGATGTGGCCATCACCAATATTTTGATGACGATCCTTTAATGCTCCGCACACATCCATCGAATCATTAGCGTGAACTAATTGGAAACGCTCGATTCCTGCAACCTGCACCAATAGATCGATTGTTGAGGTCATGCCACCCTTAACCGAAATGTCATGTCCTGCAGCAAATACGTGACAGGTATCCAAACAAATTCCAACTTTGGGATGATATTCCAGCGCCTTTAAGTACATCTCAAGATCATCTAACTTCTTAACCAAACTTTGTCCCTGGCCCGCGGTTGGTTCTAGCAACAAGTACGGTGCATCATCACCTAAAGCGTTAAGAATAGGCATCATGCCTTCGTGTATCTGCTTCCACGCTTTTTCGACATGGTTAACATCCACGGCAGAACCTGTATGAATAACGACGCCTAGGGCACCAATATCTGAACCACGTTGCAGTGAATACTTTGTTGAAGCCAAAGAGTTTAAGTAAGTTGCCTCTGTTGGTGATCCTAAATTAATTAAAAACGGAGCATGCACATAAGTTTCAATGTCTAGTTCTGCAGCCTTCAGCTTAAAAGCATCATCAAGCTCTGGTTTTGCTTCGGGCATCGCCCAAGTTCTGGGACTTGACGCGAAAACTTGAATCGCTTCTGCACCAATATCTTGTGCGTAAGCGATAGATCTTTTCGCCATTCCACCAGTAGTAGGGGTGTGGGCGCCGATGCGCGGCTTCTTAACTGGTGTAAGCATTGGCTTACCCTACGGTAATCGTCACCAAGCTGCCACGCTTTACTTTCGTTTGATACGTAGGAATAGCAGACTGAACTCGCTTGCCTGTTAACTTAACGCCCTTAGGCAAAACTCGTACCTTCAAGCCGAGTGCTTCAAGTTTATTTACAGCTTCTTGTCCGGGCATGCCACGAAGTGAAGCAGGAATAACTGTGTATCTAGGACCCTTTGAGATAAGAATCGTAACTTTGCCACCCTTATTGGCCGTTGTTCCACCTGCAGGGCTTTGTGAAATAACTGCTAATTCTGGAACAGTTTCATTAAATGCATATCCAGCCTCAACAGAAAAACCTGCTTCTGTTAACTCATTCAAAGCTTGTTCGCCGCTCTTTCCAAGGTATGAAGCAAGAGCAATTTGTTCGATTCCCTTTGATACTAACAAATCAACTTTTGTATCGCGCTTGACCGAAGTTCCTGAAACTGGTGAAGTTGAAACAACAAAACCCTTTGGAATTTCAGAGTTAAAAACCTCATTTACTGTTCCCACCTGCAGTGGATATTTCTTCAGAGCAGTTTGTGCCGCTTCAGGAGTCAAACCTTTCGTCATCGGAATTGCATATCGTTCTTGACCTTTTGAAAGGATTAACTTGACCGTTCCGCCGGCATCGACTTTGCCGCCACCAGCAGGAATGCTTTCGATGATTTTGCCTTTAGGTATTTCTTCATCAAATCTATTTTCGACAACAACGGCTGTAAGACCCAAAGGTCCAATAACGCCTACAGCTTCATCAAAGCTTCCGCCAATAGTTGAAGGAACAACAACACGCGAACCAGGGCCAACAAGAGTCCACCAGCCACCAATTCCTAGAGCAACAGCTAGAACTAGTGCCACCTTACGATTGCGTCGAACGCGCTTACTTGCACGCTTTTTCTTCTCTTCTTTGCGGCGAATCTCTTTAGTGGTTTCCACAACTGGGGCGGTAACCTCGACAGGTGCTACCTCCTTAACTTTCTTACGAGGCTTTTCTCTGATGGGTTCAACAGGAAGATCCAGTCCCAGATCCATCTGATTCTTGCGTGGATCAAGATCTATCTGGATCTGTTGCAGTTTTTCTAGAAATTCTCCGGCCGAACGCGGGCGCTCATCTGGATCTTTGGCTGTAGAACTAGCAATCAAATCATCTAATGCTTGGGGGATCTCTTTACGCTTGCTGCGCAATCGCGGGATCTCTTCATTGACATGCATGTATGCAATTTGGATCGGCGAATCTGCTGAAAATGGCTTTTCTCCAGTCAGCATTTCATAGGCAACAATGCCTGCAGCGTAGACATCACTTCGAGAATCTGCGATACCGCGTTGCACTTGTTCCGGCGAAAGATAGGAAACACTTCCTAAAATCACACTAGATTCGGCGGTCATTGTCGAACCAATAAGTTCACCGCGCGCTAATCCAAAGTCAGCGATTTTGATTCGACTCTCTTTAGAGATCAGGATGTTTTCTGGTTTGATATCACGATGAACTATTCCAAGAACATGTGCTGCAGCCAGCGCACTTAAAATCGGAGTTAAGTAGTTGATCGCATCTTTAATCTCAAATCGACCGCGTTCATTCAAATATTCGCGAAGAGTATGTCCTTCAATTAATTCCATCACTAAAAAAACGGCAGGAACACCGCTCTGATTCCAGCCTTGGTCTTGTACGGCAACTATATTGGGATGAGAAAGTGCAGCTGCAGCTTTTGCTTCCTTAATGAAGCGTGAAACAAAAGCTTCATCTTGAGCAAGGTGAGGATGCATGATCTTGACCGCAACTTTTCGATCAAGTCGTGTATCGATTGCTTCATAAATTGAAGCCATTCCGCCATTGGCAACCTGACGAAGTAATTGGTAGCGCCCATCAATGAGCTCTCCGGTCAGATCAGACATGTGCAGATTTTATGGAGCCCATCATGTACAAGGCCTAAGGGCGCGCCCAAAAGCCTTATGAAGTGAGTTTAAACTCGCAGTTTTCCCGGGTTTGATCCAAATCAAAGTGAATAGATTGTTGAATCTGCCATTGACGCATTTGTTTTTCGATTTGTGCACCATCGCGCGCTAGGACCCTCTTGAGGCCAGTTTCACTATCAACATCTAGCCAATACGTTGTTGCACCAGCCTTTCTAACTACTGATTGTGCTGCACCAACGCCTTCAAGAATCAAGTAATCAGTTGGCGCAATTATCTCTTCACGATCAAATTTCATCAGGTGCCAGTTAAAAACCTTAATTGTGCATTCTTGATCAGACAAATGAGCCGAAGCTATTTCTTCTAAGGTGTCAGTGAGGGATTGGCCAAGTGCGCCATCCCAACCGTTATACAAGTCATCCATATGAATTGTACGAACCGTTGAATGTGCCGAGAACTCAACCTCTAACTTGGCTGCAAGAGTAGTTTTGCCTGCTCCTGCCGGTCCATCAATGGCTAAGAGAGTCACGCCAACGCTTCCATCCGAGAATAGCAACGATTGCAAAAACAGCATAAAGAATCGCAGTAAACCAATATCCAAGTGAAAGGTACTGCGCAGTTGCAACAACGTTGACGATGAACCAGAGCACCCAAGTTTCATACTTTTCATAAACCATAAGCAATTGCGCAACAATTGAGCCGATGAGAATAAATGCATCAGTCCAGGTTGCCGCTGCGCCGATATCTTCCAAAACCGGGGATAAAACTGCAACGCTCACTAGTGTTCCAATCGCAATTGTTAATCGGTTTCTTGTTGAAATGGTTCCAGGGACTGCACCAGTTGGTGCCCACCCAAACCATCCATAGATAGCTGCGCCAATAAAGATGATTTGCAACAACGCACTAGCGAAGAGATCAACTTGATAAAAGAAAACGCCGTACAGGCTGCTGCTTAAAACCCACCAAGGCCAGGTAATTCGTTTTCCAGTTGTGCCAAGGTACACACCAATAAATGAAGTGACCGCGGCAACAAATTCAAGAATAGATACTTCATAGTCCCAGGCAATAAATAAAGTGGTTGACATAGTTCATTCCTTTCCACATCCGCATTACCGGATGGGTCAATCGGTCGGTCTGAATTTCAGACCCTCTCAGCCTTGTGGGCTCCCGTAGTTGTTACTTTAGCGTGAAATCAGTTGTCGTTTAACGAAAGCGGCACCAGCAACACGAATTCGTCGAGCCGTAGATGTCTTTGCGCGCTGATTAAAGATGTCATAGCCGATCTTTTCGACCTCATCGACAATGCCACAGTACAAAGTACTTGCCGCTTCAATACATGGACGACTTGTTGCTTCTAGCATTTTGATTCCTGGAGTAGCTTCTTCCTGTAATTTGCGCACCCGTGCGATTTGAAATTTTAGGGCTTCGATGATTTCAGGTGTGAGTACACGATCTTCAAGCATTTCACGGGTAACTCCAAATTGGCCCAACTCCTTAAGCGGCAAATACACACGACCACGATCTAAATCTTCATCTACATCTCGAATGAAATTAGCTAATTGAAATGCGATACCAAGCTTTTTGGCGGCTTCAAATGCATCGCTATGAAGAGGCCCAAGGATTGGGACCATTTCAAGGCCAATAACTGCGGCAGATCCATAGACATATTCGAGTAAATCCTCATAATTTTCATATTCTTGAACCGTCAAGTCCATAGTCATCGAATGCAAAAATGCCTCAAAGTGTTGGTGGGGGATCTCGAAACGATTGACAGTGTCTATCAAGGCGCGACCTACATGATCTTGACTGGTTCCTTTTTTCAGATCAGCAAGAACTCCGTTGCCCCACTTGCTTAGAACTTCAGCCTTTTCTTCAACACTAAGTTCAGACGCTAAATCATCAACGATCTCATCGGCATAACGCGCAAATCCATACAGCGCATGAACAAAGGGACGCTTAGCTTTGGGCAATAACAAAGTTGCTAAGTAATAAGTCTTTCCATGCAAGGCATTGAGCCGCTTGCACTCTTCATACGAAGCACGAAGATCAGGATCTGTAATCCCGGCAGCGGTTAATTCATCCATTTACTTAACTGGTCCCACAATACGTTCAGCTGCAAGACGACCAGAAATCAACACCATCGGTACACCGACACCTGGTTGGGTTCCAGATCCGGCAAAGACAACATTTTCAATTCCAGCTGCCATATTGCGCGGTCTAAATGGACCTGTCTGGAAGAAAGTATGCGCGCTAGCAAATGGTGCGCCTTCCTCCATTCCTTGATTTTTCCAATCAAGCGGAGTTGTAATAACTTCGGTTTCAATTGCATCACCAAAACCTGTGTATCCGCGTTGTTCAAGAGTTTCGACCATGTGATCACGGTATGGCTTGGATTGCTTGGTCCAATCAATATCTGCGGTCAGGTTCGGGGTAGGGAAAAGAACATAGTAAGAAGTCTTTCCTGCTGGAGCCAACGATGGATCATCAAGTGAAGGGATAGTCACAAGAACACTTGGATCGCTCATCAACTGCTTCTTCTTGATTAACTCATCAAAGACGCCATCCCACGATTCTCCGAAGTGAATATTGTGATGAGCTGCAAAGTCATACTTCTTCGAAGAACCCACCAACATAGTCACGCATGAAGGGGAATAGTTCAGACGCTTAACGTTCATAGGCGTCTTGCCCAGCAGATCGCGCCATGCAACAGGTAGGTCTGGGTTCAAAATGATTGCATCGCATTCAATGCGTTGACCATCTTCGGTAATGACCGCCTTTGCACGACCATTTTGCACATCTACTGTTGACACTGTTGTGCTGTATTTAAATTCAACGCCGTGCTTTTGTGCAGCTGCAGCCATTGCTCTAGGAACCGCGTGCATTCCACCCTTAGGGAAGAAAACGCCATTGACTGAATCCATATACGCAATAACGGCGTAAATTGCCAATGCTTGCTGCGGACTAACACCGGCATACATGGCCTGGAATGAGTACACCTTCTGCAAACGTGGATCCTTCATGAACTGATTGACCTTTGGTGAAAGTCGGCGGAAACCACCAAGTGCGATCAAACGTGCAAGGTTGGGAGTTAAAAGGTTAAAAGGTGAATCAATGTTGCGATCAATAAAGTCATTCATCTCGTACTTGTACAACTTTGTAACGAAATCTACATAGCGTGCATAACCAGCTGCTTCTTCAGGACTGATCTTGTCGGCAATTTCAGCTTCCATCTGCGCTGTATTGGCATGTACATCTAATTGAGATCCATCTGCATAGAAGGCGCGGTACAAAGGAGAAACGGGCATCAGTTCGACCCAATCCTTCATATCTTCTCCGACACAACTAAACGCATCTTGAATCAATGAAGGCATTGTTAGAACAGAAGGACCTGTATCAAATGAGTATCCATCTTTCTGTAGCAATCCACTTCGACCACCAGGAACAGCTTCGCGTTCAATCACAGTCACCTTGCGTCCTGCACCTGCAAGACGAAGCGCAGCGCTTAAGCCGGCATAACCAGCACCAACGATGACAACGTGATCTGTGGGACCTTTGACGCGTGCAGGCACTTAAGCACTCCTTTTAGTTGCGATGTTAGCTAGCTCGACGAGCAAAGCCTTTCCATCATTGGTGAAAAGTGATGATTCAGTTGCAGCTAATGCCGCATCCGTTAGTCTTTCGATCGTTGCTTCAAGCTCGGCGCGTGCACCGGTTGATTCAATAATTTCTTGCAAGATGGCAACACCTTCGGCATCTAGATTTGGGCGACCAAAGTACTTCTTACAGGTTTCGGCTTGTGCAGCAGTTTGGCGCTCATGCGTCATTGCGATCAACACAGTTCGCTTTCCTTCACGCAAGTCATCTCCGGCAGGCTTACCCGTGACAGATGGATCACCAAAGACGCCTAAGAGATCATCACGTAATTGGAACGCTTCTCCCAATGGCAATCCATAAGAAGACAATGCCGGAAGAAATTCATTACTGTAACTGGTACTTAGTGCAGCACCAAGATGCAATGGACGCTCAATTGTGTACTTACCTGACTTATAACGCGCAATCTTCATTGATCGTGCGGTATCAGTATTTTTTTGAGTCTGTTCGTGAATATCTAAAAATTGTCCGGCCATTAACTCAACACGCATCTCGTTGTATAACGGAATCATTCGCGCATATTGTTCTGTAGGCAACCCAGCGCTGTTAAGCATTTGATCCGACCAGACAAGAGCTAAATCACCAAGCAGTACTGCCGCCGATAATCCGTAATGCGGGGCGAAACCATCAAGTTGATCCTGAACATGGATAGATTCAAAGTGTCGATGAATCGATGGCTTACCTCTGCGCGTATCTGAACCATCCATCAAATCATCATGAATTAGTGCGCAAGCTTGCAGTAATTCCAAGGCGGCAATAGCCCGTGTCGTTGATTTATCTATCGAACCGCCTGCGGCAGCAAAGCCTGCATAGGCGAATAGGGGACGCAGTCGCTTTCCACTATCTAATAAGAAAGAAGTTAGAGCTTCTGAAACCGGCGATAGATCCAATGAGATCGAATTCAGATAAGCGCCTTCGCGGTTGAGGAAGATGCTTAACTCTTCTTCAACGGCGCTTCGCACGCTCTTTAATGTCGCCTTTGGCTCTGAACTCACTCGGTAACGATATCCTCACACCGTGGTTCTTCGCACTTCGTATTCATTCGAGTTCTTCCCTCCTAAGGATGTTGAGGGAGAAGATCGCCTGTGGGCTGCCATTGATGGGCTTAAATCAATCGCCCCAGACTTTGTATCAGTGACATATGGGGCTGGCGGATCTACCCGCGATCGTTCAATTCGGATTGCTCAAGAAATTACCAAGCGGACAGGTATTTCAACTGTTGCTCACCTGACATGTGTTGGATCAACTCGTGATGAATTGATTGCAATTTTGCACAGCTATAAAGAAGCAGGCATCACAAGTATTTTGGCACTTCGCGGCGATCCGACAGGGGGACCAAGTGCGCCATGGACTCCAACACCAGGTGGTTTCAATCATGCTGATGAGTTAGTTCAATTAGCTGATGAATTTGGTGGATTCACAATTGGTGTCGCTGCATTTCCGGATGGCCACCCCGCATCTAACGGAGACTTTACTAAAGATGTAGATGTACTTATTCGCAAAGAACAATTAGGTGCAACCTTTGCAACAACACAATTTTTCTTTGAAGCACATCGGTATACCCGATTAGTTGATGCGCTTGCGGCTCGAGGATCAAAGTTGGTAATCATTCCTGGCATCCTGCCGGTAACCAACGTTAAGTTATTGCACCGCATGGCCGAACTAGGTGGAACTCCAATTCCACCACAGATCGCAGAAGCCTTCGCCGCAGTAGAAAATGATCCTCATGCTGTGCGCGAACTAGGTGTAGAGATAGCAACATCACTCTGTAAAGAGTTGCTAGCAGCCGGTGCACCTGGCTTACACTTTTACACAATGAATAGCTCAACCGCTACTCAAGAAATCTATAGAAAGTTAAACGATGCTAAGTAATCAAGAATTCAAGGCAAAGTGGAGTTCTCTGCATAGCGATGCCGAAACTAAGGGCATCGTCGGGGCTTGGCTCAATATTTCGTATCGCTTTGGCTTAATTTGTACTTTGCTTCGCATTTCTCCCAACGCGCTCACTTACTTAGGTTTATTAGGTGCGATCGGAACTGCATTAACTGCACAAACCTGGTGGTCAATTCTTTTCCTTGTTTTCTCATTGTTTTGCGATGGTATTGATGGAAGCGTTGCCATTTTCCAGCAACGAGATAGCAAGTGGGGCGCAACCCTTGATTCAGTTGTAGATCGCATCAGCGAAGCGCTCTGGTTCTATACCTTGTACGCGATCGGTGTACCTGCATGGATTCCAATTACTTTGTGGAGCGTTGCAGCTTTCCAAGAGTATGCACGTACTAAGTTGATCTCATTGGGAGTCAGTGACATAGGTGTTGTAACACCGGCAGAGCGCCCAATGCGCGCAAGTTACATATTTATTATTTTGGTAATGGGCTTACTTAATATCCCTGGACTAACAATTGTTTCAGTGGTCTTCCTTGCAATTCAGTGCTACAGCTTTATCAGTGTCGTGCGTTTTTCTCGTAGCCAATTGCTTCCGTAACTAAATCTCCACTAATTCCGACAAGTGGCAATCCGCCACCTGGGTGTGCCGAACCACCAACTAGATACAAGCCTTTAATTGGCGAACGGTTCTTAGCGCGCATAAAGGCTGCGCGTGCACCGTTGCTGGACGTTCCATAAATCGCACCACCCGGAGCATGAACTGCTGCTTCCAAATCTGCCGGTGTCCTAACTGTTAAAGATTCCAAACGATCACGCACTGAAATCCCACGTGCTTCAATTTGATCAATGATTGTGTTGGAGTAATTGCGCACAAACTCTTTGTCATTCCAATCAAATTGACCGTGAGTAGGCGCATTTACAAGAACAAACCAGCCTTCGAGGGTTTCATCCTTGCTCATCGCTGGATCTTGCGGAGCACAGATGTAAATTGTTGGCTTTTCAACAGGCTTTCCATCGGTAAAGATCGCATCAAATTCAGCGTCATAATTTTCTGGGAACAAAATTGTGTGGTGGTTAAGTACTTGTTCAGGGTCCTTACGCATGCCAAGCAGCAAACAGAAGCCGGCAACTGAAACATCAGCCTTTTCAATGTTCTTGCGCGCCTTCTTCAACGCGCGCTTGTTCCCAGTAATCAACTTGTTATAGACCAGTGAAGCATCAGCGTTTGCCACAATCGCATCTGCTCCAACAACAGTTCCGTCGTCCAAAGTCACTCCCGTTACTTTCTTGCTCGTGGTGTTTATTGCTGAAACGGGGGAGTTCAAGTGAAAAGTAACGCCTACATCTAACGCACGTTGATAAACAGTTGCCGCAAGTTGACCTAGTCCACCCTTGACGTGCCAAGCGCCAAAGCTTTCTTCAACAAAGGCGATAGTGGATAAAACTGCTGGTGCCTTGCGTGGATCCGACCCGCTATATGTTGCATAGCGATCCATGATGAAGCGCAGACGTTGATCTTTCAAGATCTCATCTGCGTGAACACGTAACGTTTTCCACGGCGCAATAATTTTCATGTCACGCATAAAGGTAAGTCGTTTCATCAGTGAAATCGGTGACTTCAACTCTGATTCAATAAAGGGCCCACGACTAACATCCCACATCCGCTCGGCACGCTTCATGATGCGGTCCCATTGGGTAGCACTCTCTGGGCCAAAGGATTCAGTGATGGAATCTAAAGTTTCTTTTCTTGAAAGGTTTGCAAACTTCACATTACTGCCATCGGCAAAGCGGTAATCAAAGGATGGATCAACCGATTCGATAGGACATACCAATCCCATGGGTTTCCCGGTGCGCTGAAAGAAATCTTTATATACGGCTGGCAAAGTCAAAAGTGATGGGCCCGTATCAAAGGCAACTCTTCCGATCCATTCGGTGCGGCACTTTCCGCCAATCTGATCAGATGCTTCATACAAAACAACCTCGTGGCCACCGCGTGACAAACGTGCAGCAGCGGTCATGCCGCCCATTCCTGCACCAATCACCACGATCTTCATACTGTGCGCCCTTTCCACATCACTGTCTTGCGCACTAAGTATGAGTAAACAATCAGGTAAATCAGCGCAGCGATTGATATTGGATGCAACACAGTATCTAGAAGGTTTCCACGACTCTTTACCGCACTGAATACTCGCGTTCCGACAATCGCGGCAAAACCAAGCCAGCCGTATGGATTACCCAAAAGGCCCAGTATTAGAGGAGCAATACTGGTAGCAAAGAGAAATGCAATGACAAAGATTGCACCAATCAGCGAACCAAAAGCTTTATTCAGAGATTTTCCATATCCAGCTTTGATTTCTTTCCACGATGCATACATTCGAGTCTCTGCGATATCTGAACCATTTATTACCGTTCCTGATGATCCGCTTTCAATCAAGTGACGCGCTAAGAAGACATCATCAATTACCGCATGCTTGACGGATTGATATCCGCCTACTGAAATTAAAGCTGAACGCCTGACAACAAAGAACTGCCCATTAGCTACCGCCATAGATATTCGTCCAGAACTTTCAGCATAACGAAGCGGTACGGTCGTAAGCCAAGACCATTGAAGCAATGGCTGAATCAACCTTTCGGCAAAGGTCTGTGCAATCTGACGTGGGTACGGAGAGACAAAATCCAATCGTGCCCCATGCAGCACCGTGACCGCTTTATTGATCGCATCATTGGTTAATCGAACATCTGCATCAATGGAAACCAGGACATCTTCATTGCTGGCATCAAACAATTGCTGTAACGCCCAGGTCTTACCAATCCACCCAGGCGCAAGAGACGCCCCTTTAATCACGGTAAATCGAGCATCATCTGCAGTAAATCGATTCAGCAGCTCATACGTTGAATCTTCAGAGTTGTCATCCAGAAGGTAAAAGTGAAAAGGACCATCTTGGGCCGACAGTGTTGCAACAATTCCTTCAACATTTTCCGCTTCATTTCGCATCGGAACAACCACGCCAACAGAATCCTGCAGTTCAGAAGTTGCTCTAGGCGTGCGGATCTGAAAGAAATTTACCGCAGCGATAGTAAGCAGAATTAAGGGAAATAGGAAAAAGAGAATCATCAAAGGATTACGGTCTTCCGACCCATCGATTAAAGAAGTAAGGAGCTAGTAGAACTCCGAGTATTGCACCTGAAAACAGCGCGACTCCTGGACGACCAAAGAAGAATAAGTTTCCGACTACACCTGAAAACAATGTCCAGAAAAGCATCACATCTGCAGCTAGCAAAGAGCCACCAACCTTGCGACGCTCGCGTGGAGTAGCAAAGTGCAGGATAGTTATTAGCG
This sequence comes from Candidatus Planktophila sp., assembly GCA_044346185.1. Taxonomy (GTDB): domain Bacteria; phylum Actinomycetota; class Actinomycetes; order Nanopelagicales; family Nanopelagicaceae; genus Planktophila. The sequence goes on from JBIIZR010000081.1 coordinate 12,658, forward strand.
TCATTCCTGATAGCAGCCAACCAAAAGTGTTTGACAATGGAATTTCAGGTTGGAACGGAACGTGTGCGCCACTTACAACCCAAGTCCAACGGCCAGCGGTGACCATTAACGGATCTAAGAAAAGATCCCAAGCCATCATCAGTAACCCGCCATATAAAAACACCCATGACTTACCAATACGTCGGGCCGCAACCAAACATGGATGCGCAATCATCACCCAAGCAAAAGGCACAACTAGTGGCACATCAAAAATTTTTGGACCTAATGTCGATGAATACGAATATTCGCCAAATGGCCAACTAGTTGAAACACCAAGCTGTTCGATGAAGTAACCAAAGGGAAGCGTGATGGCCAGCAAGCTCCAGCCATAGCGCGCACCAAAAGCGGCAATTCCGTGAAGGAACATTGCAAAAGCTGCAGTCAGTACAGATGTGATTGTTATGAACTGCAAAACATCGCCATCAACTAATGGATAAGCAATCTGCATCAAAATTGTTACGCCAAGTGCAACACCCATAACCTTGATCAGTAGGGGAGATGCGCCACCTCTGGCCCGACGACGGGGTGTGTAATGGCGGATAGACATAGGTTAAGTCTGCCTTATTCCATTTATTTAAGACAGTTACTGCAAAGACCCTCGTACTTCACGCACGGCAAATCGAGCAAAAAGCTCTTCTGAATACCAGTTATAGGCCGATGTATCTGCAATCGCCTTTTGATGCGCAGCCCCTTTGTATGCAAACTCGCGGATCGCAGCGGCAGATTCCCACAATGAAAAAGTTCCCTGTAGACCAATGGGTGCTTCACCAATTCCTATTGCTGCCACCAAGCCAGGTGCTGCTTTCAAGGAAACCGTAACTGGTGGCACCGACCTCCAAAATCTAAAGTTCTGACTCCACTTAATGCGCGCACGAGTGATTGCTGCGACCTGTCCATCCCAATCCTTAGCAGTTGCAATAAACGGTTCCTTGCCCGCCCACTTACCATGAGATGAAATTGGTTCAAGCACTGCGCGGAATTCAGAGATTGAATTCTTACGCCAGCGCTTAACAACCGCAGATGAATCAAACCCCTCGATATCTTCAACAACTGCAACTAGACCCCATTGCAGTGCGTTGGCATCACTTGGCGTAAAGGTTTCACCTTTGCCAGTTCCCAAAGATTTATAAAATGAAACATTCTTATCGCGAAAAAATGAAAAACGATCAAAGCCCATCGCCTTAATTGCAAAGGGAATCTTTGAAGGTTTAATGCTCCAGAAGTAAGCAACGATCATTGTTTCCCTATATTGATCCATGAAATCAGAACCAGCGAATCATTCCGATGACTCCAGCGGCAGCATAAAAGAACTGCAGAAAGAGAATCCCTTTATGTTTTCCGATGTATGCCCAAATACCGATAAGTGCAGATGATGTAAGCAAGAGCGTGAAGCCAATGAATTCGGCTCCGATATTTGCTGCGACCAGCAATGAATAAAAAATTGCAGTTACGACCCCAAGCCATTCAAAAACTCTAGACTTCATCTATTTATTCTCCTACATTCATAGGTTGAGCCCCAGTGCATTCAAGAAGTTCGGTAAAGGTTGTTGGATAGACCGCATGTGGATGACCAGCAGCTGCCCAAACAATGTCGTAGTCATTTAATGCTTGATCAATAAGAATTGTTGCGGGGGAGACCCAACCAATTGGAGCAACACCCCCGATAGAAAACCCTGACTTTTCCTTTACGTAATCAGCATCAACTCGCCCTAGTTTTTCGATATCTAAGTTTTTCGCAACTAGATCTGTATCAACTCGGTGGCGACCACTTGTTATGACAAGCAGGGGAGAATCATCTGGAAGTTTAAAGATAAGTGAGGATGCAATCTGTCCGACTTCAATACCGAGAGCCGAAGCAGCTTCTTGCGCAGTGCGTGCACTGTCTGACAGGACGTGAACTTCTCCCGTTAAACCGTGTTCGGCAAGGGCGGCAATGACTCGCTTGACCGCTGCTTTTTCCTTTACGCCTTCCACCTTCGTAGATTATCGAACTATTCAAGTACTCTCAGCACAAGATGAATACAGATTTGTACGCAATGGGTATGCGCGCCCGCAACGCTATCTATAGCTGCTTCTTTCTTTTAGGCTTTTTAGGGCTTGCTTGGATTCCTCGAATTCCAGAGATCAAAGATTCACTCAATCTAAGTGATGGTCAATTTGGCTTGGTTCTATTGGCAAGCACCGTTGGCTCAATTCCTGGCGCACAAATTGCCGGGCGAGCAGTGCACTCGTATTCATCAAAGTTAGTTGTTCGAATATCTGGAGTCTTGTTACCAGTTGGCGTGTTTGTGATTGGCATGGCCGATACTGTTGAAATCTTGTTGTTGGGTCTGTTTATTACAGGATTTAATGTTGCATTTATGGACATTGCAATTAATGGCCAAGCTGTTGAGATTGAAAAACACACTAAAGGTAGATGGATGTCAAGTTTCCATGGCTTCTGGAGTATTGGTGCCTTTGCTGCGACTTTAGTTGGTGGCTTAATTGCCAACTTTGTTTCACCTCGTGATAACCTGATTGGTATCGCAGTAATTGGCCTACTTACTTTTCAGTTTGTTGCTAACTTCATGCTTCCTGCAGAACATGATGGCCACTTGGGCGAACCCGGAAAAGATGATGCTGGCAAGGTGAAACTTATTGGCAAAGAGTCCCTTATTTTGTGGGCCCTTGGAATCGGTTTGATGTGTTCCTTGATCCCCGAAGGTGGTGCCTACGAGTGGAGTGGAATCCTTTTGCAAGATCACATGGGAATCGGCAAGGGACTAAACGCTGCAGCTGCGACAACTTTTTCTTTAGCAATGATTGCCAGCCGCTTATTGGGTGATCGTGCATTTGAAAAGTGGGGCCATGTAAACACTGTTAGATATGGCGGCTACTTTGGCGGTGGATTATGGGGTCTTGGTCTTTTTGTAGGAATGAATATCTCAGATTCCTACCCAACTGCAGGTTTGATTATTGTTTGTTTAGGTTTTGGTGCTGCAGGTTTTGGAATGGGTCCGTTCTTCCCAGCGTTTAACTTAGCTGCCGCATCGATTCCTGGAATTGCGCCATCTGTTGGTTTAGCTCGTGTTGGATTAATTGCTATCGCTGCTTATTTTGGGGGACCAACTCTTATCGGCTTGATCGCTGAAGTTACTTCACTGCCTGTTGCCTTTGCTTTCCCAGTCGTTCTCTACATGATCGTTGGATTGCAATCCAAATACATCAAGGTGCGTGAGATTAAGCAATAACCCACGTCTGTAGCAATGAAAAGATTGCGATGGAAAAAAGAATGCCGGCAAAAGATTTGCGCAAGATTGCTTGATTCATTTGGCCACTCTTGATGGAGGCAAAACGAGCAACAATCACTGCACCGATTGACATAGCGATGGGTACATTCCACGTTACATCTGACCAACCTTGGTAGTGACCGAAGAATGCTGTTATTGAATTAATCGCAATAATTGCAAGTGAAGTACCTGCAGCTTTTCCTTGTGGAACTTTAAAGAAGAGGACAAGAACAGGGACAGCAAGAAAACCGCCTCCGATTCCAAATAAACCTGTCATTGAACCGATTACTAGGGACATAACTACAAGCCAAAAGATGGGTATCTTCTTTTCAGTGCCAGCAACTGGCTTAATTAACATTGCGGTTCCAGCTGATAAAAGGACAAGTGCGAATCCAGTTGTAATCACAGAATCGCTAATGCGGTGCGCGATGATCGAAAATCCAAGGTTGGCTACAAGTCCCAGTGCCCAGATGACTGCGGCTTCCTTGAAGAGAACTTCCTTGGTTTTGATCTTTGGGAGCAAACCCGAGATTGCTGCAGTTAAAACAACGGCAATCGCTGCGGTAGTTGCAGCTTGGGGTGTGAAGCCAAAAACATAGAGAAGGATTGGTACTGAGAGCATCGCTCCACCTGCACCAATAAATCCAAGAACTGCCCCGATGAAACCACCTGCAATTAGTCCACCGATGATTTCCATTGGCTAATCATGAAGCAAAAACGCCCGCCGGCATGAAACCGACGGGCGTTTAAGTTAATTAATTACAGGCTGAAGAAGGCTCCTGTGATTGACGGACCGAACTCTGTACCAGTTGCTACTAGTGCGAAGATGATCAGTGCAGCACCTGCAAGTGAGAGGTTCTTGAAGAACCCGATTGACTCATTTTGCTTAGCTGTTGCATCTGTTTCTTTCCAGAATGCATGCATCAAGAATGATGTTGGGATCAAAAATAGTGCGATCAGTAGTGCGCCTAGATCTGCGTACACGCCAAATGCGATGTATAGACCGCCGACGAGGATCATCAGACCTGATAGGACCACGCTGAACTTTGCTGCTGGAACCTTCTTGTACTGGGCGTAGCCAGTCATTGCCTCAAGCTTGGTGAGGTGTGAAACGCCAGATGAGATGAAGAGCAGTGCGAAAAGCACGC
>JBIIZR010000074.1:0-5240 GCA_044346185.1 Candidatus Planktophila sp.
TGATGGCGCTACAACTACCAAGGGTTCGAGGACATAGATGAGCGCTCCAATTAATGATCCAGCAAAGCAAGCGGCGGTTAGCGCTGCTGACCATGAATACGTTTTTCACTCATGGTCTGCCCAAGGTGCAATTTCGCCTATGCCCGTTGCAAGTGGTTCCGGATCGCGCTTTTGGGATTTTGAAGGCAAGACGTACTTAGATTTTTCTTCACAATTGGTATTTACAAATATTGGACACCAGCACCCAAAGGTGATTAAAGCGATTCAAGCGCAAGCCGAGGTGCTGACAACAGTTGCACCTCAGCATGCAAATGAAGCTCGCAATGAAGCGGCACAAAGAATTGTTGAGTTAGCTGGCGATAATTTTGCAAAGGTGTTTTTCACAAACGGTGGTGCGGATGCAATTGAGAATGCAATTCGCATGGCCCGTATGCACACACATAAGCACAAGGTGCTTTCTACCTATCGTTCCTATCATGGCAATACAGGTGCTTCGATAAGTGCAACTGGTGATCCACGCAGATTCCCTAATGAGTTTGCATTTGGACACGTTCATTTCTGGGGACCTTATCTATATCGCACCGCGTTTTGGGCAAAAGATGAAGCAGAAGAGTGCAAACGCGCATTAGAACATCTTGAGCAAACAATTATCTTTGAAGGTCCCAACACAATTGCAGCAGTTTTGATTGAGTCAGTTCCAGGAACTGCAGGTGTTTTGTTTCCACCAAAGGGATATCTCGAAGGTGTCCGTGCGCTGTGTGATAAGTACAACATCATGTGGATTGCTGATGAAGTTATGTCTGGCTTTGGTCGCACAGGTAAATGGTTTGCATACCAACACTCAACTGTTGTTCCTGATCTAATCACATTTGCAAAGGGTGTTACCTCTGGCTACATCCAACTAGGCGGAGTTGTAATCAGTGATGTAATTTCTCATACCTTTGATGACAAGGTCTTTGCTGGTGGTCTTACCTACATGGGTCACCCGATGGCATGTGCAACTGCAGTTGCCACAATTGATGTTATGAAGGAAGAAAAAATGCTTGAAAATGCCACCATGATCGGTGAAACGATTCTGGGTCCAGGTCTTGCTGAATTAGCTAAGAAGCACAAGGTTATTGGCGATATTCGCGGTGCTGGTGTGTTCTGGGGTGTTGATCTAGTCAGTGATCGTGCAACCCATGAACCACTTGCTCCATATGGTTCATCAAGTCCTGCGATGAATGAATTAGTTGCTGCATGTAAGAAGAATGGTTTGATGCCATTTAACAACTTCAACAGAGTTCATCTATGCCCACCATGCAATATCTCTGTGGAAGATGCCAAACTTGGTCTAGAAATTCTGGATAAATCTTTAGCTGAAATTGGTAAGTACTACACCGGGTCCTAAAACCAAAAATCTAGACGTTGAACCTAAATTCAACTACATCACCGTCTTGCATGATGTACTCCTTGCCTTCCATACGAACCTTGCCCTTTGCTTTTGCTTCTGCCATAGATCCTGCAGCAATGAGATCTTCAAAGCTTACGATTTCAGCTTTAATAAATCCCTTTTGGAAATCTGTATGAATAACGCCAGCGGCCATCGGGGCGGTGTCACCTTTGTGAATCGTCCACGCACGGGCTTCCTTTGGACCTGCAGTTAAATACGTCTGCAATCCCAAGGTGTCGAAACCAACACGCGCCAAGGTTGCAAGCCCTGGTTCTTTCAAACCAATTGATTGCAGCAATTCCAAGGCATCCTCATCACTGAGTTCTGCAAGCTCTGCTTCTGTTTTTGCATCCAAGAAGATCGCCTCTGCTGGCGTTACTAGCGCCTGCAACTTTGCTTTCAGTTCTGGATCATTTAATTCGGCAGCATCAACATTAAAGACATACAAGAAAGGCTTCGCTGTTAGTAAGTGAAGTTCGGCCAAAAGTTCGCGATCGATTGAACTTTGTGACAATGGTTTTCCAGATTGCAACCATTCGTTTGCGGCCTTTACAGCTTCTAGTACCGGTGCTTTTTCCTTTGCAACACGGGCTTCTTTTTCTAGACGAGGAATCGCCTTTTCAATTGTCTGCAAATCTGCGAGCGCTAATTCAGTATTAATCGTTTCCATATCTGAAGCGGGATCGACTCGACCATCGACGTGAACAACATCGCCATCATTGAAAACTCGGATGACCTGACAGATTGCATCGGTGTCACGAATGTTTGTCAGGAACTTATTACCAAGGCCCGCACCTTCAGATGCGCCCTTTACGATTCCGGCGATATCAACAAAGGAGACAACGGCCGGAAGTAGTTTTTCTGAACCAAAGATTGTGGCTAGCTGAGCGATTCGCTCATCTGGCACTCCCACGATTCCCACATTGGGCTCGATTGTGGCGAAGGGATAGTTAGCGGCCAGAACGTTGTTCTTAGTCAGAGCATTAAAAAGGGTCGACTTTCCGACGTTTGGCAGTCCGACGATTCCGATAGAGAGGCTCACTGGGGTAAGCCTACGCGGGATTGTCAGTGCTCCCTGCCACGATAGGCCCATGCCCGCTTACGTAGTGACCTTATTAATAGGACTTTTCGCAGGATCTGCGATCGGATACCTGCTCTCTGCCCTGAAATCCAAGGATTCATCAGGCAACCAAGCCCTGCTCGATGATTACAAAGCTCAACTAGATGCCGAACGTAGCAAGACTGAATCAGCAATCACGTTAAATGCTGAACTGTTGGCGGTTAAGGATTCGGTTTCAAAGTTATCAACCCAATCCAATGAGGCAAACCGTATCCGTACCGAGGCTGAAGCAAAGCTGAACACAACTATTCTCGAAATGCGTCGAGCTTCTGAATCTATCTTTGATGAAACCAAGAAGATTGCTGGCGCTTTATCTAATTCGCAGACCCGCGGAAAATTTGGCGAGGCACAACTTGAGCTTTTGCTTCAGGGAGCGGGGTTGCGTGAAGGACATGAGTACACGGCGCAACGTTCAACGACTGATTCTGACTCATCAGGTATTCCAGATATCACCGTCAATATGCCCGGTGGTTCACAACTGTTTATTGATTCCAAGTTTCCCTTTGAACGTTTCCTAGAAGCCTTTGGAACAGATGATCAATCACAACGTGATGAGTACCTGCAGATGCACACCAAGGATTTGTTAAAGCATGTCGAAGCTTTGGCAAAGCGTGGGTATCACAAATCTCAAGGCTCACCTGATTTTGTTGTTCTCTTTGTTCCCTTTGAAACCTTGCTATCAGAGGCTTTGCGCCTTGATCCTATGTTTCTTGAAAAGGCCTTTAAGGTCGGCGTAACCGTTGCCACCCCAACATCAATGATGGCGCTGCTTCGCACAATTGGTTACATCTTTACCCGCAACAAGTTGGCAGAGAATGCTGATGAAATTCAAAAGGTTGCCAGCACATTTCTAAAAAACATCACCTTGCTCCACACCAAGATTGTGGCGGTCGGCAAAGCGATCTCATCAACATCTAAGGCGTATGAAGATTTGGTGCCAACGGCAGAAAAGACTGTTTTGGCTCCTGCGCGACGGATTCACAATCTAGGAGTTGCCGGGGATAAAGATAAGTTAGCTATTGAGTATCCTGAAGCCCCTGGCGATGTTCGCGAACTAAAAAACGCGGAACTAGAAACAGGCGATGATTACATTGATGCAGAAGAGGTAGATGAACGATGAGTACACGTCAAAAGATACAAATCCAGGGTCCTGGATTGAAGAAGCAGGGCATCGTTGTTTTGCAGTTTCTCTTCATCGGCTTCTTTGTTTTTATTGAGATGACAATCCGCACCGGTGTCGGAGTCCTTACGGGAATCGCCATCTGCGCGGCCACTTTTGGCTCGCTACGTTTTGGGCGTCCCGGAACAACCTATGTTTCTGCCGTAACTCCCCCATTGGCATTTGCAGCAACAGCGCTGCTCTTTACGATTTTGCTCGATGGCTTTAGACCTTCACGAGTTGGAATTGATTTCATCGCAGCCCTTGCATCAGAGGCACCGTTCTTAATTATTTCAGCGCTTTATGGTTGGTTTGTGTACTTGAATGAAAAAGCAAAGGCTAAGCCTTCAAAGCGTAAGGCTGCTGCCGGGCAATAATTGAGCCTGGCCAAAAGTTTTTCTACCAGTAGAGGGATCGAAGGCGCAGATTAAGCAACTGGGCCTGTTGGTGTTGATGGGTTCGACATTGCGGTTCCGAAGGGCTCAAAGCCTGTCAGAATGGGTTTTGCCATACCTTAAGTATTAACTAACCGCCTAGGATGATGCTGCAAAAATCTAACGACGAAATGGATATGTTCCCGCGAGAACGGTCACTGTTTGAAAACCTGCCAAAGATCCAGTAACTTCAACGACAATTTGCGTGAGATTGCCTTGACCCGCATCGCTTGTAGTGATTCTATAAGTAGTACCTGTGCCAATAAGTGTTCGTCCTACCGTTGGTGGAGCTATTCTCAACCACCTGAAACTTAAAGTAACGCCACTATCCCACTTACCTGGATCGACCACAGCTAAATCACCAACATAGCATTGACCGTTGGATCTCCCGCAAGAAATAATTGGAGATGGAGTCAGGGTTAGCGCTGTCAAAGGTGCCACCAAAACTGATGAGCTTTCTCTGCTGATAGAGGTAAAGCCTGCCTTGGTGCCGGTAACTCGAACTGCAATATTCTGATTTACATCTACATTTGAAACAGTATAAGTTCGACTGGATATGCCAGTTGAAACCCCATTTCTTAACCACTGATAAGTAAGTGCCACTCCAGTGTCCCATGCACCTGGGGTAACACTCAAAATGCCTTCTGGACGACCCAGCCCACTGATACCAGGGGTGGGGGTAAGAGTTAAGGTTGGTGTTGGTGTTGGTGTTGGTGTTGGTGTTGGTGTTGGTGTTGGTGTTGGTGTTGGTGTTGGTGTTGGTGTTGGTGTTGGTGTTGGTGTTGGTGTTGGTGTTGTTCCAATTGTGATTGTTCCAATGGAAGTAGTTGAGCTCTTGCCTATCCAGTCAGTCGTCTGGGCAGCAAGTGTGTATGTTCCAGCTGGGAGGCCTGTTGGAACATTTAAACTAGTTGCAAAGAGTTGACTTGTATCGGTGCCATTTTGAAGTATGGAATTTGCAGCTCTTCCCACAGTTGTTCCGACTGAGTTCTTGAGCATAATAAGCAAACCACTAACAGCAACATCATCTGTTGCTCTTGCTGTAATGATGATGGTTCCTGAGCCTGTCAATGAAGTTGGAGATGCAGATACTAA
>JBIIZR010000051.1:0-5206 GCA_044346185.1 Candidatus Planktophila sp.
AAGTTACCCGGTGACTATGGTGCCAAACCGCAGAGTAAATCCGATTAGCAATCAACCGGAGTAATTTTTCCAGTCGTTACATCGTAAATTGCTCCACCTACTGAAACCCCGGCATTTAACAATTTATAGCTGCGCACAAGTTTCACATCGTTGATCAATGCTTCAGTTTGATCAACAACCGTTTTGAACTCGAGAGATGTTGTGTCGATTCCAAATTTTGATCCGATTTCCTGATGAATCTCGGCTTCATCAACCTCTGCCATTCGGCAATTAGTATGAGGCATGACGAGAATCTTGTTTACGCCCAAGAGATAAGTTGCCAAAACCAATGTACGAAGTACATCCTCTGTTACACGTGCTCCTGCATTTCGAAGAATCTTTGCATCTCCGGATTTCATCCCCATAACAGATAAGGGATTGATGCGTGAATCCATGCAGGTGACAATCGCCAAGCCTTTTTGGGCGGTACCTGTTAGGCCCGAGTACTTAAAAGTTTTGATGTACTCATCATTTGCAGCCAGAAATCCTTTGAAGGCTTCGTGCGGAAAGGAGTTGCCAGACATATGAACTCCTTAGGTAAAACTGGAGCCCCCCGTCAGGATTGAACTGACGACCTGCGCATTACAAGTGCGCTGCTCTACCACTGAGCTAGAGAGGCCTGCTCTTCGGGTTACCCCAAATACAGCAGCCGTAATTATGGCAGGCATGGCCCAAATCGCAAAAACAAGAGATTCTTTCGCTAATTCAAGGCTTAATGAGAGACTTCCCATGTGATTAACAACTATTGGATGAGCCCCGAGACCACTTCTGTTAACCGTTTGCCGATGCTCAATATTGAGCACTTCGAGCAGATCTCTCTAGATGGGACTTGGCGCTTTCAGTTGTTACACAAGCCAACTGAAAAGTTAGGCAAGCGTTGGGCATCTATCCCGGTTCCCGGTTTGTGGACCATGCAGGAAACTTCTAGCGTATTTTTTGATAAGCCGATTTACACAAATGTTCAAATGCCTTTTCCAGAACAGCCGCCCTTTGTTCCAGAAGAAAATCCAACTGGTGTTTATGAGCGAGATTTCGATCTTCCAAAGAGCTGGGCAGGAAAACGCATTGTTCTTCAACTTGGTGGATACGAATCAGTCGCTTTGATTTACATCAATGGTATCGAAGTCGGATTAACTAAGGATTCCCGCCTTGCTGCAGAATTTGATATCACACAGTTTGTAAATAGCGGCAACAACGTTGTCCGCATCGATGTTACTAAGTGGTCGGATGCAACATTTATTGAGGACCAAGATCAATGGTGGCATGGTGGAATAACTCGCTCAGTAAAGCTCTTTGCAACAAATAAGGTCTTTATTGAAAAATTTGCTGCAACAGCAGGGTTAGAAAAAGACTTGGCAACTGGAACATTAAATGTTCGTGCACATATTTCATCTATTGATAATGAACCAACTGATGGTTACTCATTACATTTGAGCATCCGTGAACTTGCCAAGCAAAAGAGCGCAGTTCTTTCTCACACCTTAAAAACATTTGTGCCACCGATCTGGACGGAAACACCAGAAGAAGTTGCTATCGCCGCTCGTGATTTCTTCCATGCAAAGTTCTGGAATGGAAATCTTCCTAAGTCCGCTCAACAAGCGGTTTCAATCATGGAGCCGCCGCCGCAGGGCCAAGTTGAATTAAGCACCAAACTGGCAAAAATCAAGGCTTGGTCGGCTGAAGAGCCTAATTTGTACACCTTAGATATTGAACTTCGTAACCCAGAAGGTGTTGTGATTGAAGTTTCTCAGCAGCGAATTGGTTTTCGTTCCATCGTTATCAAGGGCCAGGATTTCTTAGTCAATGGTCAACCGATTATTTTCTACGGAATTAACCGACACGATTTCAATAGATTTACAGGTCGCGCACTTACTCGTGATGACATGCGTCAAGATTTGCTCGAACTAAAGCGCTGGAACTTCAACGCGGTTCGTACTTCGCATTACCCCAACGATGCAGCTTTTCTGGATCTATGCGACGAGCTTGGTTTCTATGTAGTTGGCGAAGCAAATATCGAATCTCATGCATTTATTAATTCTTTATGTAATGACACTCGTTACTTAACCGCATTTGTTGATCGCATAGGTCGAATGGTGCAGCGCGACATTCACCATCCATCAGTTGTTATGTGGTCACTTGGCAATGAATCAGGCGCAGGTAGCAACCATGAAGCTGCTGCAGCCTTTGCTCGTAGCTTTGATCCATCGCGTCCATTGCATTACGAAGGCGGGATCCGCGGTAACTGGATGGGAAGTCATTCATTAACCGATGTGATTGTTCCTATGTACCCATCAATCAACGCGATTAAAGAATACGCAAAGTCTCCGAAAGCGGATCGTCCATTAATCATGTGCGAGTACTCGCATGCAATGGGAAATAGCAATGGAACTTTGGCTGAATACTGGGAAGCAATTGAATCAACTCGCGGTTTGCAAGGTGGATTTATCTGGGAGATGTGGGATCACGGTCCTGTTCAAACTCTTGCAGATGGCACTAAGCGCAACGCTTACGGTGGCGATTACGGTGAAGAAAAGCATGATGGCAACTTCTGCTGCGATGGAATGGTCTTCCCAGATCGCACAGCTAAGCCTGCAATGCATGAATTTAAGGCACTTGCGGCCCCTGTAGTCATTACCGGGGTTAAGGCGGCAACCGGTCAATTCAAGATTCTAAATAAGCACTTCTTCAAGGATCTTGCTGAATACCAGTTGCAGTGGAACATCACCTGCGATGGAGAAATTCTTGATAGCGGAGTTGTGAAATTACCAAAGGTTGCACCTCGTAAGAGCGCGAACTTTAAGGTCAGTTCAAAGAAGCTGGCTAAAGGCACTTCTCGTGGAGAACGTTTTGTTAACTTCTCACTAGTTCGCATTGCAAGTACGCCTTGGGCGCTACCAATGTCTGAAGTTAGCTGGAGCCAAATCGCATTACCTTCACAACCACTTGCACCTGCAAAGAAGGCAAAAGAGCTTGGTGATGTTGTTGATGAGCACGGACAAATCATTTTGCCGTATGGAATCGTTGCACCATCAGTTTCATTGTGGCGTGCACCAACTGATAACGATCGTATCGGACACATTGCTGCTCAATGGGAGCGCTACGGTGTTCGCGAGATTTCACGAACTGATTGTGTTGTCCGACAAACACCTTCATCTATCAAGGTCAGCAATACGTGGGAAACCAGCACAGGTGTTTCTTTCAAGCACACACAAATAATCACACCAGTTGTTGGTGGCTTTAATGTTAAGGAATCTGTAACGGTCCCTAAGGCATTTGCTGACTTGGCTCGCGTGGGAACGTTATTTGAATTAGATGGTTCATTAAATGAACTTGTTTACTTCGGAACAGGCGCTCATGAAACCTATTCTGATCGCAAGATCGGACGTATTGGTCGCTACGTTTCAACTGTTGCAGCTCAGTACATTCCTTATGTTCGACCACAAGAAAATGGTGGACACACAGCCGTTCGTTGGTTTGAGCTGGTAAATGCTCAAGGAAACGGGCTTCGCTTTGTAATGGGTAAGCCTGCCCAGGTGTCTGTGACCCCTAACAGAGATGCAGATTTAGCTGATTTCACGCACGATGTTGAAGTTGTGCCATGTGGAAACACGGTGGTTCATATCGATGCTGCGCACCGCGGCGTTGGAACCGCATCATGTGGTCCGGATACTTTAGATAAGTACCTGATTAAAACTGGTGTGCACACGTGGGAGTGGACAGTAACCCAAATTTAATTGGCTTGGTCTAAATGAGTTAGCGGCCAGTTAATTGCTGTTGGGTATTTACAGGTACGACCATCACCTGATGATTTGCCACGTACACGTCGCCACATCCATGGCAACGCAAAAGTCGCAAACCACACCACAGTAACTGCGGCTTTAACAAACTTATGTGTTGGTTCAGCTGGCGCTAAGGGTCTACGCCATGAAGGATCAAATGGAAGTTCAATAGTTTCTAAAACCGCTTGCGCAACACGATCATGTCCCATTGGGTTTAAGTGCAAACGATCAAAAGCTAAGAAGCGTGGATCTTTAAACGCTGCCTCTTCATTTGCATCGCACAGGATCGCACCGATTTCATCTGCAACTGCGCGAATGTTCTCGTTGAAATCTTTGAAACGTGCTTTCCAGCTTTCGGCTAAGCGTCCTTCGCTGCCACTGTCTTCAAGCACGGTAAACAACATAACCGTGGCACCTGATGCTGCTAATTTGCGGGCAGCCTCGGCGTATAGAGGTAAAACTACATTGGGGTTGTACTTAGGGCGAATAACATCATTGGCACCTGCATGAAATGAAACCAGTGTTGTCTTGTCTACAACTTGAGCAATTGCTGCATCTAACTGTTCATCAATAACTTGCTTCAGCAATTTTCCGCGGATAGAAAGATTTGCATACTGGAAACCAGGTTGAGCTTCGGCCATAACATCGGCTACGCGATCTGCCCAGCCACGGTATTGGCCGTATTTTTTCTCATCGCACATACCTTCGGTGAATGAGTCACCAATTGCGATAAAACGGTTGTATTTCAAGGCTTTTACCTACTTTGTGCGGCGCTGTTGATCTATATGGAACAGCGCAATCGAGGTCGCAACGCTTGCATTGAGAGATTCAGTTGAAGCGCTAATTGGAATTGAGATTACAAGATCACATTTTTCTTTAGTCAATCGTGCAAGACCCTTGCCTTCAGATCCAACGATAACCATCAAAGGCTCTGTCGCAACCTTCATGTTGCTAATAACCTCATCAGATTCACCATCTAGACCAACAACAAACATTCCGGCCTTCTTGGCTGCATCGATTGTGCGAGCAAGATTTGTAATCTGTGCGATCGGCAAACGTGCAGCAGCACCAGCTGATGATTTCCAAGCCGATGCCGTCATTGTTGCAGCGCGACGTTCAGTCATGATCACACCTGCTGCACCAAAAGCTGCAGCGGAACGAATAATTGCTCCCAGGTTACGAGGATCTGTAACACCATCTAAAGCAACGATCAATGATGGGTGCTTTGCGCGTTCCATAATTTCTTCAAAGCTTGAATACTGGAAAGGTTTGATCGCAAGAATAATTCCTTGGCTATTTGGTGAGATGCCTTCAACTTCGGCACGGTGTGCTTCGCGAATCTGAAGTCCGTAATGAAGTGCAAGCTTTAAGCTTTCTGCAACACGATC
>JBIIZR010000094.1:0-5195 GCA_044346185.1 Candidatus Planktophila sp.
GTTAGATCTACGCTTAAAGTTAAATCCACGAAAAAATCTTGTCCATCTTTTCTTTCATGATCAAAGACACCGTGATACCCAAAGCCATGAATTCCGGTTAAAACAATTTGATCCTTCATGAGCTGAGCACCTCCTTATTTGGCTTCACACTATGAACTCTAACCGCCCATATGCCAGTTGCGCCAAGTCTCTTGGTCAGTTCGATTGTTGCCTGCTCTCGTTCATCAGGTGATTCTCCACCCAAGAAACGCTTTCGAGATGCCCCAACTAAAACTGGATAACCCATAGCCACAAAACGATCTATCGAATCAATAATCGCCCAGTTATGTTCGGCATCCTTTGCAAAGCCAATGCCGGGATCGATGATCAACTTATCTTTATCAATGCCTGCATCTAATGCAGCATCAATTCGCTCATTGAGCTCTGCAATAACCTCATTAACAACATCCCCGTAAACAGCTTTGGAATTCATATCTTTCGACTGTCCACGCCAGTGCATTGCAATGTATGGAACTTGCAGGCGAGCTGCAGTTTGTAACATCGTGTTATCGGCCAATCCCCCGCTGACATCGTTGATAATTGTTGCACCGGCATTAATTGCAGTCGCTGCCGTGCTTGCTCTCATAGTGTCAATGCTGATTGTTGCCCCGTGCTTGGCTAATTCAGTAATTACTGGAATCGTTCTAGAAATCTCTTCTTCTTCACTTACCCGATCTGCGCCTGGGCGTGTCGACTCACCTCCAATATCGATGATGTCGACACCTTCGGCAATCATTTCTAAGCCACGTGAGATCGCAGCAACGAAATCATTGTGTCTACCACCGTCGGCAAACGAATCAGGAGTTACATTCAAAATGCCCATCACTAACATGTGATTAGCTCTTAGTGATTAGTGAAATTGCTTCTGCGCGTGTAGCAGGATTGTTTAAGGCTCCACGAACTGCAGATGTAGTTGTTCGTGCATGTGATTTCTTAACTCCGCGCATCGACATGCATAAGTGTTCACAATCAATAATGACAATTACTCCCAGTGGGTCCAATATATTGACCATTGCATCTGCAATTTGAGTTGTTAAACGCTCTTGAACCTGAGGACGCTTTGCATACATATCTACTAAGCGGGCAAGCTTTGAAAGTCCAGTGATTTTTCCACGTGGGATATAACCAATATGTGCAACACCATGGAAAGGTGTTAAGTGATGCTCGCAATGTGAAAAGACTTCGATGTCACGAACAATTACAAGCTCTTCATGCCCAATATCAAAAGTTGTTGTTAAAACATCTTCAGGTGATTGCCATAGACCTTCAAAGTTTTCCTTCATTGCACGGGCAACTCGTGCCGGAGTTTCCTTTAATCCTTCACGATCTGGATCTTCCCCCAGAGCTAAAAGTAGCTCGCGGATAGCCTTTTCAGCACGTTCCTGATCGTACGGACCAGAAGCGCGACCATCGCTGACGGTGACTTTATTTACCGTCACTTGCGGCCTTCTTGCGGCGGACAGGCTTCTTCTTTTCCTCTACAGGTGGATCTACAACGAGGCGCTCTGGAATATCAACCGGTGGTTGTTCCGAAGGAATGCGAGTCGCTGAACCTGTCCACGCTGGACGCTTCGTAACTAACTTAACCTTCTTAAATATTTGAGCAATCTCTTCTTTATTAAGTGTTTCTTTTTCAAGAAGCTCTACAACCATTTCATCCAAAATCTTTCGATTGGCAACCAAGATATCAAAAGCTTCTTGGTGGGCATTTTCAATCAGAGTACGAATCTCGCGATCGACAACTGCAGCAATATCTTCACTGTAGTCGCGTTGGTGGCCATAATCTCGACCTAAGAATGGTTCGGTCGAACCACCTCCAAGTTTGATTGCTCCAATTGATTCAGTCATTCCGTATTGAGTCACCATGGCACGAGCAAGCGCGGTTGCTTTTTCAATGTCATTTGATGCACCAGTTGAAGGGTCATGGAAAATTAACTCTTCAGCGGCACGACCACCTAGCGAGTACGCCAGTTGATCAAGAAGTTGATTGCGAGTAGTTGAATACTTATCTTCATCAGGCAAAACCATTGTGTAACCAAGTGCGCGTCCTCGCGGCATGATCGTGACCTTGTGAACAGGATCGGTATGAGGCAAAGCATGTGCAACTAATGCGTGACCTGCTTCATGATATGCCGTAACTCGACGTTCATCATCATTCATCAAGCGAGATCTACGTTGTGGACCAGCCATAACACGATCAATCGCTTCATCTAATTCAAGGTTGCCAATTGTTGGCTTGTCATCTCTGGCAGAAAGAAGTGCCGCTTCATTGAGAACATTTGCAAGATCTGCACCAGTAAAGCCAGGTGTACGACGTGCGTAATCAACTAGCTTTACATCATCACTTAATGGCTTGCCCTTAGCGTGAACCTGCAAAATCGCTTCTCGACCTTTTAGATCGGGACGATCAACTGCAATCTGACGATCAAAACGACCCGGACGTAACAATGCAGGATCCAAAACATCAGGACGATTTGTAGCAGCAATCAAGATAACTTGTGAGTTCTCTTCAAAGCCATCCATTTCGACAAGAAGTTGGTTAAGGGTCTGCTCGCGCTCATCGTGACCGCCACCCATACCAGCACCACGTTGGCGACCAACTGCATCAATTTCGTCGATGAAAACAATTGCAGGTGAGTTCTCTTTCGCTTGATTGAAAAGATCACGCACTCGTGCTGCACCAACACCAACAAACATTTCGACAAAATCAGAACCAGAGATTGAATAAAAAGGAACTCCGGCTTCGCCAGCTACCGCGCGAGCAAGAAGAGTTTTTCCAGTTCCCGGAGGACCAAACAACAAAACTCCCTTTGGAATTTTCGCACCCAGCGGTGTGTACTTTTCTGGTTTAGCCAAAAAGTCTTTGATCTCATCTAGTTCGGCAAGTGCTTCATCAGCGCCCGCAACATCCTTGAAAGTCGTTTTAGGTACATCAGGATTCTGAAGTTTTGCACGTGACTTTCCAAATTGGAAAACCTTATTTCCCCCTTGTGCTTGGCTCATGAACCAGAAGAACAAAAGACCAATCAACAAAAATGGAACGATTGAGAATAGGAATGAAACAAGAATTGATTGAGAAGGTACCTTTACATTCCAACCCTTTGGAGGTGGATTGCCAGTTAATGCATCAACAATTGTTGGCTCCTGACGAGCAACATAAAAGGCTTCAACCTTTGATGAGCCCTTAATGGTGCTGCCAGGGTTAAGGATTAAGCGAATCTTTTGATCTTTATCAACAAGCTCTGCTGATTGAACTTGAGCCTTTGAAATCGCATCCAAGGCCTG
Organism: Candidatus Planktophila sp.; assembly: GCA_044346185.1. Taxonomy (GTDB): domain Bacteria; phylum Actinomycetota; class Actinomycetes; order Nanopelagicales; family Nanopelagicaceae; genus Planktophila. The sequence continues at coordinate 3,325 of JBIIZR010000094.1, forward strand.
TGAAGTTTCAATCTGTGTGTACTTGTTCCCGGCTGAAGATATCTGTCCAAACACTGTGACAGCAAAAATCGCAGCAACAATCCAGAAAAGGGGGCCGCGAAAAAGTCTTTGACTTTTTGTTGGAGCTTTCTTGGCAGGTTGCTTACCTGAGAAACTCTTCTTGACTTGCTTCTTCGGCTTTTGTGCTTGTGACATCTTTGGGGACTCCAGAAACTATTCGTACATGTGCTTAGCAAGCACAGCGATAAATGGAAGGTTGCGATACTTTTCATCAAAATCAAGGCCGTAACCAATTACAAAGTCTTTTGGAATATCAAAGCCAACGTACTTCACATCAACTTCGACTTTGGCTGCCTCTGGCTTACGTAGAATTGAGAGAATTTCTACTGATCCGACTCCACGTGATTCAAGGTTAGCCTTGAGCCAAGAAAGCGTTAAGCCTGAATCAACAATGTCTTCGATAATCAAAACATTTCTTCCGGAGATATCGCGATCAAGATCTTTAAGAATTCGAACGACTCCACTGGATTTTGTTCCAGATCCGTATGACGAAACCGCCATCCAATCCATATCGATGTGACGTTGTAATGCGCGTGAAAAATCCGCAACCGCCATCACTGCACCCTTAAGAACTCCGACAAGCAGCAAATCTTTACCTTCGTAATCTTTTTCGACCTGAGCTGCAAGCTCCTTAAGTCGTGCTTGCAACTGCGCTTCGGTTACGACTACGCGTTCGATATCGCCCTTGACTGCTTCTAAGTCCACGGTTCTCCCTAAGGTCGGTGCTGTAAGAGCGAAAGTCTGCCCGAAATCCGCTCAACCTTCACACCGCCCGGCAAATTGAGCGCACCTTGGCCGTTCCACGCACAAATGAGCGCCTCAACCGCGCTCACATGCTCCATGTTGAGCGTCCCGGTCGGGGCACCGGCGGCATGCACCGCAGCTCTGATGATTCGAGTTCGGATGGCGCGAGGCAGTTCTGCTAGATAGGTGCAATCTAAATCTGCAAGGTCTAAATGAATCTCTTCGCGTTTAGCCCAATGATCGAGAGCGTCAGCATCATCACGCAAAAGATGAGCGCTACGAGCCAATGCTTCTGAAATTCCAGGACCGATGCTTTTTTCGAGAATTGGTAATGCAACGTTTCGAACTCGAACTCTTGAAAACTCTGGGTTCTGATTGTGAGGGTCATTCCAAAATTGCAACTTCATTTCTTCGCAATACTTTTCATTTTGAATGCGGGTAATTTCAAGTAGTGGTCGAATGTAGAGCTCATTGTGGTGAGCCATTCCGGAAAGAGAGCGTGTTCCGGATCCGCGAGCTAATCCCAGTAAAACAGTTTCAGCTTGATCGTCACGTGTGTGTCCTAGAAAAACTGCGACCGCGTTTTGTTCTTTCGCAACTTCTTGCAAACCTTCATATCGAGATTTACGAGCTGATGCTTCTAGGCCATCTTTAAGATTAACCGTAACTTTCTTAATGATGCAATCCACGCCAAACGCATTTAATTGAGATTTAACTTTTTCAGCTTGTGTGCCAGATTGTTCTTGAAGTTGATGATCAATGGTCACGCCGATAATCGAGAGAACAAACTCTTTTGATTCAATTGAAAGTGCGTGTGCCAACGCCAAAGAATCTGCACCACCAGAAACTGCAACAAGAATTGTGTCGCCCGCTTCGAAGTTTTCAAGCCATGTGCGTACAGCATTCCGAACCGCTGGGACCGCTGTAGTCATGGCTTAAGAGTAGTGCTGAACTAGACGCGGCCACCAAATGGCATCAAACCCTTGATGCTGTACATGTTTGAATAAAGCAGGCCTTTGCCCTTTGAGTTGGCCTCCCACATCATTCCGTTTCCGGCATAAATCGTG